>JBKDZW010000027.1:0-46642 GCA_047971685.1 Rhodoblastus sp.
CGGCGATTGGCGCTGAATGCGCCGCCGGCGGTCGGAAACAGGCCGGCAGAGCAGGGCGCGGCGGAGCGGCGCCTTTAGCAGGCGCGGCGGCTGGCGCGGCGATTGGCGCGGGTTGCGGCGGCGCCGGCCGCAATCGCGCCGGCAGACCGCCAGTCTGCGGCGGCTTGGACTGCGGCGGCTTGGGCATATCCGGCTTGGGCAGATCTAGCTTGGGCAGATCTAGCTTGGGCAGATCTAGCTTGGGCAGATCGGGTTTGGGTAGATCGGGTTTGGGCAGATCGGGTTTGGGCAGGTCGGGTTTGGCCGCGACAGGCGCTGGCGCTTTCGGCGGCTCGGGCTTGATCGGCGGCGGCGCGGGCTGTTCCGGCGCTGCGAGAGCGGCGGCGAGCTTGTCGAGATCGAGCTGCGGCGGCAGGATGGGCTTGGCCGGCGCGACAGGCGCTTGCGGCAGTTCTTGCGGCTGCTCCGGCGGGGCGACGGAGTCGGGCGCCGGCGGGTGAACGTTTTCGGCCATCGGCGGCGCCTCGCCGCTCGCCCAGGGGCGTGAGCCTGCGTCGCGCTCGCGGGGCGCGCGGGCCTCGCCGCGCACGATGACGGGCTCGATCACGAGATCGTTGGGGCCGCCGATCATGATCAAATGCTCGACATTGTCGCGGCGCACGATCACGAGTTGGCGGTCGCCGCCGATTTCATGCGTGTCGACGACGCCCAGGCGCTGCTGGCGCCCGCGGCCGGAACTCGCGCGAATCCGGTTGCCGCGCAGGGCGCGGTAGATGACCGTGACGAGGGCGAGGCCCAAAAGAATGAGGACCGCTGCGATGAGGAAGCCGGCCCACCAAGGCTTGTCCGCCAGAAATGTACTCATGGAACCCGTGATCTCGAACAATCCGTACGCATCTGAGAAACGCGCAGACCGAACAATAACATGGCGACGGGCATTTCCGGGGAGAAGGTTAATGCATGGTTAACGATCCTGTGCGCATAGGAAGGCGGGCGGTCCGGCAGGCGATTGCTTTGCCGCGCCGTTCGCGCCACCCTCTTGCGAATCGGCCCGTTTCCATGGATTTCAGGGCTACGCCGCCGTAGAAGACCGTCGTTTATGAGCGAGACCCCGATCACCGCCATCGACCGAAGCGAGCGCACCGGCAGTCCGGGGCTGGTGCTGGCGCTGGCGGCTGCGCTGGTGGCGGCGGCGGCCGCCTTCTCCTTCCTGCCGCAGGAGCACGCCAACCGCCTCATCATGGCGCTTCTGGCGTTTCTGGCCATGCTCGGCGTTTTCGCGCTTTTCGCCTATGCCGTGGGCTTCCTTCAGTTTTCCGGCCAGTCGGTCAAGAACGACATCACCAAGGTGATCGCCGATACGGGGTCGGACGCGCTTCTGGTCACCGAGGGCGATTCGCGCGTCATCTACGCCAACGAGGCCTATCTCACCCTGTCGGGCGCGCACGGCCTTGCCGACCTGCGCACTATCGAGCGCCTTTTTTCCGGCGCGCCGGAAGTTTCCGAATCCATCTACCGGCTGGCCCAGGCCGCCCGCGAAAACCGCAATGCGACCGAGGAGGTGCGGCTGGCGACGCCGCTTGCGGGACAATCCGGGGTCGGCTGGTACCGTGTGCGCGTGCGCCCGCTCGACCGGCTCGGCGCCAAGCGCGCCACCTTGTGGACGATCGCCAATATCACGCGCGAGCGCGAGCGGCACGAGAACGTGTTTCAGGAATTGCAGAACGTCATCGATTTCCTGGATCATGCGCCGGCCGGCTTTTTCGCCGCCGACCAGAAGGGCGTCATCACCTTCATGAACGCCACGCTTGCCGGCTGGCTCGATTACGATCTCGCCCAGGTCGGCTCCGGCGGCATGAATTTGTCGCAGCTTGTCGCAGGCGCCGGCTCGGCGTTGCTGGAGGTGGTTGCGGGCGGGCCGGGCGAAGTGCACACCGAGCAGATCGACGTCGATCTCAAGCGGCGCGGCGGTCAGCGCCTGCCCGTCCGTCTCGTGCATCGCATCGCCTTTTCCAGCGACGGGCAGCCCGGCCCTTCGCGCACGCTCGTTCTCAACAGGACCGACGAGGAGGCGCCGCCGGAAGATTTGCGCGCGGCGGAGGCGCGGTTTGCGCGCTTCTTCAATTCGACGCCAATGGCGATCGCAGTGCTCGACGCGCAGGGCCAGGTGAAACGCTCCAACGCCGCGCTCGCCAAGCTCATGCCCGCCGCGCTGAAGGGCGCCGATTCCGCGCGCTCGATCTTTGCCAGCCTGCCCGAGCGCGATGCAGGCGCAGTGCGCGGCGCCATCGAGGCGACGCTTGCGGGCATCGCCGATCCCGCGCCCATCGACATTGGCGTGGAGGGCGGCACGGCGGCGCGCCTGTTCTTTGCGCCGGCCGAAGATGTGGGCGAGGCCGACTGCGTGATGCTTTACGCGCTGGACACGACCGAACACCGCACCTTGCAGGAGAATTTCGCGCAATCGCAGAAGATGCAGGCCATCGGCCAGCTTGCCGGCGGCGTCGCGCACGATTTCAACAATGTGCTGACCGCCATCATCGGCTATTCCGACCTCCTGCTCGCCAATCACCGGCCGACCGATCCGTCCTTCCAGGACATCATGCAGATCAAGCAGAACGCCAATCGCGCCGCCGGTCTCGTGCGCCAGCTTCTGGCTTTTTCGCGTCGCCAGACGCTGCGTCCGCAAGTGTTGCAGGTCGACGACATGCTGTCGGATCTACAAATGCTCATGCGGCGGCTGGCGGGCGAAAAGGTTGCGCTTGAACTCAAGCATGGCCGCGATCTCTGGCTCGTCAAGGCCGACCTCAACCAGCTCGAACAGGTCGTGGTCAATCTTGTCGTCAATGCGCGCGACGCCATGCCCGAGGGGGGCAAAATCGCGCTGCGCACGACCAATGTGGCTCAGGCCGAATGCGCGGCCTTCAAGGAGCCGCAACTGGCGCCGGCCGAATATGTGCTGCTCGAAGTCGCAGACAGCGGCACGGGCATTCCGCCCGAGCTGAAGGAAAAGATTTTCGAGCCTTTCTTCACGACCAAGGAAGTCGGCAAGGGCACGGGCCTCGGCCTTTCCATGGTCTATGGCATCGTCAAGCAGACCGGCGGCTTCGTGTTTGTCGATTCCGTCGTCGGCGAGGGCACGACGTTCCGCATCTTCCTGCCGCGTCATATTCCCGTCGAAGCCGAAATCGCGCCAAAGGCGGAGGCGGCCAAGCCTGCCGCAGACCTGACCGGGCACGGCGTGATCCTGCTGGTGGAAGACGAGGAGGCTGTGCGCGCTTTCGGCTCGCGCGCGCTTGCTGCGCGCGGCTATACGGTTCTGGAGGCGGCCAGCGGCGCCGAAGCGCTCGAAGTGGTGGCCGAGAACGACGGCAAGGTCGATCTCATCGTGTCCGATGTGGTCATGCCGGAAATGGACGGCCCCACCATGTTCGGCGAATTGCGCAAGCGCGGCATCAAGGCGAAGGTCATCTTCGTCTCGGGCTATGCGGAAGAAGCCTTCTCCAAGAACCTGCCGGAAGGCGAGGACTTCGGTTTTATGCCGAAGCCGTTCACGCTGAAGCAATTGATCGAGACGGTGAAGGAGAACATGCGGTAACGCGGCGGGAGACGATCTACGCAGTCTCCATCTCTTTTCCTACAGCGGCCGCAGCCGGCGGATTGGAGAATCCGAGCACGCCGTCCTCGACCGTTCCATAGCGCAGGGCCAATAGATCCTTGGCGTAGTTCTGGTGGAGCTTCCATGGTTTTCGCGCGCCCTGTTTCGGCAATTGGTCGATCACGCGCTGGAAATAGCCGCTGGAAAAATCGACGAAGCGCTCGGTCGGCATGTCGGGGTCGTCGTTGTGCGGGACTACGATCTTCTGTCCCTTCGCATCCATCAGATTGAGAATGCGGCATACATACTGGCCGATGAGATCTGCCTTCAATGTCCAGGAGGCGTTGGTGTAGCCGAAGGTCGCGGCCATGTTGGGCACATCCGAAAACATCATGCCCTTGTAGTTGAGCGTCTTGCCGGGCTCGACTTTCCGGCCGTCGACGACAAGGCTCGCGCCGCCGAGCATTTGCAATTCGAGGCCGGTGGCCGTCACGACGATGTCGGCTTCGATCTCGCGTCCGCCTGCAAGGCGCAGGCCCGTTTGCGTGAAGCGCTCGATCTCGCCGGTTGCAACGCTCACGCGATTTTCGCGGATCGCGCCGAAGAGGTCGCCGTCGGCGATGAGGCACAGCCGCTGATCCCAGGGATTGTAGCGCGGCGTGAAATCCTTTTCGACATCGTAGCCCGCAGGCAATTGCTCGCGCACGAGTTTCAGGAGATAGGCCTTCACCTTGTCCGGCTTGCGCTTGCAGAGATTGTAGAAATACATGCCAAACAGCACGTTCTTCCAGCGCGCGAGCCGATAGGCGGCGCCGGCCGGCAAGGTTGCGCGCAGCCAGTCGGCGACGGAATCTTTCGAGGGGCGGGCGACGACATAGGTCGGCGAGCGCTGCGCCATCGTCACATGCGCGGCGGTCCTGGCGATTTCCGGCACGATGGTCATGGCGGTGGCGCCCGAGCCGATGACGATGACGCGCTTGTCCTTGTAATCGAGATCCTGCGGCCATGCCTGCGGATGCACGATCTGGCCGCGATAGTCCGCAATTCCTGCGAAATCAGGACGATAGCCGCGGTCATAGCGATAATAGCCCGAGCACATGTAGAGAAAGCCGCAGGCGTATTGCTTGCGGCCCTGCGGCGTGTCGACTTCCACCGTCCATCGCGCGTCCGCGCTCGACCAGCATGCCTCGACCATGCGCTGCGAATAGCGGATTTTCCCGTCTATGCCGTTTTCGCGCGCGGTTTCCTCGATGTAACGCAGAATCGAGTGGCCATCGGCGATGGCCTTGGCGTCCGTCCAGGGTTTGAACGCATAGCCCAGGGTGAACATGTCGGAATCCGAGCGGATGCCGGGATAGCGAAAGAGATCCCAGGTGCCGCCCTTGCGTTCGCGCGCCTCGATGATCGCAAAAGTCTTGCCCGGACAAAGCTTTTGCAGCCAGAAGGCCGCGCCTACGCCGTACAGGCCGGCGCCGACCACGAGCACGTCGAAATGTTCGGTCATCGGCTTCTCCCTGGAGCGGGAGCCTAGCAGATGTGGGCCTCTTGGGAATGCGGCCTCTTGGGAATGCGGTCTCTTGGGAAGGCGTCTCTTGGGAAGGCGTCTCTTGGGAGTGCGGCCTTGCGGGAGAACGCAAGTCCGCCGAATGCAGCTTTAGTCTTGCGCCGAAGTCTCCGGCTTCTTCTGCTTGATGCGCTTTCTGGTCTGCGGATTTTCGCGCGGCCCCTCGATGAGGCGGACCACCATGCCCCACCAGGTGCGCACGTCCTGCTGGGTGAGCTGCATGCGGTGGAACATGTTGCGCAGGTTGCGCTGCATGACCGGGCGTTTCGAGGCGGGACGGAAAAAGCCGCGTTCCTCGAGATTGTTTTCCAGAAACTCGAAAAAAGAGAGCGTCATTTCGCGGTCGGCGGGCGGTGCGCGCTCGACGATCTCGTAGGGCGCGATCTGGCCGTGGGCGGCGGAAAAATATTCGTAGGCCGACAGCAGCACCGCCTGCGCGAGATTGAGCGAAGCGTAGGCGGGATTGACCGGGAAGGTCAGAACGGCGTCGGCAAGCGCAACATCGTCATTGTCGAGGCCGGTGCGTTCGGGGCCAAAGAGAATGCCGTGTTTTTCGCCGCCCTTGATGAGCCCGGCGCTGCGCGACATTGCTTCGCGCGGCAGCAGGACCGGCTTGGCCTGTCCGCGCTCGCGCGCGGTTGCGGCATAGACGAAATTGAGATCGGCGACGGCTTCCTCGACGCTGTCGTAGAGCCTGGCCTTTTCCAGCAGATGCACGGCGCCGGCGGCGGCGGCATAGGCGCCCTTGCGATAGGCGCCGGTGCGCGGCCAGCCCTCGCGCGGGGAAACGAGCCGCAGGTCGTTCAGGCCGAAATTGGCCATGGCGCGCGCGCACATGCCGATGTTGACGGCAAGCTGCGGGCGCGCCAGCACGATTGCGGGGCCGCCTTCGCGGGGGGCTTTGGAGGAATCCGTGCCGGCGCCTGTCATGATTTTCGTTCCATCGGGCCTGTTTAACGCCTGGCGGGCGGCAAGGGGAGGGCGGCGCATTCCGCTTTTCGTCAAAATCGGCTATTTGCTGGGCCATGGGCAGACCGCGCATATTGACCTTCGATTCCGGCCTGGGCGGCCTCACCGTGTTTCGTGAGATCGCGAAGCTGACGCCCGAGGTCGATCATATCTACGCCGCCGACGACGCAGCCTTTCCCTATGGCGACTGGGCAGCCGAGGATCTTGTCTGGCGCGTCGTGGCGGTCATGCGGCGGCTGATCGCCGATTTCGACCCGCGGGTCGTCTGCATCGCCTGCAATACCGCCTCCACGCTCGTCCTGCCGCATCTGCGCACGACTTTTCCCGACATTCCCTTCGTCGGCACCGTGCCGGCCATCAAGCCGGCGGCAGGGCGCTCGCGCTCGAACATGATTTCGGTGCTGGCGACGCCCGGCACGGTTGCGCGCGATTACACGCGCGATCTCGTGCAATCCTTCGCCGCCCATTGCCGGGTTGCGCTGGTCGGCTCGAAACGCCTTGCAGGCATTGCGGAAGATTTCATGCGCGGGCGAAATGTTTGCGATGCCGAAATCGCCGCCGAGATCGCGCCCTGCTTTGCCGAGGCGGAGGGGCGGCGCACGGACGAGATCGTCCTTGCCTGTACGCATTATCCGCTGCTGTCGGCCCATTTTGAACGCCTCGCGCCCTGGCCGGTCGAATGGATAGATCCGGCGCCGGCGATCGCGCGGCGGGTGGAGCATATGTTGCGGGAAAAGATTTTTGCGCATGTCGACCGCCGCGCGGACGAACGTGTCTGGCGGATCGCATTCACGTCGGGGGCGCAGCCTGACGCGGAACTTGCGCGCGTATTGGGCGATTTCGGGTTGAGCCCGGCCGAATTCGCGCCCATGCCTGCCGATATGCCGGCCGATCGCGCCAGACGCGAGGCCGCCAAGACCTGACCGCATTTCTCGTCCGCGGCGCGGCGCCCTTAAGATGTGTGGCCACACGGAATTATGATCGAGGGGCGGCCATGCAATATGTCGAATCGGGCGGTGTGCGGCTCTATGCCGAGGAGACGGGCGCAAGCGGCAGTCCTGTTGTCTTCGTGCATGAATTTGCCGGCGATTATCGCATCTGGGCGCAGGCGGTCGGCTGTCTGGGGCGCACGCATCGCTGCGTGGCTTTCAACGCGCGCGGCTATCCGCCCTCGGACGTTCCGGAAGATCCCGCGCTCTACAGCCAGACCCATTCGGCCGAAGACATCAACGCCGTGCTGGATCATTTCGGGTTTCCGCAGGCCCATATCGTGGGTCTCTCGATGGGCGGCTATGCAACGATCAATTTCGGCATCGCCCATCCAGATCGCGTGTTGTCGCTGACTGTCGTGGGCGCCGGCCATGGCTCCGATCCCGCGATGCGCGAGCATTTCCTCAAAGAGACAGGCGCGCTTGCCGACCGGCTGGAGGCGCAAGGCATCGCCAGAGGCATAGGCGATTACATGCATGCGCCCGCGCGCCGGCGCTTCGTCGAACGCGATCCGCGCGGCTTTGCGCGTTTTCTCGCGCATCTGGCCGATCATTCGGCCACGGGCATGGCGCTGACTGCGCGCGGCTATCAGCTCAAGCGCCGGACGATCTACGAACTGGAGGACGGTCTGCGCCGGATAGCCGCGCCCGTGCTGATCGTGACCGGCGACGACGACGAGGCCTGCATCGACCCCGCGCTGTTCATGAAACGCAATATTCCGGATGCGCGGCTATGGATCGTTCCGCGCACGACCCACAGCGTCAACCTCGAGGAGCCGGACGCTTTCAACCGTGTCGTCGGCGATTTTATCGCCGAGGTGGACAGCCGGCGCTGACGGGCGATGCAAAATCCGGGCTGCACATTTGTTTGGCGCGCCCTAAACTCGCTTACGGATTTCTCAGGAGAAAAACATGCCGCTCAACAAGGGTTTCGTTCTGGCGTCGCGTCCGCAGGGGGCTGCGACCGAAGATAATTTCCGCTTCTTTGAAAAAGAGATCGGCGAGCCTGGGCCGGGCAAGGTCTTGATCCGCAATCTCTGGCTGTCGCTCGATCCCTATATGCGCGGACGCATGGACGAGGGCCGCTCCTATGCGGGCAATCAGGCGCTCGGCGAGCCGATGATCGGCGGCACGGCAGGCGAAGTGGTCGCCTCGAACGATCCGAATTTCAAGCCGGGCGACAAGGTCGTCTCCAACAATGGCGGCTGGCAGCTCTATTCGATCCAGAACCCGGCGCTGCTGCGCAAGGTGGACGACAGCAAGGTTCCCTTGCAGGCCTTCGTCGGCCCGCTCGGCATGCCCGGCGTCACCGCCTGGGTCGGCATCAACCGCATCGTCATGCCCAAGGCCGGCGAAACCGTTGTCTGCTCGGCCGCGACAGGCGCGGTCGGCACCGTGGTCGGCCAGATCGTCAAGGCCAAGGGCGCGCGCGCGGTCGGCATCGCCGGCGGCCCGGAGAAGTGCAAGTTCGCCGTCGAGGAGCTGGGCTACGATGTCTGCGTCGATCACAAGGCGCCCGATTTCAAGGAGCGACTGGCGGCGGCCACGCCCGATGGCGTCGATGGCCTCTACGAAAATGTCGGCGGGCAGCCGTTCGCGCTGACCATGGCGCGCATGAACGATTTCGGCCGCATCGCCATCTGCGGTCTGATCGCGTCTTACGAGGGCGCAGAAAGAACCACGCTGTCGGACATGCGCATCATGCTGGTGCGCCGCCTGAAGATGCAGGGCTTCATCGTATCCGAATTTCCCTCGGATTGGCCGATCGCGCTCAAAGAACTCGTGAGCCTCGCCTCGACCGGCAAGCTGAAGTGGCGCGAGACGGTCGCGGAAGGCGTCGAGAAGGCGCCTGGGGCCTTCCTCGGCATGCTCAAGGGCAAGAATTTCGGCAAGCAGCTCGTAAAGCTCGCCTGAGCGTGCGCGCCTCGTCGAGGAGGCCCGCGCGGTTTGACTTCGGGCGTGGCTGCGGTTAGGAAGGCCCCGCACTTGGGCCGGGTTTGCCCGGCCCCTGAGTGCTCGCACCCGTGGTTGTTCCTTTCATGCGCCATACGCTTCATGCGTCATGCGCCGGAGGTGAGCACCTGTCGGTTCCCAAAGAAATTTCCGGAAACGGAAGATTTCTGGAGCGGGAACAGAGGAGGGCGCGTTCTTTCGCCGGGCTTTTGGGCCCTTGCGGCGAGGGGATCGCGGTCTGGCGAGACGTTTCCGTCGGCTTCGACGGGGACGGGCTTGCGCCATGGTCCTGTCGTTGCGCCAGAACAGGACAATTGGAACCGCATATGACGAAGCGCGCAGAATCCAAGTATAAAATCGACCGCCGCATGGGCCAGAACATCTGGGGCCGTCCGAAGTCCCCGGTGAACCGCCGCGAATACGGCCCCGGCCAGCATGGCCAGCGCCGCAAGGGCAAGCTGTCGGACTTCGGCACGCAGCTCAAGGCCAAGCAGAAGCTCAAGGGCTATTACGGCAATATCTCGGAGCGCCAGTTCCGCAAATATTACGAAGAAGCGATCCGCATGAAGGGCGATTCGGGCGACAACCTGATCGGCCTGCTGGAGCGCCGTCTCGACGCCGTCGTCTATCGCGCGAAGTTCGTGCCGACGGTGTTTGCCGCCCGCCAGTTCGTCAATCACGGCCACATCAAGGTCAACGGGCGCCGCGTCAATATCGCCTCCTATCAGGTGAAGGTGGGCGATGTGGTCGAGATCAAGGAGGCTTCGCGCCAGCTTGTGATCGTGCTGGAAGCGCAGGGGCTTTCCGAGCGCGACGTGCCGGATTTCTACGAGGTCGACCATTCCAAGGGCGCAGCCAAGATGACGCGCGTTCCGCTGCCGAGCGAAGTGCCTTATCCCGTGCACATGGAACCCAATCTCGTGATCGAGTTCTATTCACGCTGATCGTTTTCGCACAGAAAACGTAGAGAACCGCATAGAGTTCAGAAACTGCGAGCGGCCGGACGATCAGTCCGGCCGTTTTTCGTGCGCCATGCGCGCAAAGCGCGCCTGAATCGAAACCAATGCTGCGCAAAGCGCGCCTGGACCGGGGCGGCGATCGTTCTGCTTGTTTCTCCGCCGGCGAATTCTCCGGAATCTCCTGTTTATATGCCGATGTGGGTGAAATTTGGCGTGTATTCTGGTTGAGTGCCTGTGTTGTATTTATAATTTCTGTTTATGCAGTTTTTGTGTCGTTGTCTAAGATGGAATTGCCTTGTGTCGGCGCGTAATTTTTCCGATTTTAGCAGGTCGGCTGCATTTTGCTGATTTTATTTTGATTTATCCTCGGGAGGGAAGCTTGCTTGCCCTTCGAGAAGGTTTTAACGTCAGGCCGAATATTTACCGGAGAGAATATTCAATGGAGAATTGTATGAGAAAGATGATTTTACCCTTGGTCGCCGCCGCTGCGGTTTGCGCTGGCGCCCCTGCCCAGGCCCAGGTCAAGATCGACATGACCAAGGTGACGTGTGGCGAATATCTGGCGATGGATCCCGATGCGTCCCGCGATTTCTCGACGTGGCTGAGTGGATGGTTCAGCCAGAAGGCGAACGAGAAATCGGTGGATATCGAGGGGCTTCGCAAGAACATTGCAAACGTGCAGAAATGGTGCTCGTCCGATCCGAAGGAATCCGTGTTCGCCGGTCTCCAGAGGGCTGTGGCCAAGGCAAAGCAGGGAACGCCCGGCGCTGTCGATATCGACGCCACTCTGTTCACGTGCAAGCAATTCGTCGATGCCGATCCCGACACAAAAATGCTGCTGCACGCCTGGTTCGGCGGGTTCTACAGCGCGAAAAAGAACCTGACCACGATCGATATGCGCTATGTGAACCGCAACGCGAAGGTTGTTCAGGGCTATTGCGAAAAGAACAAGAGGCAGAAGCTGATGACGGCCATCGAGAAGAAGGCGAAGTAACAGGCCGGCAAAGATATCTGGCCGGCAAAGATATCTGGCGGCATGTGCAGCCTGCTCAGGATTTTACGCAGATTGAGGCCGCCCCGCAGGGCGGCCTTTTCGTTGACGGGTTCGCTTATATTTTGATTTTGATCAAAGCGCGGAGTTCGGCAAAGCGCGAATTGCTCCATCGGGCGTTTCCCGGACGGAAATGCGAACCGGAGATGAGATTATGTGGCGTCTGGCGCTTCTTCTTTGGGTTATGGGCGCTACGGCTTTGGCCGGCATATTCATTGTCGTGGTGCTGATGACGCCGTCTCTGGCGCCGATGAAATTCATCCCGGTCGCCGCCGGCCTTGGCGCAATTGTCGCTATTCCGGCGGCGATCGTGGCGGCGAAGATGATCCGCTCCCGCACCGGCGGGATCTGAGTTCTGTCGTTACAAAAACTCAGTTCTCCCGAGCTTTCAGCGTTCCCAGAAAATGGGCGAAGCGCATAAGGCCTTCCGGCCAGGGGCCATGGCCGCTGTCGGGATTGATGTGGCCGGATTCGCCGGCGTCCACCAATGTCGCGCCGAGCATGGCGGCGCGCTCCGTCGATTCCTCGTAGGTCGCATAGGGATCGTTGCGGCTGGCGACCAGCAGGCAGGGGTAGGGCAGGCGCGCCGCCTTTTCATGTGCGAAGGCCTTGTCTACTTCCGCTATGTTCAGAAGCGCGCGCGGAGCGGCTGGCGCGACCAGCATGGCGGCCGCAACGCCCGGCAGGCGGGCGCCGATCAGGCAGGCGGTCACTGCGCCCAGCGAATGACCGACAAGCACCACGGGCCGGCTGGCGGCGGCTACCGCCTCCCCGACGCGCGCAGACCATTCCTCGAAGCGCGGATTGTCGAAGTCGCGCTGCTCGACGCGCCGGGCTGTCGAGAGCTTTTGCGCCCAACGATTGTACCAATGTTCGGGCGTGCCGCCGCCGAGGCCGGGCAGAATCAATATGTCGCTTTCAGAGACTTTCATGCAGCCTTCATTAGAGCATTTTCAAATTCCCGTGGAATCTGGAAATGGCCATGATTGCCTGATCGCTGCGGTCGGGGCGGGGATGAATGTCCGTTTTCTTCAAGGCAAAGCCGGCGATAGCGCGCATGTTGCGGAAGCTGCGGCTTGCCCGAGAATGGTCCCGGCCTCGCCCCGCTTGCGCCTTTCTGGATTTGGAAAGTTCCATCCGCAAACAGGATGCGGAGTAAGGAAATGGCAGAGTTTGAAGGGGGATGCCTGTGCGGGGCGGTGCGGTTCATCTGCGAGGGCGAGCCGCTCGGGCAAGTGGCATGCCATTGCCGCGACTGCCAGCATCTGGCCGGCGGCGGAGCGGCGCATGGGCTGGTTCTGCCGACCGATCTCGTGCAGATGACGCAGGGCGCGCCTGTCGCCTACGCCAAATTGTCGGATGCCGGAAATCGCGTGACGCGCTTTTTCTGCCAGTCCTGCGGCACGCAATTGTTCCTGCGCAGCGCAGCCCATCCCGAGCAGATCAGGGTCAACGCCGGCGCGCTGGACGATCCCTCGATCTATCGGCCCGAGGATCACGCCTGGGTGGCGAGCGCGCCGCTCTGGCATGCGCGGGAAGACAGTTTCGCGCGCCTGTTTCGCGGCGCCGCCTGAATCGGACGTGCAGGGCGCAATTTTTCTGCGCCCTGGCGTATCCGGCGTCAGTCTTCCAGACCGCCGATGTGTTTTTGCGAATAAAGCTGGACGCCGACCTGCTTGATGAGTTCGAGCTGGGTCTCGAGAAAGTCGATGTGCTCTTCCTCGTCGTGGGCGAGTTCCTCGAACAGATTCATGGACACGCGGTCGTTGACCGACATGCAATATTGCGCGGCCTCCAGATAGAGCGCGCGCGCGCTGATTTCCGATGCAAGGTCCGCGTTCAGCACTTCCTCGACGTTCTCGCCGATGCGCAGGGGATCGAGGCTCTGCATGTTGGGGAAGCCGTCGAGAAAGAGAATGCGCGTGACGAACTTGTCGGCATGCTCCATCTCCTCGATGGATTCGGCGCGCCACTTCTTGGCGAGATCCTTGTAGCCCCAATCGTCGAGAATGCGGTAGTGCAGCCAGTACTGGTTGATCGCGGTCAGCTCGCTACGCAAGCCGCGATTGAGATATTCGATTACCTTGTCGTCGCCCTTCATTTGGTTCTCCTTTTGGAAACAGGCCGCTCGTGCGACGGGGGCGGGTTCACGCCCGCCCGAAAACACGCCTGAAAATAGTGTCGACGTGCTTGGTGTGATAGCCGAGGTCGAACAATTCCTCGAGTTCCTTGTCGTTCAGTCTGGCGGAAACGTCCTTGTCCTTCTTGAGAAGGCTCAGGAAATCGCCTTCGCCGCGCCACACGGGCATGGCGTTGCGCTGAACGTAAGAGTAGGAATCCTCGCGCGAAACGCCCTTCTGGGTCAATGCCAGCAACACGCGCTGCGAATGGACGAGGCCGCCGAGACGGTCGAGATTCTTCTGCATGTTTTCAGGGTAGACGAGCAGCTTGTCGATCACGCCGGTCAGGCGCGCCAGCGCGAAGTCGAGGGTAATCGTCGCATCCGGGCCGATCATGCGCTCGACCGAGGAATGGGAGATGTCGCGCTCGTGCCAGAGCGCCACGTTCTCCATGGCCGGCGCGGCCATGCCGCGCACAAGGCGGGCAAGGCCTGTGAGGTTTTCCGTCAGCACGGGATTGCGTTTGTGGGGCATGGCCGACGAGCCCTTCTGCCCTTCGGAAAAAAATTCTTCCGCCTCAAGTACTTCTGTTCGCTGGAGGTGACGAATTTCAATCGCCAGACGTTCGACCGAAGATGCGATGACGCCAAGCGTTGCAAAAAACATGGCGTGGCGGTCGCGCGGAATGACCTGGGTCGAGACCGGCTCGGGTTTCAAGCCGAGACGGGTGGCAACATAACTTTCCACTTGCGGATCAATATTGGCGAAAGTGCCTACGGCGCCGGAGATCGCGCAGGTCGAAATCTCGTCGCGCGCTGCGACAAGTCTTTGTTTGCAGCGTGTAAATTCTGCATAAGCCTGCGCCATCTTGAGGCCGAAGGTGACGGGCTCGGCGTGGATGCCGTGCGAGCGACCGATGGTTGGCGTCATCTTGTGCTCGAAGGCGCGCTTCTCGATGGCCGCCAGCAGGGCGTCCATGTCCTTGAGAAGAATATCGGCGGCGCGCTGCAATTGCACGGACAGGCAGGTGTCGAGCACGTCCGAGGAGGTCATGCCCTGATGGACGAAGCGCGAGTCCGGGCCGATGAACTCGGCCAGATGCGTCAGGAAGGCGATGACGTCGTGCTTGGTGACGCGCTCGATCTCGTCGATCTTGTCGACGTCGAATTTGGCGGCAGAGCCTTTTTCCCAGATGTTTCTGGCGGCTTGCCTGGGAATGACGCCGATTTCCGCCAGCGCTTCGCAGGCATAGGCCTCGATCTCGAACCAGATGCGGAAGCGGGTTTGCGGCTCCCAGACGGCGACCATTTCGGGGCGGGAATAACGCGGGATCATGTTCTGTTTCCGTGGGTTCGGCCCGAGGGGTTGTTTGCCGCACGGTCTGCGGCAGTCCGGCCCCCCGGTCAAGCTGGATGGCGATTATTCCGGTTTGCGCCGGGCGGTGCGCTCAGGCTGCAAGACCGATCGCGCTTTCGGCCGCCTGGCGGATCGCTGCGATATTGGCGGCGTAATGTGCGCGTCCGCCCTTGAAGGCGGCCGAACCCGCCACCAGCCAGTCCGCGCCGGCGGCGGCGACCGCGCCTGCGGTCTGCGGCGTTACGCCGCCGTCCACTTCCAGCGCGATCGGGCGGCCCGCGATCATCGCGCGCACACGGGCGATCTTTTCGAGCGCGCCGGGAATGAAGCTCTGACCGCCAAAGCCGGGGTTGACGCTCATGACGAGCACGAGATCCGCAATGTCGAGCACATGCTCGATGGCGGTTTCCGGAGTTGCGGGATTGAGCGCCACGCCCGCCTTCTTGCCGAGGGCGCGGATCGCCTGGAGCGAGCGGTGGAGATGGGGCCCGGCTTCCGCATGGACGGTGATGATGTCGGAGCCCGCTTTCGCGAAAGCCTCGATATAAGGATCTACCGGCGCGACCATCAGATGAGTGTCGAAGGGGGCGTCCGTCGCCTTGCGGATCGCCTGCACGACCATGGGGCCGAAGGAAATGTTGGGCACAAAATGCCCGTCCATGATGTCGACATGAACCATGTCGCCGCCGGCTGCGATGCAGGCCGCAACGTCTGCGCCAAGGTCGGCGAAGTCGGCGGAGAGGATGGAGGGGAGAATGCGGATTTTTCGCAACGATGAGCTCCTTTCGCGCGACCTATCACGGGCGCGCGGGCGGAGTCCATGCGGGGGCGCCTGACGCATCCAGGGACCGCCGGGCGGTTTCGCGCCGGAATTGTCCGTTCGCCACGCATGGCGCAGTGGGATTGTCAGGGCGCAGCGAGATCGCGGCGCATCGCCTCGTATTGCTCCTTGTCGATCTCGCCGCGCGCATAGCGCTTGTCGAGAATGTCGCGCGCGCTTTCGGGCGCGGCCCCTTGTTGCGGCCAGCTCCAGCTTGCGTTTTCGCGCGGGCGACGGTCGCGCAGCAGGAGCCAGGCGAGAAAGACGACGATCAGCAGCGCGCCGAGCGGGCCGATGCCGTGGAACGGCCAGGTCCAGATCGTGTCGTAAGTCCAGGTGTGCATGTCGTCTCCTGCGTGTGTCCGGATGGCCCGAGTCTCGCGCCAGCATGTTTAGCGCTTATATATAGGCAAGACGGAGGAAAGACCGTGGCGATACGCGCGGATGTAATCGTTCTGGGCGCGGGCATGGTCGGCGTTGGCGCAGCGCTCGCACTGCAAGCGCGCGGGCGCGATGTCGCGCTCATCGACCGGGCGGGCGCGGCGGGGCGCGAGACGAGCTACGGCAACGCCGGGCTGATCGAGCGCGCGTCCGTCGAGCTCTATACGTTTCCACGCGATATCGGCACGATCTTGCGCACGATCGTCGGCGCCAACCCTGCCGCGCGCATCGACTGGGGGGCGCTGCCGCAAACGCTGCCGTGGATTGCGCGCTATTTCCTGGAAAGCGCGCCGGCGAAGGCGGCAGCGCATGCGCGTTCGGCCCTGCCGCTGATCGAGCGGTGCCTCGACGAGCACATGTCTGTGGCGCGCAGCGCCGGCGCCGGGGGGCTCCTTCGCCCCACCGGCTGGATCAAAGCCTATCGCAGCGAAAGGACGTTTGCCGAAGGCGCGCGGGAGGCGCGCGTTTTGCGCGAACACGATCTTGCCTTCGATGTGCTGGATGGCGCCGGTCTTGCCGGCATGGAGCCGGGTTTGAAGGGTTTTGCCGGCGCAATCTGGCTGCGCGCTCCCGTCTCATGCACAGACCCCGGCGGGCTTGCGGCCGCCTATGCCGGACTTTTTGCGCGCAACGGCGGGCGCCTGTTTTCCGGCGATGCGCGCAGTCTCACGCAAACGCCCAATGGCTGGAGCGTGGCGTCTTCGGCGGGGCCTGTCGAAGCGCGCGAGGCGATGATCGCGCTCGGGCCATGGTCCGACGATCTTTTCCGGCCGCTCGGCTATAAAATCCCGCTCGGCGTGAAGCGCGGCTATCACATGCATTATCGGCCTGCCGGCGAAAACGCGCTCAACCATCCCGCGCTCGCCCATCCCGTGCTCGATGTCGACGGCGGCTTCCTGGTTGCGCCGATGGCGCAGGGGCTGCGCCTCACCACCGGCGCGGAATTCGCCGCGCGCGACGCGCCGCCCTCGCCGGTTCAACTCGACGCAATCGAGCCGGCGGCGCGCCGGAGCTTCCCGCTCGGCGCGCGTATCGACGCTGCGCCCTGGCTCGGCCGGCGCCCCTGCCTGCCGGATCTTTTGCCCGTGATCGGCCCGGCCCCGCGCCATCCGGGCCTCTGGTTCGATTTCGGCCATCAGCATCACGGTTTCACGCTCGGACCGGTCTGCGGCCGCCTTCTGGCCGAAATGATGACGGGCGAAGAACCCTTCGCCGATCCCTCGTCGTTTCGTGCGGACAGGTTTTGAAGAGCGGGGCCGTTCAAATTGATTTGATCGGACTGCGACACCCCGCGCCTTTCGCGTTGCAGCATTCCCCCCTAAAGCTGTCCTGTATTTTTCGCGCCGGGAAAACCGATTACGTTTTCTTTGGGCGCGGCTGTTTAGATGGCGCGCATTCGGAAAGGCCGCCCGGCTTTTCGGACAAGCGCGAAAAGGGCGCGTATGGCTTCTGACGTCACTATTTCCGCTGCCGCCGCTGCGGGCGTGCTTTCGTTTCTGAGCCCCTGCGTGCTGCCGCTGGTGCCGCCCTACCTCACCTATATAGCAGGCACGACGGTCGAGGAGATTGCGGAAGAAGGCGCAACCCGCGCGCGGCGCGACGTTATGCTGGCGGCTGTGCTGTTCGTGGCGGGCTTTACCACCGTCTTTGTCGCGCTGGGGGCGACGGCCTCGGTTTTCGGCCAATTGGTGCGCGCCAATCTGAACATGCTGTCGATGCTCGCGGGCCTCGCCATCGTCGGCATGGGGCTGCATTTTCTGGGCGTGTTCAGACTGGGCTTTCTCTATCGCGAGAAACGGCTGGAACTGGAAAAGCCGGTGGGCCTGTGGGGCGCCTATCTCATGGGGCTTGCCTTCGCTTTCGGCTGGACGCCGTGTATCGGACCCATTCTGGCGGCGATTCTTGCGGTTGCGGGTTCGCAGGATACGGCGGCGCGCGGCGCGGGCCTTCTGGCGGTCTATTCGCTCGGGCTTGGCGTGCCGTTTCTGGCGGCTGCGCTCGCCATCGAGCCCTTCATGAATTTCATCAAGAAGTTCCGGGCGCATTTCGGCAAGGTCGAGAAAGTGGTGGGCGCAGCGCTGGTGCTGACCGGCGTCGCCTTTCTGACCGGCGGCATGCAGACCATGTCGATCTGGCTGCTCGAGACCTTTCCGGGTCTTGCCAAACTCGGCTGATTTTTCCGCGCCCCGATATTTTGGCGACCGGGATCGATTCATCAATCCCGATCGCATTCGGCGCGCAAAGCGCGGGCTGTCCCTGCCTGCTCTATGAAAGGCGTATCTTTACAATTGCTTGTACGTGATTTTACCGTCGGGGCCTTTCAGCCAGCGGTAGACGACATAATCGGCGCGGGTCACGTCGCCCTTCTTGTCGTAGGAGATGTCGCCGATGACGGTCTTGAAGGTCATGCCGGAGTGCATGACCTTGGCCATCGCCTGGGGATCGTTGGATTTTGCGGCGGTTGCGGCCTGCTGCATCACCTGCACGGCGGCATAGGAATAGAGCGTATAGGTTTCCGGGTTGAATTTCTTCGCCTCGAATTTCTTCACGACTTCGGCGGCGGCCGGGTTGAGGCGCGGGTCCGGCGGGAAGGTCATGAGCGTACCCTCGGCGCCGTTGCCGGCGATCTGCGCATATTCTTCCGAGGCGATGCCGTCGCCGCCCATCAGCACGGTCTTCATGCCCTGATCGCGCATCTGACGCACGATGAGGCCGGCTTCGGTATGCTCGCCGCCGTAATAGACGAGATCGACGTCGGCGGCTTTCAACTTGGAGACGACGGCCGAATAATCCTTCTCGCCGGGATTGATGGTCTCGTAGAGAACCTCGGTCACGCCGAGCGCGTTCAGCGCCTTCTTGGTCTCGTCGACCAGGCCTTTGCCGTAGGCCTTCTTGTCGTGGATGAAGGCGATCTTCTTGCCCTTGTAGTTCTTGGCGAGATATTCGGCGGCGACCGCGCCCTGCTGGTCGTCGCGGCCGCAGGTGCGGAACACGTTCCACTTGCTCTGGCCGGTTCTGGGGTCCGGGTTGGTCAGTGCGGGATTGGTGGAGGCGGGCGTCACTTGCAGGAGGCCGTTCTCCATGTAGACGCTCGATGTCGGGATCGAGACCGAGGAATTGAAGTGACCGACAACCCAGGTCACGCCGTCGCCGACGAATTTGTTGGCGACCGAAATGCCCTGCTTGGGATCGGAGGCGTCGTCGCCGACCTCTACGGAAATCTTCTTGCCGTTGACCCCGCCTGCGGCGTTTATGTCTTCGGCGGCCTGTTCCACACCCATTTTCAATTGCGCGCCGAAGGCGGCCACCGAGCCTGTGATCGGTCCGTCGACGCCAAGTTTGACCTGCGCGAGCGCGGGGGCGGCAATAACGAGTACGGCCGCGAAAGCCGCGCCGGATAGAAGTCTGCGTTTCATATGGTTTCTCCCTCGCGCCTACCCTTTGGGTTTAGGCCTGAATCTGGTCTGCAAGTTTGGCCGGTTTTCACGGCGCTGTCACGCTGTCAACGCGACAGAAACGGGTATTGTTCGCGCATCTGGCGCCTGCGCGTGTGGATGAAGCCGGCGACAGCGGAAATCGTCAGAAAAATGAAGGTCGGCGGTATATCGGCGAGGTCGGAGGGCTCGTCGAACAGGGCGTAATGCAGAAAGCGGATCGCGGCCGTGAGCGGGATCATATAGGCGATGGTTTTCCAGATCTCGCGCCAGGTCTGCGCCATGACGCTGCCGGTGATGAAGGCGCCCGCGCCGCCGATGACAATCGTCAGCGCCAGAAAGGTCCAGATATTGGGGATGAAGGCGTTCATGCAGCGCTCCTGCGCTGGCGATGCGCGGAACCTGGCCCTTCACTCCGGGAAGCCCCTGAAAGGCGCGTCCCGCAGGGCGCCCAGGCTGCGCAGAGCCGATCCATGTCTCGATATGGCCGCTTAACGGCCCCCTTCGCATGAAGAATTTCGATGCGGCGGGCGTTTCCGGCGAGGCTGGCATTGCTCAATGCGCGCCTCCTTCGAGATAGGCGGCGCGCACCTGCGGGTTGGCCAGCAGCGCAGCGCCCGAGCCCGACAGCGCAATTGCGCCATTGACCATGACATAGCCGCGATGGGCGAGTTTGAGCGCGTGATAGGCGTTCTGTTCGACGAGAAAGACCGTGAGGCCCTCGCGCGCGTTGAGGTCGCGCACCGTATCGAAAATCTGTTTGACGACGAGCGGCGCAAGACCGAGCGAGGGCTCGTCGAGCAGCAACAGTTTCGGCCTGCTCATCAGCGCGCGCGCGATCGCCAGCATCTGCTGCTCGCCGCCGGAGAGGGTGCCGCCGCGCTGGTGCATGCGCTCCTTCAGGCGTGGAAAGATCGCGAAGATTCGTTCGAGATCGGCGCCGAAATGCGCGAACTTGTCGACGGTCGCGCCCATCTGCAAATTTTCGTAAACCGTCATGCGCGCGAATATGCGCCGCCCCTCCGGCGATTGCGCGATGGAGAGGCGGGCGATCTCGTGGGTCGGCATGTCGGTGATGTCGAAATCGCCGAATTGAATGCGACCCTCCCGCGCGCGAGGATCGCCGAAGATCGTCATCATCAGGGTCGTCTTGCCGGCGCCGTTGGCGCCGATCAAGGTGACGATCTCGCCTTCGTTGACGACGAGATCGACATTGCGCAGCGCCGCAATCGCGCCATACCAGGTCGAGACGCCCGACAGCGTGAGAAGGGCGGTCGCCGGCGTCGCCTTTTTACAGGCCGCCCCGTCGTTTTTCTCCTTGCATTGACTGCCGGATTTCACGCGCGAAACTCCTGTTCGACGCTTGCCATCTCGTCGTCGGGCACGCCGAGATAAGCGGCTATGACGTGGGGGTCGGCGCGGATTTCGGCAGGCGTCCCATCGGCGATCTTGCGGCCATAGTCGAGCACGACGATGTGATCGGAAATTTCCATCACCACGCTCATGTCGTGCTCGATCAGCAAAAGCGAGGTTCCATCGTCGCGGATCGAGCGCAGGAGCGCGTTGAGTTCGGCCGATTCTCTGGGGTTGAGGCCGGCGGCCGGTTCGTCGAGACAGAGCAGCACGGGGTCAGCGCACATGGCGCGCGCGATTTCGAGACGACGCTGGTCGCCATAGGGCAGCGCGCCTGCGGGATCGTCGGCGCGCGCGGTCAGGTCGATGCGCTCGAGCCATTTTCGCGCGCGCTCCATGGCGGACCGTTCGGCCGTGCGAAAATCGCGCGTGCCGAGGAGGCCGGCCAGCGAATAGCGCGATGCATGCATCAGGCGACGATGCTGTGCGACGATCAGATTTTCGAGCGCGGTCATACCGGCGAACAGGCGGATATTCTGGAATGTGCGCGCGACCCGCGCCTCGCGCGCGATCTCGTGGTCGGGTATGCGCTCCAGAAGATACAGGCCGCGCCGCCCGCGCAGGCCCGAGCGCGTCAGGCGATCGAGCGCGGCCTCGTCGATCGCGCCGTTCGCAGACAGCGCGATGCGGCCCGAGGTGGGCTTGTAGAAGCCGGTAATGCAATTGAATACGGTGGTCTTGCCGGCGCCGTTGGGGCCGATGAGCGCCGTGATCTCGCCGCGCCGCGCCTCGAAGGAGAGATCGTCGACGGCGAGAAGGCCGCCGAATAGCATGGACACATGCTCGACGCGCAGAAGTGTGTGAGCGCCGGCCATCAGCCGTGCCCTTCCTGCACGAGATCGGACGAAATCGTCTTGCGTTCGCCCAGAAAGACGGTGGGCGTGCGCGAGGCGACGAAGCCGCGCGGGCGCCAGTTCATCATGGCCACCATGGCGAAGCCGACGAGCAGCATGCGATATTGCGTGGGGTCGAAGCCGGCGCCGAAAATCTGCTTGAGAAAATCGAGCTCGCGCAAAAGCTCGGAGCCGCCGACGATGACGATGGCCGCCGCCGCCACGCCGATCTGCGAGCCGGGGCCGCCGAGCACGACAATCGCCAGAATGCTGGCGCTTTCCACGAAATTGAAGCTGGAGGGGGAAACGAAACCCTGGCGAACGGCGAAGAAGGCGCCGGCGAAACCGCCGAAGGTCGCGCCAAGCGCGAAGGCGGCGAGCTTGATTTTCGTGGTGTCGAGGCCGAGCGAACGGCAGGCGATTTCGTCTTCGCGGAGCGCCTCCCAGGCGCGCCCGATCGGCAGGCGGCGCAGCCGCAGGGTCACGAGATTGGTGAGAAGGGCGAGCGCCAGGATCAGATAGAAAAGAAATACGACGCGATGGATCGGCGAGAAGGGAATGCCGAAAAATGCAGCGAATCCATTGGGGCCGGCGGTGAAGGGCAGGCCGAAAAAGGTGACGCGCGGAATGGAGGCGATGCCGGCGTCGCCATTGGTCAGCGCGGAGAAATTAATGAGAACGATGCGGATGATTTCGCCGAAGGCGAGCGTGACGATGGCAAGATAATCGCCGCGCAGGCGCAGCACCGGAAAGCCGAGCAATATGCCCCAGAAGGCCGCGAGTATGCCGGCCACCGGCAGGCATATCCAGAACGAGACGCCGTAATGCGTCGCCAGCAAGGCGTAGGCGTAGGCGCCCACCGCATAAAAGGCGACGTAGCCCAGATCGAGCAGGCCGGCGAGGCCGACGACAATGTTCAGCCCCCAGCCGAGCATGACGTAGATCAGGATCTGGACGCCGTAATTGTCGATCCATTTCAGCGCGCCGGAAGGACCGAGCGTCGCCAGGACGAGGAAAGGCCAGGCGACGATGACGCCAAGGCCGAAAATTGTAAAAACTTTCGCAGCCTTCGCACGCATCGCAGAGGCCTGGGCCGAGCGCGGTTTTGCGGTCCGCGCGCGTTCAGGCAGAAGCGACAGGGTCAGGCGCAATGCAAAGGCCGCAAGCGCTGCGATCAGCATCAAGGACCAGCGCGGTTCGAGCACGAGCTTGTTGGAATAGTCCGGCTCGATGCGCAAGGCGAGGATCGGAAAGGCGAGCGCGCCCGCAATCAGGCCGTATCTTGCGGCTTCGCCGAGCGCTGCCCGCAGCGAAGGCGATTTCGCGGCGGCGGGCGCTGTCATCACACTTTCTCCACTTCGGGGCGGCCGAGCAGGCCGGTCGGCATGAAGATCAAGGTGACGGCAAGAATCGAAAAGGCGGCGACGTCCTTGTAGTCGGCGGAGAAATAGGCCGACCAGAAAGTTTCGATCAGGCCGATCAGCAGGCCGCCGAGCACGGCGCCGGGAATGGAGCCGATGCCCCCGAGCACGGCCGCAGTAAAGGCTTTTACCCCCGGCACGAAACCGTCGGCGGCGTTCACGACGCCGTAATAGAGCATGTAGAGAACGCCGGCGACGGCTGCGAGCGCGGCGCCGATGACGAAAGTCGCCGCAACCGTCCTGTTGACGTCGACGCCGAGCAAGGCGGCCATTTTGGCGTCCTGCTCGCAGGCGCGTTGCGCGCGCCCGAGCGGCGTTTTCTGCACCACGAACCAGAAGGCGGCCAGCAGAATTGCGGTTACGACGACGATGAGGATCTGCTTGTAGGAGAGCGTGACATCGTAAGCCCCGCCGCTCGTCAGTTTGATGACGTCGGTGAGCAGCGGCGGCGCGGATTTGTTGCGCGGCCCCTGCGCGACATAAACGAAATTCGACAGGAAGATCGACATGCCGATCGCCGAGATCAGCGGCGCGAGCCGGAAGGAGCCGCGCAGGCGGCGGTAGGCCAGGCGCTCGATTGCGAAATTCCACAGGCCGGTCAGCCCCATTGTCGCGACCAGCACGATCACGAACGACAGGCTCAACGTGTCCAGGCCGAGGAATTGCTGGAGCGCGATGAACAGCATGAGCGCGATGAAGGCCGACAGCATGAACACGTCGCCATGGGCGAAGTTGACCATGCCGATAATGCCGAAAACCATGGTGTAACCGATGGCGATGAGGCCATAGATCGAACCGAGCGTCAGCCCGTTGATGAGCTGCTGCAGGAAAATTTCCATGCGTCGGCTCTGTCCCTTGTTGCGTTGGTTGAAAGGCGAGCCGGTCGAATGGCGCCTGTCGGACGGGGGCGGAATCGCTGCGAGGCGGCCCTTGCGCAAGCTAGCAAGCGCCATGGCGCGCCGCAAATCAGCCTTTGGCGCCGTATGCAAACGGCGCGGCTGTTTTGCCTTGCGCCCCTCTTTGCTTGTGGTTTTGAAAATGTTATGTTGCATACCTATTCGGCAAAAAGACCGAACCGGGGAAGATGCGAAAGGTTGGGGCGCCTGCGCGCAAAGCGCGTCTGCACGGCCCGAGTTCCGTCATGAAACCCTCGGAAACGAACCTGGCCAGACGGCCATCAGGACGGAGGGATGATCCATGGACCGCAGACATTTTATCGCAGGCGGGGCGACGCTGACCGCTGCAACCGCATTCTTGCCGGCGCGCCTTGCCGCGCAAGACAAGCCGCTCAAGATCGGCATCATGAACGATTTGTCCGGCCCCTATTCTGGCGACCAGGGGGTTGGCTCCAAGATCGCTGCGGACATGGCCATTTCGGATTGGGCCGCAAAGCTTGGCGTCAAGGCCCAGACCGTGATCGCCGACCATCAGAACAAGCCCGACGTCGGCGCGGGGCTGGCGCGGCGCTGGTTCGACACCGAGGGCGTCGATGTCATCATGGATCTGCCGAATTCGGCGGTCGCGCTTGCCGTTCTGGCGGTGGCCAATGAGAAGAACAAGGCCGTCATCGGTTCCGGCGCCGGCTCCTCGGTGCTGACGGGAAAATTGTGCTCGAAAAATTTCGTGCACTGGACCTATGACACCTATGCGCTCGGCCACAGCCTGGGCAAGGCGCTGACCGGCGAGGGCGCGAAAACCTGGTATTTCGTGACGGCCGACTACGCCTTCGGCAAGGATCTCGAGGAAAATTGCGCCAATGCGGTCGTGGCCGCCGGCGGCAAGGTTCTGGGGTCTGCGCGCCATCCCGTCAACACCGCGGATTTTTCGTCCTACCTCCTGCAGGCGCAGGCGTCCGGCGCCGAAGTGATCGGCTTCGCCAACGCCGGCGGCGACCTCGTGCAATCCCTGAAGCAGGCCGCCGAATTCGGCCTCAAGAAGCAGAAGATCGCAGCGCTTATCCTCGATGTCACGAATTTGCCCTCGCTCGGGCTTGCCGCCGTGCAGAACGTGACCGTCTGCAAGGGCTTCTACTGGGATCAGACCGACGGCACGCGCGCGTTCGCCTCGCGCTATCAGGCCCAGCATCCGCAAAAGGCCAAGCCCAACGACATGCATGCGGGCATGTACGCTTCCACGCTGCATCTGCTGAAAGCGCTGGCGCAGATCAAAAGCGGCGCCGATGGCGTCAAGCTGATCGACACGATGAAGGCGATTCCCACCGACGATCCGCTGTTCGGCAAGGGCTTGATCCGCGCGGACGGTCGTCACATCCACACCATGTACATGCTGACCACCAAGACGCCCGCCGAATCCAAGGGCGATTGGGACTGGTTCAAGGTGACGGGCGTCGTGAAACCCGAAGACGCCTGGCGTCCGCTCGACAAGGGCGGCTGCCCCTATATCAAGGTCTGAAACGCGAGCCGGCCGGACCTGGGCTGGTTAAAGGATTGTGCGGGCGGAGGAAATGTCGCCCGCGCGTTTTTTGCAAAGGCGCTTTGATTTTAAGGGAGTGGCGGGCATCCGGCGTTTCGTGCGAATTGCCCGGCATGGATTCCGACTTCGACAAAGACAGCGTGAGCGCGCAGGCGCTCTTTCAATCCTACGACGGCATGGAAGGCCTTGTCGGGCCGCCGCCGGAGGCGCCTGCGCGCGGGTTTCGCGCAAAGATCTACGACATTTATCCCGGCCTGCTGGTCGCCGGCGTCATCTCGCTGGCGGCGACCTGGCTGGCGCAGCATTATCATGCGCCGGTCATGCTGTTTGCGCTGCTGATCGGCATGGCCTTCCACTTCCTGCACGAGGAAGGGCGCTGCGTCGCCGGCATCGAATTTTCCTCCAAGGCGATTTTGCGCTTCGGCGTGGCGCTGCTCGGCGCGCGCATCACCGCCAACCAGATCACCAGTCTTGGCGCGGAGCCGATCCTGATTGTCGTCGTCGGCATAGCCACGACGATCGCGTTCGGCTATCTGGCGGCGCGCTGGATGGGGCAGAGCAGGAGCTACGGCATATTGTCGGGCGGATCGGTGGCGATCTGCGGCGCCTCCGCCGCGCTGGCGATCGCCTCCGTCCTGCCGCGCACGCCCGAGAGCGAGCGCGATACGATCCTGACAGTCGTGACCGTCACGCTTTTGTCGACCGTCGCCATGGTCGTTTATCCCGTGATCGCGGTCGGCCTCGGTTTCGACCACAATCAGGCCGGCGTCTTTCTTGGCGCGACCATCCACGACGTGGCGCAGGTGGTGGGCGCGGGCTATTCCATTTCGACGACGACGGGCGATGTGGCGACCTATGTCAAACTGCTGCGCGTCGCCATGCTGCTGCCGGTCGTGTTCGGCATTGCGTTTATCGTCAGCCGGGCCGCGCACGGCCGCGAGAACGGGGCGAAGGTGATCTTTCCCTACTTCCTCGTCGGCTTTGCCGTTCTGGTCGCCGTCAACAGCCTCGGTCTGCTGCCCCGCATCGTCATTTCGACTGCCGACGAGGCCTCGCGCTGGTGCCTGGTGGCCGCCATCGCCGCGCTCGGAATGAAGACTTCGTTCCAGAAACTGGCCGCTGTCGGCTGGAAGCCGGTCGCGGTCATGCTTGCGGAGACCTTCTGGCTGCTGGGTCTGGTGATTGTCGCGATGAAATGGGGGTAGGGCGGCGCGCCGCCGCAAAATAAAGGTAGAGACGGCGGGCCGCCGCCTCTGGCTCTCCGCTTATCTGCGTGACGGTTTTTTGGCCTTCTTCACAGCCTTCTTCACAGTTTTGCGCGCGGGTTTCGCAGCCGTTTTTTTGGCCGCCTTCTTCACGGTTTTTTTGACGGGGCGCGCCAATGGCCGCGCCTTGGCCGCCTTTTTCATGGCTTTGCCGGCCGCCCTTTTCGGCGCGGCTTTTTTCACAGTTTTCCTGGCGAGCGTTTTTTTCGCCGTCTTTGGCGCCTTTTTGGCGGCCGTCCTCACCGTTTTCTTCACCGCCTTTTTGACGGCTTTCTTTGTAGCTTTCTTGGCAGTTTTCTTTGCAGCTTTCTTGACAATTTTCTTCGCGGTCTTCTTGGGCGCCTTTTTGGCTGCGCGCGCCGATGGCCGCGCCTTGGCCGCCTTTTTCACCGCTTTTCCGGCTGCCTGCTTGCGGTGTGGGAAAGTTTTCGGGCGCGCGGGTTTGGCGGGCGCGGTCAGAAACCCGATGACCGCTGCATTAAAGGCTTCCGCGGCCTCGATATTGGAGAGATGGGCAGAATTCAGCTCCACCAATTGCGCGCCGGGAATAGCCTCTGCAATCGCCCGGCCGAGGGCCGGCGGGGTGGCGGGATCGTGCGCGCCGACAATGACCAGCACGGGCGCGCGAATGTCGCGGATCGCTTCGCGCAGATCGACATCGCGCAGCGCGATCATGCAGGCGGCGTAGCCTTGCGCGGGGGTCGCCTCGAAGGCCGCCCTGATGCGGGCGATCGTCTGCGGCGCCTGGGCCTGGAAATCCGGGGTGAACCAGCGGTCGATGACGGCGCCCGCCAGGCCGGCGACGCCCTGTTCGCGCTCGATGCGCAGCCGCTCGTTCCAGGCGTCGGGGCTGCTGTACTGCGAGGCGGTGTTGGCGAGAATGGCCCGGTCGATGCGGTCGGGCGCGTTGAGCAGCAGCCATTGACCGACCGCGCCGCCTTTCGACAGGCCCATCCAATGCGCTTTTTCTATTCCCAGGGCGTCGAGAATGGCGAGGGCGTCGCGGCCCAATTGCTCGAGCGAATAGGGGCCTTCGGGCGCCGTGCTCGCGCCGTGCCCGCGCGAATCGTAGCGCACGACCCGGAAGCGCCGGGCGAACGCCGGAATCTGATCGTCCCACATATGCAGGTTCGATCCCAGAGAATTGGAAATCATCAGCGCCGGCGCATCTTCCGGCCCCTCCACCTCCACATTGAAAATTTCGTCGCCGATTCTCATTTCAGCCATAGCCCGCATCTCCTGGAGTTCCGCCGGTCTCCCGATCTGCGCACACTAGAGCATATCCCGCAAAAGGGGCAGACTTTTGCGTTTCGGATATGCGGTGGAAACCGCAAGATCGAGCGCCTCGCGCGATTTTCGTTAAATTGGAGCACGCTCCAACGCGCGCGTTTCCGGCCGCAAGGGCCGGATTCTGGAATATGACGGCGAATTTCGCCGGGCAGACCGTACTTTGGCGCCCTGCCTTTCGGTGTCCGAGGCGCTATATTCGTCTGATGCGCCTGCATGCCGGATTAAAAACGCGCTGGCGCCGAAGGAAAGCGCGCCGGCGCGCGCGAGGAGAAGACCCGACCATGTCCGCAAGCAACGGGCCCGCAGGCGCAGCCGCGCAGAAATCCGATATGCCGCAATCCGATATGCCGCAACCCGATGTGCAGAAATCCGATGTGCCGCAATCCATTGACGCGACGCTGGATCTGCTTCGTTCCGCCGATTATGTGGCCGACAGATCGCTCGCCACCGTTCTGTTTCTGTCTTTGCGGCTTGGCCGCCCGCTGTTTCTGGAAGGCGAGGCGGGCGTCGGCAAGACCGAAATCGCCAAGGTTCTGTCGCAGACGCTCGGCCGCAAGCTGATCCGCCTGCAATGCTACGAGGGGCTGGATGCGGCGGCGGCCGTCTACGAATGGAATTATGCGCAGCAGATGATGGCGATACGGCTGGCGGAGGCCGCCGGCGACCGCGACCGCACGCAAATCGAGCATGACATTTTTTCGCGCCGCTATCTGATCGAGCGTCCGCTGCTGAAGGCGCTGGAGCCGTCCGCAGAGGGGCCGCCGGTGCTTTTGATCGACGAACTCGACCGCACCGACGAAGCGTTCGAGGCCTTTCTTCTGGAAATCCTGTCCGATTTCCAGATCACCATTCCAGAACTTGGAACGATCAAGGCGGACAAGGCGCCCATCGTCATCATCACGTCCAACCGTACGCGCGAAATTCACGATGCGCTGAAGCGGCGCTGCCTCTACCATTGGGTCGGCTATCCGGACGCTGCCCGCGAGATCGAAATCGTTCGCGCGCGCGCGCCCGACGCGCCGCAGAAGCTGACCGAAGCGCTCGTGCTGTTCGTGCAGAAGCTGCGCCAGCTCGATCTCTTCAAATCGCCCGGCGTCGCGGAGACGCTCGACTGGGCTTCCGCGCTCACAGAACTCGACGCCGTCGCGCTCGATCCCGATCTCGTGACCGATACGCTCGGCGTTCTCCTCAAATACCAGGACGACATTGCGCGCGTCGATCAGGCGAAGGCGGCCGGGCTTGTCAACGAGGTCGCCGCCGACATGAAGGCGCGGGTGTGAATTTTTCCTCTGCTGCACGGCAGGGGAAGACGTTGAATGAGAGTTTGAACCGTCCATGCAACCGACCGAACGATTGTCAAATCCCTTTGCGCTTTCCGCGCCGGCGGCCACGGGAAAACTTGCCGAAAACATCCTCTATTTCGCGCGCGCGCTACGCGACGCCGGCCTGCCGGTGGGGCCGCGCAGCGTGATCGACGCCATCGAGGCGGTCGAGGCGGCGCGCATAGGAACGCGGCAGGATTTCTACGCCACGCTGCATGCGGTCTTTGTGAAAAAACACGAGCACACGATCATCTTCGATCAGGCGTTCGGCATTTTCTGGCGCAAGCGCGGCTACATCGAAAAACTTATCGCGCTGATGTCGCCGCAGGCCAGGGACGAGAGCGAGCCGAAAAAGCCGGACGCGGGCGCAGCGCGCGTCGCCGATGCGCTTTACAAGCACAAGCAGCAGGAACCGCCGCGCGAACAGGTGGAGGTCGATGCGCGTTTCACCATGTCGGCGTCGGAAGTGCTGCAAACCAAGGATTTCGCGCAAATGAGCGCAGCCGAAATCGCGGTCGCGCGGGCTGCGATCGCGCGGCTGCGCATGCCCGCCGAGAAGGTGCGCCTCAGGCGATGGAAGCCCGATCCGCATAGCGGCCGTATTGATCCGCGCGGCACGTTCCGCAAGACGCTTCGTTCGGGCGGCGGAAATATCGAACTGGCGTTCCGCGCGCATGCCCAGCGTTACGCGCCCATTGTCGCGATCTGCGACATCTCGGGGTCGATGAGCGATTACACGCGCATCTTCCTGCATTTCCTGCATCAACTGACCGATCAGCGCCAGCGCGTGCACACGTTTCTGTTCGGCACGCGGCTCACCAATGTCACGCGCGCATTGCGGCAGAAGGACGTGGACGAAGCGCTCGCCGAATGCTCGGCCGGCGTGAAGGACTGGTCGGGCGGCACGCGCATCGGCGCTTCGCTGCATGCGTTCAATCGCGAATGGTCGCGGCGCGTGCTCGGGCAGGGCGCGATCTGCGTTCTGTTCACGGATGGGCTGGAGCGCGACCATCTCGAACGATTGAGCGCGGAAATGGAGCGCCTGCACAAATCCTGCCGGCGTCTCATCTGGGTCAATCCACTGCTGCGCTATCAGGAGTTTCAGGCCAAAGCCTCGGGCGTGCGCGTCATGCTGCCGCATGTCGACGAATTCAGACCGATCCATAACCTGCAATCCATGGCCGATCTGATTTCTGCGCTGGCGCACGAGAAATCGACCGCTGCGACCGATCCGCGCGCATGGTTGCGGGCGGCGTAGTATTTTCCCTCCCTTGCGGGAGGAACGGCAAGAGGAGCAAAGCAATGCTTGCAACCGAAGAAGACATTCTGGCGCAGGCCGAAAGCTGGAAACGCGCGGGGCGCGGCGTCGCCATGGCGACGGTGATCGAGACCTGGGGCTCCGCTCCGCGTCCGGTCGGCAGCCATCTCGTCATCGACGAAGAGGGCCGGTTTCTCGGCTCGGTGTCGGGCGGCTGCGTGGAGGGCGATGTCGTCACCGAAGCGCAGGACGTGATCGAGGACGGAAAGCCGCGCACGCTCGAATATGGCGTGGCGGACGAGACGGCGTGGCGCGTAGGGCTCACCTGCGGCGGGCGCATCCGCGTCTATGTCGAGAGGATCGACTGAATGAAACTCGACATTCTCAGGGCGCTCAACGCGGAGCGCGCCGCACGGCGCGCAGCCGTGCTCGTCACAGATATCGCCGATGGCGCGCAAAGGCTGGTCAGGGCGCAGGAAATCGCCGGCGATCCCCTGGCGGGCGCGCTCGACAAGCAATTGCGCATGGGCAAGAGCGCCTCCGTTGAAATCGAAGGCAAGAATTATTTTCTGACGGTGCAGGCGCCGCCCGCGCGCCTCATGGTTGTCGGCGCCGTCCATGTCAGCCAGGCGCTGGCCACCATGGCGCGTCTTGTCGATTTCGACGTGACCATCGTCGATCCGCGAACGGCTTTTGCAAGCGTGGAACGCTTTCCCGATGTGCGCGTGATCGCGGAATGGCCGGACAAGGTTTTGCCCGAACTGGGGCTCGACGCCTATACCGGCCTTGTGGCGGTGACGCACGATCCGAAAATCGACGATCCCGCGCTCACTCTCGCGCTGCGGGCCAATTGCTTCTACATCGGCGCGCTCGGCTCGCGAAAGACGCACGCCAGGCGCGTGGAGCGACTGGAGGCGGCGGGCTTTTCATCCGAGCAGATCGCGCGCATTCATGCGCCCATCGGGCTCGATATAGGCGCTGTCACGCCATCGGAGATCGCGGTTTCGATCCTTGGCGAGATATTGCTGTCGTTACGCAAGAAACCGCTGCGTGCGGAGAAAGAGAAGGCGGCGTGAAATTCGGGACCGTTCCGATAGATCAGGCGGGGGGCGGCATTATCGCCCATGCCGTGCGCCGTCCCGGTCTGACGATGAAGAAGGGCGAAAGGGTCGGCGCGGCCGAAATCGCGGCGCTCAGGGCCGCCGGCGTCGCCGAAGTCGTTGTTGCGCAGATCGAGGACGGCGATGTCGGCGAGGATGAGGCGGCGGCGATCCTGGCCGAAAAGCTTGTCGGCGCGAATTTGCGCATCGACCCCGCCTTCACCGGCCGCTGCAATATATTTGCGACGCGCGCGGGCGTTCTGCTTGTCGACCCGAAAGGCATAGACGCGGTCAATGCGCTCGACGAGTCCATCACCTTCGCCACATTGGCGCCGATGCGCGCGGTGGTCGAGGGCGAGATGGTGGCGACGATCAAGATCATTCCCTTTGCGGTCGAGCGCGAAAAGCTCGACGCCGCGATTGCAGCGACAGACGGCGCGCGGCTGTCGATTGCGCCTTACAGGGCGATGAAGATTTCGATGATCTCGACGATGACGCCGGGCCTGAAGCCTGCGACCATCGACAAGACCGAGCGCGTGCTCGCGCGCCGCCTCGAGGAATCCGGCGCGCAGATCATCGCGCACGAGAAAACGCCGCACGAGACGCAGGCGCTGGCCGCCGCGATCGCGCGCGCTGCGCCTGGAAGCGATATCGTGATCGTGTTCGGCGCGTCCGCGATCACCGACCGGCGCGACGTCATTCCCGCGTCGCTGGAGGCTGCGGGCGGACGCATCGAGCATTTCGGCATGCCGGTCGATCCCGGCAATCTCCTGCTGATCGGCTCGACGCCGCATGGCCGGCCGTTGCTGGGCGCGCCGGGTTGCGCGCGCAGCCCCAAGGAAAACGGGTTCGACTGGGTGCTGCAACGCCTGCTCGCCGGCCTGAACGTGACTTCGGCCGACATAAGGGCGCTTGGCGCGGGCGGCCTGCTGATGGAGATCGTGTCGCGGCCGCAACCGCGTGCGGGCGGCGAACCGGAAGCCGAAAACGAGGATGGCTGAGGTTGCCGCGATCGTGCTCGCCGCCGGGCGCTCGACGCGCTTTTCAGGCGGCCGGACGGACGAAACGAAGCTCGTGGCCGAAGTCGACGGCGTCCCGCTCGTGCGTCATGCAGCGCTTGCCGCAATCGGGGCGGGCGCGCGGCCGACGATCGTCGTGACGGGACATGCGCGTGAAAAGGTGGCGTCAGCGCTTGCCGGCCTCGATGTCGCCTTCGCGCATAATCCCGGTTTCGCGCGGGGCATCGCCTCCTCTGTCAGGGCGGGGCTTGCGGCGGCGCCGCCGACATCTGAAGGCGCGCTGGTTTTTCTCGGCGACATGCCGCGCGTGACAGCGGGGCTGGCGCAAAAGCTGATCGCCGCCTTCGCGGCCGATCCGACGCTGGATGCGGTCGCGCCGCTGATCGAGGGCCGGCGCGGCAATCCGGTTCTGCTGTCGCGCAGGATTTTTGCCGACGCGACGATGCTCGAAGGCGACGAGGGCATGCGCAAGCTTTTTACACATGCCTCGTACAGAATCGCCGAAATTCCAGTCGAGGATTCCGGCGCTGCGCTCGATATCGATACGCCGGATGCGCTCGCGCGATTGCGCGGCGCCTGATCTTGCGGTTTCGCGCCGGCGTGATTGGATTTACGCATGCACGAGAACCGAGAGCTTGCATTCGCGCAGTCTTGTAGCGTGGCAAGCAGCCTGCGCCTTGCTTTTTTGCCGTCGCGGGCCTGCCGTTAACCCTATGGCAAACAAAGGGGGCTGCAATCTGTGTGTTGCAGCTCCGTCGGTCGAGCGGCGGATCGCAAAACGAAGGATTGAATCATTATGTGAGGTCGAAATGGTCGAGAAATTGCGCGTGGAAGCCGCCGAAATAGGCCGCTCGGGCCGTGTGTCTGAAGATTTCCTGCGGCAGCTTGCCGGCTGGGGTCTGACGACGGCCGAAATTCTTTATCGAATGCCCGACCATCCGAGCGTCCTGCAAAGCTTCATCTGGCAGGAATACGATGCGGCCCCGCATTTCCCCATGCTCAAGAAATTTCTGACTTTCTGGCGCGAAAAGCTGGATGGCCCGTTGCATTCCGTGCGCATCGGCCACGAGCGGCTGATAAGGCCCGCCGAAATCCGGGCGCTCGGCGCGGAATTCCGGTTGCACTGATTTTACCGGACGACACGCAAGGCGGCGCGCGCGAGGCGCCGCTTTTCGTTTCAGGCGACTTCTGCGTTTCAGGCGACTTCGCGGCTGGCTTCGTTCTGGCTTTGCTGCAAGCGCAGGCGGCGCGTGATTTCGGCGGCCGAGACAGGCTTGGAGAAAAGATAGCCCTGCAATTCGTGACAGCCGAGCGCCTGGAGAAAGCGGTGCTGGTCCGGGCTTTCCACGCCTTCGGCGGTGACGGTGAGCCCAAGCGCGCGGCCCAGATGCACGATGGAATGGACGATGATCGCGCCTTCGCCCGCAGTCTCCAGCGATTCTAGGAAGGACTTGTCGATCTTGATCTTGTCGAAGGCGAAGCGGCGCAGATAGATCAGGCTCGAATAGCCCGTGCCGAAATCGTCGAGGGCCAGACGAATGCCCATGGCGCGCAGATTGATCATGGCGTCTTCGGCGGCGTCGGCGTCGGCCAGAAGGACCGTTTCGGTCAGTTCGAGTTCGAGGCGCTCGGGCTCGACGCCCGATTCCTTCAGAAGACGCTCGACCATGTCGCCGAAATCCTTCTGACGGAATTGTACGGCCGAAACATTGACCGCCGCCTTCAGGCCCGGCCACAGGCGCATGTCGGCGAGCGCGCGGCGCAAGGTCCATTCGCCAAGCGGCAGAATCAGACCGCATTCCTCGGCCAGCGCGATGAAATTGGCCGGCGAGATCAGCCCGTGCACGGGATGGGGCCAGCGCACCAGCGATTCCACGCCAACCATGCGCTCGCCCGATATATCCATGATCGGCTGATATTGCAGGACGAGCGCGCCGGTCTCGATGGCGGTGCGCAGATCGTCCTCGACCACTTTGCGCATCCGGAGCTGCTCGCCGAATTTCTGCTCGAAGAAGCAGAAACGGTTGCGGCCTTCGTTCTTGGAGCGATAGAGCGCGACTTCGGCGCGGCGGATCAACTCATCGGCGTTGTCGGCGTCGTGCGGACAAAGCGCAATGCCGATCGACAGGCTGACATAGATGTTGCGTCCGTCGATCGAAAAGGGATCTGCGACCGCTTCGATGATGCGGCGGGCCATCATGCCGGCGTCGCGCGGACCGACGACATCGGTCTGGATGATGGCGAAATCGTCGCCGTCGAGACGGGCAAGGCGGCCGGCCGAACGCAGGGTCGTGCTCAGGCGGCTGGCGAGCGCGGCGATCAGCTTGTCGCCGACCTCGCGTCCGCAGGTGTCGTTGATTTCCTTGAAGCGGTCGCAATCCAGATAGATGACGGCCGCGCCGCGCTCGTTGACCGTGCGCTTGATCCGGTCGATCTCGCTTTCGAGCAGGCGCAGGAACAAGGCGGCGTTGGGCAAGCCCGTCAGAGGATCCTGGCCGATCGTCGCAAGCGCTTGCGAATCCTCGATGGCCTCCTCGGTCACCCGCCGCCCGTACGCCGCAGCGAAGGCGGCAAAGAACAGGGCAAGCGACACCACGAGCCAGGCGATGCTTTCGGCGATGCTCTCGCCGGGCTGCTGCGGGCGCCAGGCGAGCACATAGGCCTTGCCCTCGGGCGTGACGGCGAGCGGGGCGGTCGCAGCGCCAGGCCCGGCGGCGCCGGCGGGAACGATTTCGAGGCGCTGGGTGTCGGCGGTGCGCGCAAGCGCGGCAAGCGCGGCTGCATCTATGGGGCGCTCGCTCACCAGAGCCAGATTTGCGTTTTGCGCGTCGGCATGGCGCACAAGAGCGACGATGGCGGGCCGACCGTTGACGAAGACAATGGCGTTGTGCGCCGGGCTCCAGGGCGAGGTTATCGCACGCTCGGACAACGGGCCGCGCAAGGGAGGCTCTGCATTCTCGCTTCCGGCGGCAAGCGGCGCGGCGGCTTTCAGCAAAGCTGCGCTTTCCTCGGTGGTTGTGATTTTAAGAAAATCTTTTTTTAAATCAATTAGATATGCGCTTGAACCGGGAACCCGGACCGGCCCGTCGGCTGTCTTGCGCGCGAGCGCCAGGGGCTCGGGCAGGCGTTCAGCCATGGCGTAGGTTTCCTCGGCGAAGGCCGCCCGCGCCGCCGCTACGGCCGCCGCAACTTCGGCGGTCTCTGTCTGAAGCTCGCTGATATTGGCGTTTTCGCGCGCAAAATGCAGGCCGCCCGCCAGAGCGACGACCGTCAGGCAAACCAGGGTTCCCATGACGAACATTTTCCGTTCGCCACGCGCCAGCCGCGCGATCTTTTGAGCAGGGGCAATCATGAGCTTCCCAAAGGGCCTAATCGCGTCAAGCTAGTCATCGTTCGTTAACGGCAAGTTTTATTCGGAGATTTTATCGTCGAGGGCCATTTGACCGGATCGGTCCGGACCGTTTCCGGGCCTGCGCTTGCGCGGGGGCGGCGGGTTTTACGCGCGCACGTTCGCATCAGATCAGTTGCAAGCCCTTCATGCTTGCGTGGCTGTGCTTGCCGACAATGAGATGGTCGTGCACGACAATGCCCATGAGACCTGAAATCGTTACGATTTCCTCGGTCATGCGGATGTCGGCCTTGGAGGGCGTGGAATCGCCCGAGGGGTGGTTGTGCGCCAGAATGAGCGCGGTCGAGCCCAGCTCCAGCGCCCGGCGCACGATTTCACGCGGATAGACGGGCGTATGGTCGACCGTGCCGATCGACATGATCTCGTCCGCAATCAGCGCGTTGCGCTTGTCCAGAAAGAGGACGCGGAATTCCTCGCGGTCGGAATAGGCCATGGCGGCGCGGCAATAGTCGATCACGTCCTTGAAGGAGGCCAGCACCTGGCGGCGCTGCACGCCTTGACGAGCAAGCCTTTTGGCGGCGGCCTCGACGACCTTGAAACTGACGGCCGTGGATTCGCCGATGTCCTTGTCTTCCTGCAAGCGCTCCAGGCGGGCGGTCAAAACCTCGGCGAACGATCCATGACGTTTGATGAGCGTCTTGGCGAGCGGTTTGACGTCGCGGCGCGGGATGGTGAGAAACAGCAGGAGTTCGAGCAATTCGTAATCGGCGAGCGCGTCGGGGCCGGCGTCCAGAAATCGGGCGCGCAGGCGCTGGCGGTGGCCGAGATAGTGCCTGTCGTCTTCGGGCGCGTCGGCCATGGCGCCGCGTCAGGCCACGATCAGCGGCGGATGGTCGAGGTTGCGCGGCGAGAGCGTGAAAATTTCGACGCCGGTCTCGGTCACGCCGATCGTGTGCTCGAATTGCGCCGACAAGGAGCGGTCGCGCGTGACCGCCGTCCATCCGTCCGACAGGATTTTCACATGCGGGCGACCCAGATTTATCATGGGCTCGACGGTGAAGAACATGCCGGGCTTCATCTCGACGCCATCGCCGCGCCGGCCGTAATGAAGGATGTTGGGCTCGTCGTGGAACAGGCGGCCAAGGCCGTGGCCGCAGAAATCGCGCACGACGCTGCAACGCTCGGCTTCGGCGTATTGCTGGATGGCGAAACCGATATCGCCGGTATGGCCGCCGGCCTTGACGGCGGCTATGCCGCGCAACAGGGATTCGTAGGTTACGTCGATCAGGCGCTGCGCGCGGCGCGGAATGGCGCCGACGCCGTACATGCGGCTGGAATCGCCGTGCCAGCCATCGACGATCAGGGTTACGTCGATATTGACGATATCGCCCTCGCGCAGCGGCTTGTCGTCGGGAATGCCGTGGCAGACCACGTGATTGATCGAGGTGCAGATCGATTTGCGGTAGCCGCGATAATCGAGGGTTGCAGGATAGGCGCCGTGGTCCATCGCGAACTGGAAGGCGAGATCGTCGAGATGGCCGGTCGTCACGCCGGGCTTGACCTCGTCCACGAGCATGTCGAGCGCTTCGGCCGTCAGACGGCCGGCCTTGCGCATGCCCTCGAAATCGTCGGGACCGTGCAACTTGATCTGGCCGGTTTTGCGACCGGCCGCGAGCGAGGCTTCGACAAAGGTCATCGGCTAATTTCTCCGTGGGATATTTTCTCTTAATTTAGGCGAAAGCGCCGCCCGCGCAAAGGCTGGCAGGCCGCTGCCGCGCATGGTAGAGCAGCGCGACACGCAAATTCCGCCGGCCATGCCCAAGAGACAAACCAACGACCTTCAGGCGTTTGGCGCGCATACGCCGCGCGGCGCGCTGGCGCAGGTCATCCGCATGTCGCAACGTGCGCGCGAAGGGTGGGCCTGCCGGCGGGCCGCCTATTTCCTGCGCGCGGTCGGAATCAGCATGCTGCGCGGGCGGCCCGCCGACGTCGAAACGCTGGGCGCGCGCATGCGGCTCTATCCCGCCGACAATGTCAGCGAAAAGCGGATGTTGTTCACGCCGCAATATTTCGATTCCCATGAACTGGCCTATCTCGAAAAGCGAATCACGCCCGGTTTCGTGTTCGTGGACGTCGGCGCCAATGTCGGCGGCTATTCGCTGTTCGTTGCGGCGCGCGCGGGCGCGGGCGCGCGCATTCTCGCCGTCGAGCCGCAGCCCGAAATCCATGAGCGCCTCGTCTACAACATCAGGCAGAACGATTTCGCCACGATCAAGACGCTGGAATGCGCGGTCGCCGATTTCGACGGCGATGTCACCATGTTTCTCGACGCCCGCAATCGCGGCGACAGTTCGATCCGCCTCGTGCCGAATTTCGACGGCGGCCGCCTGACGGTCCGCGCGCGAAAACTGGCCGATATTCTCGACGGCGAAGGGCTGGACCGGATCGACGCCATGAAGCTCGATTGCGAGGGCGCGGAGGATCTGATCCTCGAACCGCTCCTGCGCGAGGGGCCGCGCCATCTGTTGCCGGCGGCCATGATCGTCGAACATATGCCCGAACGCTGGAGCATCGACCTGTCGGCGCTGATCGAGGCGCAGGGCTATCGCGCGGTATTGCGGACGAAGCATAATCTGATTTACGAACGCCAGGATACGGAGCCGAAGACATGAGCGAAAAAACCGAGATCACGGCGGCCGTCCTTGTCATCGGCGACGAAATCCTGTCGGGGCGGACCAAGGACAAGAACATCGGCTATATCGCCGATTATCTCATGCAGATCGCCATCGACCTGCGCGAAGTGCGGATCGTGCCCGATGTCGAAGCTGAAATCGTCGATGCGCTGAACGCGCTGCGCGCGCGCTACACCTATGTGTTCACCACGGGCGGCATCGGGCCAACGCACGACGACATTACCGCCGACAGCGTCGCAAAGGCGTTCGGCGTCGATATTTCCGAACATCCGCGCGCCATCGAACTTCTGCTGACGCGCATCAAGCCCGAAGATCTCAATGCGGCGCGCCGGCGCATGGCGCGCATTCCCCATGGCGCGGAACTCGTCGAAAACCGGGTGTCGACAGCGCCGGGCTTCATGATCGGCAATGTCGTGGTGATGGCGGGCGTGCCCTCGATCATGCAGGCGATGCTCGACAATGTGACGCCGCGCCTGAAAACCGGCGTGAAAATGCTGATGGACACGATCCAGGCCGACAATGTGCCCGAAGGCGCCTATGCGGCGGGCCTGGGCGAGATCGCCGCGAAATATCCGGAAGCCTCGATCGGCTCCTATCCCTCGTTCGCCTCGGGCAAGTTCCAGAACCAGATCGTCGTGCGATCGAAAAAGCCGGATGTGCTGGCCGCCGCGCTCGGCGAGGCGCGGGAACTGATCGCGCGCCTTGCCGCTGCGCGCGCAAAAAGCTGAGGCGGAGCGCGGCGCATGCCATCGGACAAGACGTTTCCGGTCTCCTGGGATCAATTGCACAGGGATGCGCGCGCGCTGGCCTGGCGTCTGTCGGGCATGAGTTTTTCCGCCATGGTCGCCGTTTCGCGCGGCGGGCTGGCGCCGGCTGCGATTATCGCGCGCGAACTCGGCCTGCGCGTGATCGAGACGCTGGCGGTCTCAAGCTACGATGGGACGGCGGAGGGAGAACCCGAACAGGCGCAGGGCGCCTTGCGCGTGCTCAAGCCGATTGCGCCGGAATTGCTCGCGCATGAAGGGGCGGGCGTGCTTGTCGTCGACGATCTCGTCGATACCGGCGCAACGGCGCGGCTCCTGCGCCAATTGCTGCCCAAAGCCCATCTGGCGGCCATCTACGCCAAGCCCGCAGGGCGCGCGCTGGTCGATACTTTCATCACCGAGGTTTCGCAGGACACATGGATCAATTTCCCATGGGATCTGCACCTGTCGTTTGCTCCGCCCATCGGCAGGGGCGGGGGATAGAGCGGCGCGCACTATCTTGTTGTTCTCACCGCATATCCCGATCGCGAAGTCTGCAATTTTTGCGGGATATGCTATCTGTCTTCAGCGCATATCCTGATCGCAAAAGTCTGCAACTTTTGCGGGATATGCTCTAGAACCGGCGGCGAAAGGCGGACGTGGCGAAATCGGTAGACGCAGCAGACTTTTGAAAATTGGAGTGCCCGCAGGGAAATCTGCGGAGTAGAACCGCTCAAAGTCGGGGAACGCTAACGGGCTTATGCCTCAGGCCAATCCCGAGCCAAGCCCCTTGCGGGGGGAAGGTGTAGAGACTGGACGGGCGGCGCCTAAAGCCTTCGGGCCATGGCGAAGGGACAGTCCAGACCACGAACGTCGGATGACGGCGGCGAAAGCCGAAGTGGGATGAAAATCTGCTTCTCTGTGAGAGTACGGGTTCGAGTCCCGTCGTCCGCACCAACTTTATCTTGGCGGCTTTTGTCTTGCGGCCTCCAGTCGCCATGCGGCCTCCGGTTGCCATGCGCGTCCATCCGCCGCAGCGCGCTGTAGCAGGTCTGGATGGTTGCAGGCGCGTCAGACAAGCAAACTTTACAAATCATTAATTGACTGGCTTTGCGTCTGCATATACCAAAACCCCATGCTTCACAGGCTGCGTCAGTCTCCGGCCAATCTCTGGATCGTTGCGCTTTATGCGCTGGCGATATCGACGCTCGGGCTTGCGCATCGGCCGATTATTCACGATGCCGGCGCAGGCGCTCTTGCCGCCTATGCGCTGCCGGACGGCACGCTTCCGACGCTGTGTCTGCGGGGCGGCGACAATCGCACGGATCACGCGCCGGCGCACGGCGCTGTAACCTCGCGTTGCGACGCCTGCGCGATCGCTCATGCTCCCGGTCTGATCGATCCGCCGCAGGTCTTTGCGCCCGCGCCCGGATGTTCGGTCTCCAGCATTGTCGCATGGGCGGCCCCCGCCGGACAGTTCACTCTCGCTGCGCGCCATGCGCCGACATCGCGCGGGCCGCCGCGCGCCTGAATAGAACCGCGCGCGCGGCTGCGCACTTTGCGCCGAGCGTGTGGCTTCACACCGTATTTTCTCGACATTTCCGATTCACGGCGCCGCTCGCATGACTATGCGCGGTCTGGCGCCATGACGCCGCCCCGTATCGCCGGGCGGAGGCGCCTTTGCGTCTGAACGACGGCGCGCCGTCGTTCGTTCCCCCGTCAAACTCGTCACGGTTCGCCCTGCGCTCAATCGAGGCAGGCGACAGTGGAGGCATCTATGTTTCGTTCAGTTCTCATGCGCCATTCATCGCTTATCGCGCTGTCTTGCGCGCTCTGTTTTACCTCCAGTCAGAATGCCGGCGCGCAATCGGCGTCCGTTCCGTCCGCCGCTCAGCCGCGATTGCCGACGATCGTGGTGCCTGCCCCGCGAGCCCGCGCCAGGCAAGACCGCGCCAAGCCGAAACCCGTCACGCACGCCAGAACGCGGGCAGGGCGAATTGCGCCGCATGCGAATGCAAGAGACCATTTGCGCCGCCGCAGCACGCCGGCGCCAGTCCCGGCGCTGGCTACGCCGGTTCCGGCCGGCGTCATCGCATCTTCCGTTTCCGCTCCCATCGGCAGCACGCAGGTCAGCGCATCGCAGATCGCCGCCCAGCGCCCCATGACCAGCGACACGGCCTCGCTGTTTTCCGGCGTTCCCGGAATGAGCGTCTATTCCGCCGGCGGATTTTCCGGTCTGCCCGCGATCCACGGCCTTGCAGACGATCGTTTGCGGATCAAGGTGGACGGCATGGATATTCTGGCTTCATGCCCCAACCACATGAATCCGGCGCTCTCCTATATCGATCCCTCGCAGGTTGCGAGCGCGCGCGTGTGGGCGGGCGTTGCGCCGGTCAGCGTCGGCGGCGATTCTATCGGGGGCACGATTTCCGTCGATTCCGCGCCGCCCGTTTTCGCCGCGACGGGCCAGCCGCTGCTGGTGAAGGGCGACATCGGCGTATTCTATCGCAGCAACGGCGTCGGGCTTGGCGGCAATTTCGGCGTGAAGGCGGCCACCGGACATTTCAGCCTGTCCTATGCGGGGGTCTACTCCAAATCGGAAAATTACAGGGCTGGCGGCGCGTTTCGGAATTACCCCTATTTCGTGGCCGCAGCGCCAGTTCTTTCCTCCAACGAGGTGGGCTCGACCGCCTTCCGCACCGTCAACAACAAGTTCGGTCTGGCGTATGCGAACAACGGCCATCTGGTCGAATTCAAGGGATCGGTCCAGAGCGTGCCCAGACAGCTCTATCCGAACCAGCGCATGGATATGCTGAAGAACGACGCCTACGACCTCAATCTTCATTATGCCGGCACGTTCGACTGGGGCGATGTGGATGCGCGCATCTACCACCAGCACGTCTATCATTATATGGATTTCGGCCAGGACAAGCTCTCCTGGTACGGCAATCTGACCGGCGTGAACGGCGTTATCTATCCGGTGATCGGCATGCCGATGTACACGCGCAGCCGCACGACCGGCGCCACGGCCAAGGCCGGGATCAAACTCACCCAGCGCGACCTCCTGCGCGTCGGCCTTGAGGCGCAGACCTACAGAATCGACGATTGGTGGCCGCCTTCTCCCAATTGCGGCGTCGGCGTCTGCGCGGGCGGCATGGCGCCGCTCACCTTCTGGAACATCAATAACGGCAAGCGCGACCGCATCGCCTCCTTCGCGGAATGGGAGGCGAAATGGACGCCCGCATGGACGACGATTCTGGGCGCGCGTTTCGAGCATGTCATGACCGACGCCGGGCCGGTGTCGGGCTACACCACGAGCACGACGCCGTTGGTGTCGATGATGATGCGCAACATGTACGAGACGAGTTCGGTCGGTTCACGCGCCATGTTCAACGCCATGGATCGCTCGCGAAACGACAATAACGTCGATCTCACGGGCATTGTGCGTTACGCGCCCAATAGAAATGCGACTTTCGAGCTTGGTCTGGCGCGCAAGGTGCGATCGCCCGGAATCTACGAACGCTATTCCTGGTCGCGCATGACAATGGCGGCGGAGATGAACAATTCGCTTGGCGACGGCAACGCCTATCTCGGCAATCCGTATCTGAAGCCGGAAGCAGCCTATACCGCCAGTTTCACGATCGCCTGGCAAAGCGACGACAGGGAATTCGAGCTGCGCGCCACGCCCTATTACACGTATGTGCACAATTTCATAGACGCCGTGCAATGGAACATGGGGGCGAACCAGCCCGCCTGGCCGCCTGCCGTCAATCAGTTCGTCGGCATGAAATACATGAACCAGAATGCGCGCCTGTTCGGCGTCGACCTTTCCGGCAAGGCGCCTCTGGCCAAGACCGCGATCGGCGATTTCGGCATAGCCGGGGTTCTGAGTTACACGAACGGCAAGAATCTGACGAGCAATGACGGTCTCTACAACATCATGCCGCTCAATGGCAGGCTGTCCCTGACGCACAAGCTTGGCGGCTGGAGCAATGCGGTCGAGTTCGTCGGCGTGGCCGCCAAGGACAATGTGTCGGATGCGCGCAACGAATGGCGGACGCCGCACTATGCGCTGATCAACCTGCGCACCAGCTATACCTGGGAAAACTGGCGGGTCAGCGCGGGCGTCGAAAATCTGTTCGACAAGCTCTACTACCTGCCGCTTGGCGGGGCCTATGTCGGCGAGGGGGCGACCATGTCCTTCAACAAGGAAGTCGGCCGCACCGCAAGCGCGTGGGGAACCGGCGTGCCGGGGCCTGGCCGTTCATTCTATCTCGGCGCCAATTATACGTTCTGAGCGCGCCTGCCCCCAAAGGCCGCCCTGCAAGGGCGGCCTCGTTTCCCGGCAGCGTTGAGCAGGGCCATTCGCGACGAGCGGCGTGCGCCTGATCGCGATCAGCGCGCGCGCACGGCGCTTTCCACGAGATCGACGAGATTGCGAGCGATCTCGTCGCCGGTCGCCGGGCCGTCGGCTCTGAACCAGCGCGTCATCCAGTTGATAGATCCCATGAAAAAGAACACCGTCAGCTTGGGATCTACGGGCCGCACGGTGCCGTCGCGCATGCCTTCGGCGATCAGCTTGCGGAAGGCGCGATCGAACTTGTCGCGGCGCTTGCCGACGATCGCCTTGTTCTGCTGCTCCAGCGCGTCGTATTCGCCGAGCACGGCGAAGGAGCCCATCTCGCTGGTGATGGTTCTGACGTATTTGTCGACCAGAAGAAGTATTTTTTCCAGGCCGGTCTTGCCATGCTCCCCGCAGTATTTCATCGCCTCGTCGCCGAAGTCGAGCGCCATCATGTGGCATTCAAAGAGAATTTCCTGCTTGTTCCTGACGTAATAGTAGAGTGCGGCCTTGGTGACGTCCAAGGTCTTTGCGACATCTTCGAGCGAGGTGTTGTGATAGCCGCGCAGGCCGAAGGCGCGACCGGCTTCGCGCAGCAGGGCGGCGCGTTTGAGCGAAAACTGCTGCTCCCGGCTCAGGACGGCGCTTTTCCATGCCGAAGCGTGGCGGCCGCGCCGTGCTGTCGAAGGCTTCTTCATAAAATTATGCCAAATAATCTGCGGATTCTAGCCGCTTCGGGCTTTCAAACGCCATAGTCAAAAATATATCTTTAAAGTCAATTCGTCGAACGTCAAGCTGAAAGGCTTCGTGCGATGATCTGTTTCTGGATATCGCTGGTCCCCTCGTAGATCTTGCAGACCCGAACGTCCCGATAATAGCGTTCGACCGGAAAGTCCTTCAGGTAGCCGTATCCGCCGTGCACCTGCAAGGCATCCGAACAGACCTTTTCGGCCATCTCCGAAGCTACGAGTTTGGCGATGGCGGCTTCCTTGGAGCAGGGGACGCCGGCCTCGAGCAACCGTGCGGCGTGGATATAATATTGCCGCGCCACGTCGACCTGGGCCGCCATTTCCGCGAGATGGAAGCTGACCGCTTGCAATTCGACGATCGGCTTGCCGTAAGCCTCGCGCTCGTTGGCGTAGCGAATCGCCGCGCTGAGCGCGGCCTGGGCGATGCCGACTGCCTGGGCGGCGATCGCGATGCGCCCGTCGGACAGACCGCTCATCACGATCTTGTAACCGCCGCCGACCTCGCCAAGCACGTTCTTAGCCGGCGTGCGCACATTATCGAGCTGGATCTGCGCAACGTGCGCCGTGCGCTGGCCAAGCTTGTCCTCGACGCGCGCGACATTGTAGCCGGGGCTCGTGGGGTCGATCAGAAACGTCGTGAAGCCCTTCCTGCCGGCCTGCGGATCGGTACGGGCCAGCACGATGGCCATGCCGGCCTCGCTGCCGTTGGAGATGAATTGCTTGGCGCCGTTCAGCACGTAGTGGTCGCCGTCGCGGCGGGCGGCAGCGCGGAACGCGGCCGTGTCGGAGCCCGCCTGCGGCTCGGTGAGGAGGAATGCGCCAATTTTCTCGCCGCGCAGCATAGACGGCAGATATTCCCGTTTCTGCTCCTCGGTCGCGTGCCGGGCTATAGTGTAGGCCGTCACATTGTGGACGTGGAAGATGGTGCCGACGCCTGCGTCGGCCGCAGAAATTTCTTCGAGCGCGAGGCAGTAAGAAAGAAACCCGGCGTTGGCGCCGCCATATTGTTCCGATGGCAGCATGCCCATGAAGCCGAGCTTGGCGAGCGCTTTCAGTTCGGCGTGCGGCCAGGCCGCCGTGCGGTCGCGTTCTGCGGCTGTGGGCGCGATCGCATCGGCGGCAATGCCGCGCGCAACGTCGCGCACCATCGACTGCTGATCGGTCAGGAACGAAAAAGACTTGTTTTCAAGTTGCGCCATCCCCGGATCCTCTTGCCTGTTTTTTTCAAAGACCGCGCAGCGTTCTCGATGCCCCTGTCGCTTTGCTTCCGGAAGGAATGCGCTACAAGGTCCGGTCGATGCTGCGGTCTCTTTATTCAACCAGATATTAGGTTAATTAACGCATCGGTCAATTCAATAATCGACGCCCCGCCGGCCTGCTTTCGCGTTGCGGCGCGAACGCAGAAGGCGCGTCAGGCGATCCTGCCTGTTGTCGAAAGGAATGCGCACCGTGGCCGTGGCGACAAGCGCCGATTTGCGGTTCCTCTTTGTGTAAATGGACGCCGGCGTTTCGTTGCGGCTGTTGTCCGACATCGAAACCAGTGGGGCCGATACGTTTCGTCAGGCGGATCGACGCAATCGAAGCTCGAACGCGCTTGACGTGAATTGACCAGAAAGTTAACAATAAGCCCTGCCGGTCATAAAAATCTATCAAAGGATTGATCGTGAAGGCTGGCGGCATCCGGCGCGAGGCGCCGGATACCTGATGGGCGGATGCCTGATGAGCGGATGCTTGAGGCGGATGTTCGGGGAGGATGAATGTCGCAGGATTGTGCCGATCAAGGAGGTGCGTGTTGAGCGCTGCTTCGCCTGTTGGTTCGCCATCGAAAAATTCCGCGGCAACGCAAAATTCCGTGGTCCTCGAGGCTGACGGCGTCCGGATGGCGTTCGGCGGCGTCGTTGCGCTCGACGAAGTATCCATCTCGGTCGGCGCGGACGAGTTGCTGGCCGTGATCGGGCCGACTGGCGCCGGTAAGACCTCGCGGATGAACTGTCTGAGCGGGTTCTATCGGCCGCAGCAGGGCGAGGTGCGCTTCAATGGCGCCGCGATCTCCGGTATGGGGGTTCACAACATCGTGCGCGCCGGTCTGGCGCGAACCTTCCAGGGCACGCACATCTTTTCAAACATGACCGTGATCGAAAACATCATGGTCGGCCGC
>JBKDZW010000028.1:0-1562 GCA_047971685.1 Rhodoblastus sp.
CTTCGTCTGGATTTTCACGCCCACGCCTCCAGGGGTGTCGGAAACGAGCGTGCGGCGGCTTATAGGCGAAAGGGTTTGCGCTGGCAAATGATGGTCATCGCGGGCTCTGGTCATGCCAGAAACGCCTCTCGCTCCTCTTTCGGCATTTTGAACGCGTTGGTCTCGGCTGGAAACGCGCCGGATTTCACGTCCGCCGCATAGGCGGCGGCTGCCTGACGCATGGTCGCGCCAACGTCGGCGTAGCGCTTGTTGTGCTTGAAACTGGCGTCTGTGAATCCGAGCACGTCGACGACGACGAGCACCTGGCCGTCCGTCCTGCGCCCTCCTCCGATGCCGATGGTGGGCGCCTTGATGGCGCGTGTCACGGCCTCGCCGACGTCTTCCGGGATCACCTCGAGCACGAGCATGTCCATGCCGGCGGCGTCCATGTCCCTGGAATCCGCGACGAGTTTGCGGGCTTCCGCCGCCGTCTTGCCCTTCAGTCGCTTTTCCTGGTGGTTTTGCGGCTCAAGGCCGAGGTGGCCGCATACGGCGATGCCCGCCTCCTTGATCGCACGCACGATCTCCGGCAGGGGCCCCTCGAATTTCACCATGTCGGCGCCGGCTTCGACGAGGATTTTCGCATTGGCGACGGCCTCCTGCGGGGTGCGGTAGGTCTGCCAGGGCAGATCTGAAATGACGAACATGTCCGGCGCGCCGCGTCGCACGGCGCGCGTGTGGTGGGCGATATCGGCGAGTTGCACCTCGCGCTCGCTGGCATAGCCGAGCATGTTGGTGCCCACGCTGTCGCCGACGAGAATGACGTCGATGCCGGCCGCCGCCTGCTCACGCGCGGTCGGCGCGTCGTAAGCGGTCAGCATGGCGATCTTCTCGCCTCTCTGCTTCATCTCGAAAAACCGGGCGGCTCTGCGCATATTTGGTTCCTCACCCTGTTGAAAACGGGGACGGCGGCCGCCCTCGCGTCGCGCCTGTTATATAGAGACTACTCGTTCGTTGCGCGAAAAGGTTCCATGCGCTTTCCGCCGAGCTTTCTGGAGGAGATCAAGGCCCGCTTGCCGATGTCGCAGGTGGCGGGCAAGCGCGTGCGTGTGCGCAAGGAGGGCCGCGAATGGCGGGGCCTGTCGCCATTCACGTCTGAAAAGACTCCCTCGTTCTACGTCAACGACCAGAAGGCGCGCTTTTTCGATTTCTCTGCGGGCAAGAACGGCAACATTTTCGATTTCGTGATGGAGACGGAGGGCGTGGGCTTTCCCGAGGCGGTCGAGCGGCTCGCCGCCGACGCCGGCCTCGCCCTGCCGAAGATGACGGCCGAGGACGAGGCCCGCGAGGCCCGCCGCGCCTCGACACACGAGGCGCTGGAACTCGCCGCGGGCTGGTTTGAGGCCCGCTTGCAGGGGCCCGAAGGGGCGCGCGCGCGCGGCTATCTTGCCGATCGCGGGCTCGGCCCCGCGCAGCAGAAGGAGTTTCGCCTTGGATACGCGCCGCGCGAAAAATTCGCCTTGCGGGATTTTCTGGCCGGCAGGGAGGTCGACGGCCCCACCATGATCGAGGCGGGCCTGCTC
>JBKDZW010000029.1:0-24874 GCA_047971685.1 Rhodoblastus sp.
ATCGCCCTGCGCAAACGCAATCACATTCGCCCCGACGAATTGCCGTTCACGACCGCAGCAGGCTCGATCTACGACAGCGGCGAGTTTTCCGCGCTGCTCGATGCGGCGCTGGAGGCCGCCGATTACAAGGGCTTTGCTGCGAGAAAGGCCGAGAGTGCGCGCAACGGGAAATTGCGCGGCCTTGGCGTCGGGCAATATCTCGAGATAACCGCGCCGCCGACCAACGAACTCGGCGAAATTATTTTCGAGGAAAACGGCGGCGTGACCATCAGGACCGGCACGCTCGATTTCGGGCAGGGCCATGCGACGACGTTCGCGCAAATTCTGGTCAGCAAGCTCGGCATGCCGTTCGAGTGTATCCGCCTTGTGCAGGGCGACAGCGATCAGATCAGGATAGGGGGCGGCACGGGCGGCTCCAAATCGACAATGGCGTCGGGCGCAGCCTTCATCGAGGCGAGCGAACAGGTGATCGAACGCGGCAAACGGGCCGCCGCGCATTTGCTGGAGGCAGCGGTCGGCGACATCGAGTTTGCAGGCGGCGCCTTTTCGGTTGCGGGCACCGACCGCGCCATCGGCGTGATCGAACTGGCGAAGCAATTGCGCGGCGCCGGAAATCTGCCGGAGGATGTTCCTGCCTCGCTCGACGTGAGCCATGTCCACAAGGCCTCGCCATCGGCCTATCCCAACGGCTGCCATGTCGCGGAAGTCGAGGTGGAGCCCGAGACCGGCATGGTCGCTGTCGTGCGTTACACGATCATGAGCGATTTCGGCACGATCGTTAACCCGATGATTGTCGAGGGGCAGAGCCACGGCGGCGTGATGCAGGCCATCGGCCAGGCCCTGCTGGAGCGCGTGGTTTTCGACGGCGACGGGCAATTGATGACGGGCTCGTTCACCGATTACGCCATGCCGCGCGCAATGGAAGCCCCGCCCTTCGTCCTCCACAGCCGGCCGACGCCCGCCACCACCAATCCGCTGGGCGCCAAGGGCTGCGGCGAGGCCGGTTGCGCCGGCGGCCTGCCGTCGGTGGTCAATGCGCTTGTCGACGCCTTGCGGGAGCGCGGCGTTTCCCACGTCAATATGCCGGCGACGCCGGAAGTGGTGTGGCGGTTGGCGAACGGAAAGTAACGTTCGGAAATCTTTGAAAAAAGATAGTCCGTTCGCTTCAGCCGGCGGATGGCTGACGATGGCTTGATGGCAATTGTATCTTGATGCTCTTGCCGCAATATTGCTGTAAAACCCCCGCCATGACCGCCCTTTCCGCCGAACCGACGCTGTGTGAAGCGCCCGTCAAGCCCTCGCTTGTGGGTCTCACGCGCGCGCAATTGGCGGACCATCTGCGCGCGCTCGACCTGCCCGAGCGGGAAATCCGCATGCGGGTCAATCAATTGTGGAACTGGATCTATTTCCATGGCGTCCGCGATTTCGACGCCATGCTCAACGTGTCCAAGGTCTTGCGGGCGCGGCTGGCGGATCATTTCACGCTGGCGCGGCCGGAGGTCGTGAGCGAGCAGGTCTCGAACGACGGCACACGCAAATGGCTGATCCGCATGGCGCCGGTCGATACGAAGGACAAGGGCGCGGAAATCGAGTGCGTGTACATACCCGAGGCCGACCGCGGCACATTGTGCGTGTCGAGCCAGGTCGGCTGCACGCTCACCTGCACTTTCTGCCACACGGGCACGCAGAAGCTCGTGCGCAATCTGACGACGCAGGAGATCGTCTCCCAGCTCGTCGTCGCGCGTGAAAAACTTGGCGACTTTCCGGGGCTGACGCCGCCTGAAAACGGCATCGTGCCGGTTGGCGAGGGGGTTCGCGCGGTTTCCAATGTCGTGTTCATGGGCATGGGCGAGCCGCTTTATAATATCGACAATGTCTGCGACGCGCTGGCCGTCATGTCGGATGGCGACGGGCTGTCGCTGTCGCGGCGGCGCATAACGGTCTCGACCTCGGGCGTCGTGCCGCAGATAGGGCCGCTGGGCGAGCGCTCCGGCGCGATGCTGGCGATTTCGCTGCATGCGGTGCGCGACGATCTGCGCGACAAGCTCGTGCCGCTCAACAAGAAATACGATATCGCCGAATTGTTGCGGGCCTGCCGCGATTATCCCGGCGCCTCGAATGCGCGGCGCATCACCTTTGAATATGTGATGCTCAAGGGCGTCAACGACACCGACGCCGATGCGCGCGAACTCGTGCGGCTGCTCAAGGGCATTCCCGCCAAGATCAATCTCATTCCCTTCAATCCGTGGCCGGGCGCGCCTTACGAATGTTCGGACTGGGGACGTATCGAGAAATTTTCCGACATCGTGTTCAACGCGGGCTATGCGAGCCCGGTGCGCACGCCGCGCGGCCGCGATATTCTGGCGGCCTGCGGGCAATTGAAAAGCGAGACGGAAAAGCTGCGCGCAAGGGCGCGGCTGGCGGCGGAATGATCGGGCGCGCCGGGCGAATGGCCGATGGGCGCAATAGGCCAAACAGGCCGGGCAATCCCGACAATGCATCCATCTATCGGCGCATTTCGCGAAAATTTCACGCGCGCTTCGTCATCCGGCCCACTGCAAAAGCTGCCGCCGCCGCCAGCGCCGCCGAAATAAAGATATTCGCATTGGCCATGGAAAACCCCAGGATGCGTAGACTTACCTCGTCGCAACGCACGACCTTGGTCTGTTGCAATTGCTTCATGAAGTCGGCTGAATTGGCCGCGCCCTGATAGGCGCCGGTGCAATCGGCCGGGCCCGGCCACCATTTGAACTCGACGCCGGAATGATAGGCGGCGAGCACGGCGGTGGCTGCAAAGGCAAGCGCGATGAGTGCGAACAGAAAGCGCGCGGCGCGGCGGTTGACGCCTGCGGAAAACCAGGCGGCCAGCGCCAGCGGCAGGGCGAGATAATAGGCGTAGCGCTGCTTCAGGCAGAGGTCGCAGGGCGCATAGCCCAGGGCCTGAAACGTCCATGCGCCGGCCAGCGTTGCGGCTGCGAGCAGAAAAATCGTCAGCGCAATCGGGCGCGGTTCGCGTAAAGCATCCTTCAACATGCACCTCCGCCGCCCAGTTTCGAGACCACCCAGAAGCCGAAGACGATCATGGCGAGGATCAAGATCATGAAGGTGGCGAAATGACGGTCGAGCGCCCTTTTGATGGGATCGCCGAAGCGGTTGAGAATGCCGGCGAGAATGTAGAAGCGTGCGCCGCGGGTCAGCAGCGACAGAAGAACGAAGAGAAAGATGTTATAGCCGGCAAAGCCGCTGACGATGGTGACAAGCTTGTAGGGGATCGGCGTCAAGCCTTTGAGCAGGATGATGAGCCAGCCGTATTTGTCGTAGCAGGCGCGCAGCACCAGCGCCTTTTCGTCGTAACCGTAGAAATGGATCAGCCATTTGCCGACGGATTCGTAGAGCGCGGAGCCGATGAGATAGCCGAGCACGCCTCCGGTCACCGAGGCGATGGTGCAAAGCCCCGCGTAGAACCATGCGCGCTTGGGCCGGGCAAGCGACATCGGCACCAGAATGAGGTCCGGCGGCAGGGGGAAGAACGAGCTTTCCGCAAAGGCGATGATGCCGAGCGCCCAGGTCGCACGCGGCGATTCGGCGAGAGAAAGCGTCCAGACGTAGAGCTTCTTGAACATCGATCCTCGGGCTTGGATCTACAGGCGCCGATCCACGGGGCGGGATCGGCGCAGGCGCAACGGCGCCGGACGGGCGGGAGACGCGGAAACCGTGGACGCGGCCACAGGCTCGGGCGGCCGCGATTCGCCGGCCGGAATAGCATCGCTTGGACCATTAGGCCAGTTGGGGATTTTATCGGCCAATGCGCCGAAGCGCGTCCGAATATTGCGCCGGAATGCGTCGTTGCGGCATTTTGCGGCGGTTTTGCCGCGCCCCACCGGTTTTGCGCCTGACAGATTGCCCGCAGCGGTTGACGGGCGCCCGTCCGTGGCTATGATCCGCGCGCTTTCCGGACCCCGGAAACGCCCCTGTGGCGGAATTGGTAGACGCGCTCGACTCAAAATCGAGTTCCGCAAGGAGTGCTGGTTCGATCCCGGCCAGGGGCACCATCTTTTTCGGTGCGGTTTATTTTAGGGAAGCCGGCGGCGTTTGCCGTTTTGCGGCTGCGCGTTTCAGGCGGCTTCTGTTGCGCTCTGTTCCATGCAATCGCAGCGGCCGGGGATGCATTCGTCGCAATCGCCGGCGGATGCGGCTTTGAGTATCTGATTGATCGTTATGGCGCAGCGCCCGCATTGCGGCGCGCAGCCGAGCGTGCGGAAGGTTCCGGCAACCGTTTTGCGCTGCGTGGCGCAGGCGTCGATATCGCGATCGGAGATGCGGTTGCAGGAACAGACGATCATGTGCGCCTCTGTCTTGTTTCCATTGGATTAGCATGAAGAGGGCTTTGCCCGAAGCCGCGCGCGCGTATTTTTAATTGGTCTAATTTCGGAAGGCGCGGACGACGGTCTCAGGGCGCCCGAAAATCCCGTGCGGATGCCGCGAACACGAAAACGTCCTGCGGGTCGAGCGCGAGGGAGATCGTATCGCCGATTTCGGCGGGGTCTTGCGCGCCCAGAAGAATCTCGAAGGGTTTTGCGTAACCGGCCACACGCGCCTGCACCGCCACATGGGCCCCAAGAAAGCGGCGGGCAAGAATTCTCACCTCGAAGGCGGCTACATCCTTGCTGCGTGAAAAAGCCGTCTTGCGGACGCAGAGAACGGCCTCGCCGGCAATCGTCGCCGGCGCGGGCAGGGAGCCGAACGGCGTCTGCGCGACGCTGTCGCGGGCCTGCGCAGGAAAGGTTTCGATGGCGCAGAAAAAGCCGAGAACGAAGGGATCGGCGGGGCGCCTGTAGATGTCGGCCAGGGGGCCTGCCTGCACGATGGCGCCTGCGCGCATGATGGCGATGCGGTCGGCGACGGCTGCGGCGTCGTCGGGGTCGTGGGTGACGAGAATGGCGGCGGCGCCTGCTTCCTTCAGCAGCGCCACGGTTTCAGCGCGCATGTCGCGGCGCAGGCTCTGATCGAGATTGGAGAAGGGTTCGTCGAGCAGAAGGGCGGCGGGCCTTGGCGCGAGCGCGCGCGCCAGCGCCACGCGCTGCTGCTCGCCGCCGGACAGCATGTGCGGATAATCGCGCGCACGATCGCCAAGTCCGACGCGCGCCAGCATTTCCATGACCGTGCCGGCAGCGCCCGTCTTTTTCCGCAGGCCGAATGCGACATTTTCAAAAATGTCGAGATGCGGGAACAATGCATAATCCTGAAACACCAGACCGACGCCGCGCTTTTCCGGCGCCATATGGCCGGTTTCGTCGGAGACCGCGCGCCCGGCGATGAGGACGCGGCCGGATGTCTGATGTTCGAGGCCGGCGGCAATGCGCAGCAATGTGCTCTTGCCGCAGCCGGAAGGGCCAAGCAGCGCGACGATTTCGCTTGCCCCGACATCGAGCGAAATATCGTGCAGGGCAGGAAAATCGCCGTAGGCGTGCGCTATGTTCTGGAAGGAAAGAACGGAGTGCGTCGGCATCAGGAGGCCAGGGTCTGTTTGCTCGCTGCAATCCGCGCGCCTGCCCGAGGCGCCGATTGTGCGGGCTGCGTTCCGACAAAGGTCAGAAAGATCACGGGCGCAAGGCCGACGAGGATGATGATGCAGGCCGCAATCGCGCCGTTCTCGTACGTGCCGCGCGCAGCCTCCGCATAGACATGGGTCGCCAGCGTTTCAAAATTCATCGGGCGCAGAAGCAGGGTCGCCGGCAGTTCCTTCATGCTGTCGACAAAGACGAGAAGCGCAGCGGCGGCGATGGAAGGCGTCAGCAGCGGAATGTGAATTTCGCGCAAGGTCTGGAATTGCGAGCGGCCGAGAACGCGGGCGGAATTGTCGAGCGACACGGGAATGCGCTGAAAGCCGGTTTCGATCTTGGACACGGCCAGACGGAAGAAGCGGATGGTCAAGGCGATCACGATTGCCGATATGGAGGCGGACAGGATAAGACCGGTCGGTTTGAAGCCAAGCGATACGCCGAGCGCGCGCAAGGCGGCGTCGATAGCCCCGAAAATGGCGAGAAGGCCGATCGCCAGAACGACGCCCGGCAAAGCATAGCCGACGCTCGAGAGGCGCGGAAGGGCGCGTTGCAGCCGCGAGGCGAAGTTTTCGCGCGCGCCCGCAAGGATGGCGACGGCGCCGAACACGCAGAGCCCGCTGGCCGCCAGCGCTACGCCGAGCGTGTTCAGCGTTTCGCGCGCAATGTCCGCCGGCAGGCCGTTCGCCGCGATGCGCAGGAGCGCCTGACGCCCCAGATGCAGGGTGGGCGCGGCAAAACCCAGCAGCGACGGCAGCAGGGTCAGGGCCAGCAGGCCGAGGCCCGCAAGGCCGCGCGCCATCCTGGCGGGCGGATGAGGTCGCAGGCCGCCGGCTGCGTAACGCCGCGCGCCGCGCGCCCAACGCTCCATGACGACGAGCCCGAGCACGATGGCAAGCGTAGCCAGCGCGATCTGCGCTGCGCCCGGCAGATCGGAACGATTGATCCAGGTCGAATAGACGCTGGTCGTCAAAGTCGTGACGCTCAGGAATTCGGCGGCGCCGATATCGTTGAGCGTCTCCATGAGCGCAAGCGCGACGCCCGCCGCCATCGCCGGGCGGGCGAGCGGAATCGCGACGCGAAAGACCACGCCCGTTTCGCCTGCGCCCAGAAGGCGGGCGGCCTCCACCTGAGCTGCGATGCGCGACTGAAAGGCCGCGCGCACGCCGATGTAGACGTAAGGGTAGAGCGCCAGCGAGAAAATGCAGATCGCGCCGGGCAGGGAGCGCAGGTCGGGCAGGCGCAGGTCGCGCGGGTCTGCGACCTCGAGCAGGTCGCGCAGCGCGCTTTGCAGGGGGCCGATGGGATGAGCGAGGTCGAGCCAGGCATAGGCCATCACATAGGCCGGCAGCGCCAGCGGCAGGATGGCCGCCGCTTCCGCAAAACGGCGGCCCGGAAAATCCCAGGATGTCACCAGCCAGGCCATGCCGACGCCGAGCAGGAGAATGCAGATGGCGACGCCGCCGAGCAGAAACGCGGTCTGGACAGCGGCCGCGCCCGCGACATGGCGCAGGACGTGGACGAGCGCTGCGCCGTCGCCTTGCGCGGCGATCACGGCGAGCGCGGCAAGCGGCGCAAGCGCAAGGATCGTCCCGGCAAGGCCGATCGCCGTAAAACCGTTCAGGCGCGCGGTCCTGCGCCACGCGCCTGCGTTAACGGCGTTTTGCGAGACGTTCCGAACGGCGCCCGGCGCATGCATTATTGATCGAACCCGACCTTGTCGAAAATCTGGCTTGCGGTCTTGCGATAGCGCGCGATGTCGGCCAGCGGGATCGTGTCGGGTTTCAGCGTTCCCAATGCGGCGATGACAGGAGAAATCCCGGCGTCCGGGCGCACGGGATATTCAAAATTCTGCTCGGCGTAGATTTTCTGACCTTCCGGCGACACCAGGAATTCGACGAGCTGGCGCGCCTGCGCAGCATGCGGCGCGTGTTTGGCCAGAACGACGCCCGAAGCGTTGACATGCACGCCGCCGGCGGCAAAGCGCGCGAGCACGACATTCACGCCATCGCCCCATTTTTTCTGCTCGGGGCCGCCTTTGCCGGACCGCATGAGGCCGACATAATAGGAATTGCCGACGCCGATATCGCAGAGGCCGCCGAGAATATCGCGCGCCACATCGCGGTCGCCGCCGCCGGGCTTGCGGGCGAGATTGGCCTTCACGCCGACCGCCCAGGCCTGCGCCCTGTCTGCCCCGTCATGCGCGATCAGCGCGGCAAGCAGCGCGGTATTGTAGGGATGCTGGCCCGCGCGCGTACAGATTTTGCCCTTCCATTTGGGGTCGGCAAGGTTTTCGTATGCGATGTCGGTCAGGTTGAGCGATTTCGCCGCCCAGACGAGACGCGCGCGCAGGGAGAGCGCGGACCACGCCCCGTCTGCTGCGCGCAGATTGGCGGGCACGGCCGTCTCGACCGCCTTGCTGGCGAGCGGCTGCGTCACGCCGCGGTCGACGAGATCGATCAGCGCGCCGATATCGACCGTTATCAGGAGATCGGCGGGCGAACCCGCGCCTTCGGAGGCGACACGCTCGCCAAGACCGTCCTTGACGAAGACCGTGTTCACCTTCACGCCGGTTTTCGCGGTGAAGGCCTGGGCGATCGGCGTGAACAGCGCGGGCTCGCGCGTGGTGTAGACATTCACTTCTTTTGCGTCCTGCGCCTGTGCGCAAGAAAGGTTCAAGGCGAAGACTGCGGCGATTGCGGCTGCGGCGATTGTGGCCGCAGCGCCGGCAGGCGGACGATTGAGACGCATGGTCGATCCTTCGAGCGATGACGTGCAGCGTCTTTGACACGCGGCGCGCGCAATGTCCTTGCAACCGCCCGAAATTAAAACGCTTCTAGAACGGGGTTTAAAGTTCCGGCGTCCGGCGCAGACGCCTGCACGGCGGTCTCGCGCGCCGCCGGGCATGGAGGGAATGGACGCCAATCCTTCAACCCGGAAAATGCCCGTCTAACTCTGTTTTCGTTATTTGCAATGTAGTGGACATGCCGGCGGCGTATGGCGCCCTCTATCTCACGTCCGGTATTTTCTGTCGTGGACTATTGTGGCCATAACCATGGCGTTATCTTCGTTTAACACTATCGTCAACGCCGCGCGCATTTGCAAACGACAGGGGTGAGAAGCCGATGCTTGCCGCAACAATATTTCGAGGGCCGATCAGCCGCCGCTACGTTCTGACGGCCATGGTCGGCGTCGCCGCCGCGCCATTGCTGGCGCAGGCCGGCGAGGCCCGGCCCGCCATGGTCGTGCATCGCGATCCCTATTGCTCGTGCTGCGAAAAATGGGTCGCCCATGTCGGCGCCAATGGTTTCGAGGCCAAGGTTGTGGTCGCCGCAGATATGGATGCGGTCAAGAAGCGCCTTCGCGTGCCAGGTTCGCTGGTCTCCTGCCACACCGCCGAGGTCGGCGGCTATGTGATCGAGGGTCATGTGCCGGCAAAGGCCATTGCGCGATTGTTGCGCGAGAAACCGCAGGCGATCGGGTTGGCGGCGCCGGGCATGCCGCAGGGATCGCCGGGTATGGAAGGCGGCGTTGCGGAAATTTTCGACGTCATCCTGTTCGGGCCGCAGGGCGAAAAATCCTACGGACGCTATCGCGGCGGCGATCTCGTCTGAGCGGCGACGCCAGGCCAAAGCCGAAGATCGCCGTCAGCCGGTCTCCGGGAATCCGCGATCGCTCCGGAATGCTCGCAACTAGCTGCGCGCCGCTTTCAGCTCCATGCGCGCGCCAAGCCGCATCATCAGGCCGTCGGTCGAGATCGAGCACAGGCGAAAACCCTTGGCGGCGACTTCCTTTGCGCGCTTGCCGGTCATGCAGAAGGCGCCGGCGATCTTGTTCTTCGCCTTGCAGCGCGCGGCGATATGGTCGAGCGCCTTGTCGACCTCGGGGTGCTGCGCATCGACGGCGGCGCCGTTGGTGAGCGCGATTGAAAGATCGGAGGGGCCGACGAAAACGCCGTCGATGCCGGGAACGTCGAGAATGGCGTCGAGCGCGGCCAGCGCCTCGCGCGTTTCGATCATGGCGATGGCCATGTGCAGGTCGTTGGCCGCCCGGAAATAGGCTTCGCCCTCAAGACCGGCGAGGCCGCAGGCGCGCTGCGGCCCCCAGGAGCGTTCGCCGATCGGCGGGAATTTCGTGAAACCTGCAAAGCGTTTCGCATCGGCCTCGCTGTTGATCATGGGCGCGACGATAGCTGCTGCGCCCGCATCCAGAAGCCGCGATGCGCAGGCGAAATCGCCGACGGGAATGCGCGCGATCGCCGGTTTGCCGGCAAGGCCGACGAGGCCGATGGACAGGACGGCGGTCGGGAAATCGACGGCGCCGTGCTGCATGTCGATGAGCGCCGCATCGAAATCTTCGCGCGCCGTCGTTTCGGCGACCGAGGGATCGTTGGCGCCGCACCAGGACATGAACAGGCTTTCACCCGCGCGCAGACGGCGCGAGAGATGCGCGAGCGGCGTGTTTGCAGACATGAATTTCTCCCTTGGATCATATTCTTGATCGTCGCCCTGACATGCTAGAGCAATTTTTATCAAGGGAAAGTCAGGTTCGCGCCAGTGCGCGCAATTGCGGGTAATAGCGGTAAAACAGGCCGCTTTCGGGTTTTTCGAGCGCATGGACGAGGGCGCGCGCGACGATGGCCGCTTCAATCGGCCGGTATTTGGCCAATCCGCCGACCATCAGCGGCGCGAAGGCTGCAAGGACGGGCGCGGCGATCTTCTCGCCGATCCTGTGTTCTTCGCGCTTGCCGGTCAAAAGGCCGGGCCAGGCGATCTCGATATGGGCGAAACCCGCAGCGCGGACGGCCGCCTCCGCCTCGCCCTTGACGCGCAGATAGAAATTCGACGAGGCGGGGTCTGCGCCCGCCGAGGAAACAAGAGCAAAGCGCGCAGCGCCTGCGCCTGCGCCCAGTTGCGCGAAGGCTGCGACATAATCACGGTCGACCCTGGCGAAGGCTTCCCGCGACCCCGCCGTGCGAATGGTCGTGCCGAGCGCGCAGAGAAAGGCTTTTGGCGCACGCGATGTCAGGCCCGCGGCCAGAGCCGGCAGGTCGTCGAAATTCGTGGCGATGGCTTCCAGATTGTCGCAGGGTCTGATTTTGCCGGGGTTGCGCACGAGCGCGGCCACGCGCCAGCCCCGTCGCAGCGCCTCGTCGACGGCCGCCGTCCCCACAAGGCCGGTTGCGCCGGCAATGACAAGAAGGCCGTTCACGTCTGCTTTTCGAGCGGAATGACCCGCGCGCCGCTCGGCGCGAGCACAGGCTCGGCCGGCAGCGGCAATGACCGCCGCGCGAAGCGATGCCCGCCCAGGGGCCGGTACAATTGCTTGGTCGCCTCGACCACGAGAACGCCGGCGCCGGGCAGCGACAGGCGCGCCCCGATGCGCTCGAGAACCGGAGCAAGGCGCAGCGCGAAGCGGCGCTGGCACGGCGCTCCGTAGAGCGCCTCGCCCCAATGGATCGGCGAGAACATGGTTTCGCGCATCAATTCGCGCAATTGCCCGCGTGAAAAAGGCTGGCCGTGGCCAAAGGGCGTCGCATCGACGCGCGACCACAGGCCGCCGCGATTGGGCGCAATCAGGATCATACGGCCGCCAGGGGTAAGTATGCGCCAGATTTCGGCGAGCATATCGTGGCCCTGCTCGCTGACTTCCAGGGCATGGACCACGAGCGCCCGGTCGATACAGGAATCGGGCAGCGGCAAGGCCGTGGCCTCGACCAGCGCGGAGGCCGAGGGGCCGGATGTCGGCCAGTTCACGACACCCTGTTCGGCTGGCATGAAGGCGATTACGCGCACGGCCTCGTTCTGGAATTGCGCGAGATAGGGCAGGGCGTAACCGATGCCCATGACGGCGAGCCCCGAGCAAGCGCCCCAGCGCGCCTGAACGGCCCGATTCAGAAAGCGCCCGGTAACCATGCCCAGAGGCGAGGCGTAAAAAGTTCGGAGATCGACGACATCGAGACGCATCGCGCCATTCTGCATGTTTTGCGCCGTCGCGGGAGATTTGAACGAATGTTGCGCGGTCGGACGTTAAAGAAAAGGTTACGCACCGGCGCAACAATGGGCGAAGGCGGTTTTTGGGTTCAGGTGCGCATTTGGATATCAGGAAAATGGTTCAGCGTCCGCAGCGTGCGGAAGGTCAGCCGGCGGCGCAACCTGCGGCCGCTTCAGTGGACCGGCCGCCTGCGGCGGCGCGGCCGGCGATGCCCGCAGCCAGCGGCGCGGAGCCCGATCCGCGCTCGATCCTCGTTTCGATCGGCGAAGTCGTCTACGACTGGGACGTGGTGAGCGATCGCCTGACCTGGGGACCGAACGCGCTGGACGTGCTCGGCGTGAAGAACCTCGACCAGATTTCAAGCGGTCGCGCCTTCGGCGAATTCGTCACATCCGACAGCCTTGCTTCGCGTTACGCGGCAATCGCGGGCTCCTCGGAGACGGACGAGGGAGCGGGCGTGGCATATCGCGCGCGCTATGGGCTCGGCGTGGGCGGTGGCCGGTCCATGCAGAAAATCTGGCTTGAGGACACCGGGCGATGGTTTGCCGGCGCCAACGGCAAGCCGGCGCGGGCGCACGGGCTGATCCGGGTCATCACCGGCATTTACGAGGCCGAACGCGAACTCGAGTTCCGCTCGCAGTTCGATCTCCTGACCGGCTGCTACAATCGCACGCATATTCTCGACATTGTCACGCGGCTGCTGACCCGCGCGCCGGGCAAGCGCACGCATTTCTCCATACTGCTGGTCAGTCTGGAGAACCTGTTCGTTCTCAACCGCACCTATGGCTACGACGTTGCAGACGAAGTGATCGCGGGCGTCGCCAAGCGGTTGCGCGGCTCCATGCGCGGCCCGGATTCGCTTGGCCGCTACGCCGGCGCCAAATTCGCGCTGGTGCTCGACAATTGCGATCGCGAGCAGATGCTGATCGCCGCCCAGCGTTTCCTTACCGAAATCGGCAACGAACCGTTCGAGACGAGCGCGGGCCAGATTCCGGTCGCGCTGCGGATTGGCGGCGTCGCCGCCCCGCGCGACGGGCGCACCGCCAATTTGCTGATCCAGCATGCCGAGGAGGCGCTCGATCTGGCGCGCGGCTCCGGCGAGACGCGGCTTATCGCTTATGAGCCCTCGCTGGCGCGCAACGATACGCGCGTGCAGGCGGCCCGCATGGCCGACGAAATCGTGGGCGCGCTCAACGAAGGACGGGTGGCGCTGGCGCTCCAGCCGATTGTCGATTCGGCGACGTGCAAGCCGGCGTTCAGCGAGGCCCTGATCCGGTTGAAACAGCCCGACGGCTCGATCGCCATGCCCGGCGCCATTCTGCCGATTGCGGAGAAGGCCGGCCTGATCCATCTGCTCGACCAGCGCGTGATGGAACTGGCGCTCGCGCGGCTCGAAGCCGATCCCGCGTTAACGATTTCGGTCAATGTGTCGGGCGCGACCATTCACGACCCGGACTGGCCGCAGCGTTTCAAGGCGATGATCGGACAAAACCCGTCGCTTGGCGAACGGTTGATCGTGGAAATCACCGAGACCTGCGCCATCGCCGATGTCGGCGCGACGCAGGCCGCAATATCTTGCGCGCAGGCGCTGGGCGTGCGCGTCGCCATGGACGATTTCGGCGCCGGCCATACCTCGTTCCGCAATCTACGCGGCCTGTCGTTCGATCTCATCAAGATAGACGGCGCCTTCGTGCAGAACATCACACGCTCGCCCGACGACCGTTTCTTCGTGCGCACGCTGGTCGATCTCGCCCATTATCTGAAACTGCCGGTTGTGGCGGAATGGGTGGAGGATGCCGAAACGGCGAAACTTCTGACCGATTGGGGCGTCAATTTCATGCAGGGCGTGCATTTCGCCGACGCGCGTCTGGTGGAGCCCGCCACGTCCTCGAAAGCCGCAGCCGCCTGAACGGTTGCCGGGACCAAACATCCAGCGCACGTCGTGTTTCCACGAAAATGCGCGACGTGCTCTATCTTGTTGTTTTCACTGTATATTCTAAACGAAAAAACCTGCAACTTTTGCGGGATGAGCTCTAGTCGCGGTCGCCAGAGAGGCCGTCGATGCGCTTTTGCAGATCGCCGACCTGCTTGCGCAATTCGTCCAGTTCCTTGTTGTCGCCGACGATCGCGCGGGATGCGTCGTTGGCCACGTTCTGCGCGCCCGGCGCAAATGGATTGAACATGGTCAGCGCCTGGCGAAAGATCGCCATGTTCTTGCGGGCCTGTTCATCCATCGACTGGAACATCTGGCGCGTCGGTTCGGCGAGCGGACCGCCGCCGAGCGCATTGGTGAATTGATCGCGGAATTTCTGCTGCTCGTTGGCCAGCCGGTCCAGCGTGAATTCGAGATAGCTCGGCACGAGCGCCTGCATGCTGTCGCCATAGAAGCGGATGAGTTGCCGCAGAAAGGCGACAGGCAGCATGGCCTGGCCGACCTTGCCTTCCTGCTCGAAAATGATCTGGGTGAGAACCGAGCGCGTGATGTCTTCGGTGGTCTTGGCGTCGAATACTTCAAAATCCTCGCCCTTCTTGACCATTTCGGCAAGGTCTTCCAGCGTCACATAGGCTGACGTGCCTGTATTGTAGAGACGACGATTGGCGTATTTCTTTATCGCCGTCGGTTTTTTTTCATTACTCATTTCGTCCGCCTGTCTCAGTTCGCCGCAGCGGCATCCACCCCCTTGCGCCCAATCCTCACGCGACGGGCCTTTAATGACGATAGTCCGTTTGCGCGATCTCGCAAGTGCGAATTTGATTAGAGCATTTCTTCTTGTCCAGAAACAGGAAATGCGCCTGCCGCCTTGATTTTCCTGAAGCAGAGAATAGGCTGACGGTCTTGGCGGCTTCCTGATCGACGGTCCGCAGCCGGGGGCAAAAGTCTCCGACCTCTTTTGCGCGCCTTGCGCGAGGGCAGGCCGTTGATTGGCGCACAAACAGTCGTAAGACCAATTGAGTGGTTTCGATCGAGTTTACAGTACTTGACCAGACCTGCGCCAAGTAGTTCAAAGAAGATCCGGGCAGAACGGGAGCCGGCGCGACGAGCGCAAGAATGGCTAACCCGGCCCGAAGGAGGTCTAGATGTCCAAAGACATAGTCATCGTATCTGCGGCGCGTACGCCGGTGGGCTCGTTCAATGGCGCATTTGGTTCGGTGCCCGCACAGGAACTCGGCGCGATCGCGGTCAAGGCGGCGCTGGAACGCGCAAAAGTCTCCGCCGGAGACGTCGACGAAGTCATTCTCGGCCATATTCTGGCCGGCGGAGGCGGCCAGAACCCGGCCCGTCAGGCAGCAATGAATGCGGGCGTTCCGCAGGAAAAGACCGCCTGGGGCCTTAACCAGCTCTGCGGTTCGGGCCTGCGCACGGTCGCCATCGGCATGCAGCAGATCGCCAATGGCGACGCCAAGGTGATTGTGGCTGGCGGCATGGAATCCATGTCGATGTCGCCGCATCTGGCCTATATGCGCGCCGGCGCCAAGATGGGCGATATCAAGTTCATGGATTCGATGCTCAAGGACGGCCTGTTCGACGCCTTCCACGGCTATCACATGGGCGTGACCGCCGAGAATATCGCAGCCCAATGGCAGATCAGCCGCGACGAGCAGGACAAGTTCGCCGTCGGCTCGCAGAACAAGGCCGAGGCCGCGCAGAAGGCCGGCAAGCTCAAGGACGAGATCGTTCCCGTGACCGTCAAGACCCGCAAGGGCGATGTCGTTGTCGAGCAGGACGAATATATCCGCCATGGCGCGACGCTCGAACAGATGGCCAAGCTGAAGCCCGCCTTCAACAAGGAAGGCACGGTTACGGCCGGCAACGCCTCGGGCATCAACGACGGCGCAGCCGCCGTCGTGCTGATGACGGCCGAGGAGGCCGCCAAGCGCGGTCTGACGCCGCTCGCGCGCATCGCCTCCTGGGCGACGGCGGGCGTCGATCCCAAGATCATGGGGTCCGGCCCGATTCCGGCGTCGCGCAAGGCGCTCGAAAAAGCCGGCTGGAAGGTCAAGGATCTTGAACTCGTCGAAGCCAATGAAGCCTTCGCGGCTCAGGCTATCGCCGTGAACAAGGACATGGGTTGGGATCCCTCGATCGTGAACGTCAATGGCGGCGCCATCGCCATCGGCCATCCGATCGGCGCTTCCGGCGCGCGGATTCTGACCACGCTGCTGCACGAAATGCAGAAGCGCGGCTCCAAGAAGGGCCTTGCCACCTTGTGCATCGGCGGCGGCATGGGCATTGCAATGACGCTCGAGCGCTGAGTAGATAATAACGAAACAAAGGCGGCGAACGGCAAGCCGGCGGATGGGTCCGTCACTTGTCTTTCGCTGCCCGTAATTCAAAGCGGGAGAAGCAAATGAGCAGGGTTGCGGTGGTTACGGGCGGAACGCGCGGCATCGGCGAGGCGATTTCAAAAGCATTGAAAGCGGCAGGCTACAAGGTTGCGGCAAGCTATGCCGGCAACGACGAAGCTGCGGCGAAATTCAAGGCAGAGACCGGCATCAACGTCTACAAGTGGGACGTGTCGGATTTTGACGCCTGTGCGGCCGGTCTGAAGCAGGTCGAGGCCGATCTCGGGCCGGTCGACGTGCTCGTCAACAACGCCGGCATCACCAAGGACGGCATGTTCCACAAGATGACCAAGGATCAGTGGTACGCGGTCATCAATACGAACCTGAACTCGCTGTTCAACATGACGCGCCAGGTATGGGAAGGCATGCGCGAGCGCAAGTTCGGTCGCGTGATCTGCGTTTCCTCGATCAATGGCCAGAAGGGCCAGGCAGGGCAGGCCAATTATTCCGCCGCCAAGGCCGGCGACATCGGCTTCGTGAAGGCCATCGCCCAGGAAGGCGCGAAGTTCGGCATTACCGCCAATACGATCTCCCCGGGGTATATCGCCACGGAAATGGTCAAGGCGATCCATCCGGACGTACTGGCCAAGGCGATCCTTCCCCATATTCCGGTTGGCCGTCTCGGCGAGCCGGAGGAGATCGCGCGCGCCGTCGTATTTCTGGCCTCGGACGAGGCAGGCTTCATCACGGGCTCGACGCTGTCGGCCAATGGCGGGCAGATGATGGGCTGACTTTCGATAGCCAGATTTTGACGGCCTTCATCAGGCTCTGAATAGCGGACGCCGGCGCGAAAACGCCGGCGTTTGTGTCTTTCGGCTACATGCTTATGCAATCAGGCATATTCTGAATAATTTCTTCAGGGCGTCTTGAGATTGAATTACGGTAATTGTGGCGAAAAAATCCATCTAATTATAATTGATTGGATGGGAGAGCGCCGGCTTTGCGATCGTTCTTTTGCGAGCCGCGTTTGAATATTTTGCCGCGAGGTAGGAAATAATGGAAGCCAAGCGTATCTGGTGTGTTCGCGCTGGCGCGGGCGGCGAGGCTGATTTTTTATTTTTGAAGAAGAACCAGCTTGCAATTTCCATGGGCGAGATCGGCGACGATGCGGGGCGCCTGCCGCCCGTGCGCGACGCCTTCAAGGAAGCGTTCTCGCGGGCAATGCCAGATGCACGACCGGGTTCGGTCCCTATTTCGGCGGGTCAGCTCTATCGTTTCGTGCATGAGATGCGCATCGGCGACAATGTGGTCTATCCCCGCAAATCCGACCGCACGGTGCGCTGGGGCGAGGTTGTCGCGCCCTATGTTTACGATGTCGAGGGGCTCGGCGATTTCGCACACAGGCGCTGCGTCCGCTGGTTCGGGAAGCTGTCGCGCGATTCCTTTTCGCAAGGCGCGCTCTACGAACTGGGTTCGGCGCTCACCTTTTTCGAGGTCAAATCTTTCGCCGAGGAGTTTCGCGAAAAATTCGCAGATCCCGACAGGGTCGCCGACATGCAGGCCTCGCCGAGGCAGGACGAGACCGAGGGCGGCGTTCTGCGCGACATCGAGGAAACGACGCGCGATTTTATCTCGAAACGGATCAAGACCGATCTCAAGGGCAGCGCGTTGGAGCCCTTTGTCGCCGCGCTGTTCCGGGCGATGGGCTATAATGCGCGCTCCACCCGCGCGGTGCGCGACGACGGCGTCGACGTGATCGCGCATCGCGACGAACTCGGCATCGAGCCGCCGATCCTGAAAATTCAGGTGAAGTCGCACGAGGCCAACATATGCGCCGATCACGTCAAGGCGTTCTACGCCATGGTGCAGGAGCGCGATGTCGGCATTTTCATCACGACGGGCGATTATACCGCGAGCGCATCGAACTTTGCGCGTTCCAAGGGCAATCTGAAACTGATCGACGGGTCGGGCTTCGTCGAGCTGATCCAGAAATATTACGACCAGCTCGACATGGCTTCGCGCGAAATGATCCGTCTGCGCCGCGTGCTGGTGCCCGACGCCGTTCGCGCCTGACGCGCAGGCGCCGTCTTCCCGCAGAAATTCAGGATATGCGCAAACGAAAACAGCCGACGCGGGCGCCGGCTATCGGATTTTGTCTCGAAATTCGCGCCTCGGGCGAGGCGCGGCCGCAAAAGCTCAGGCTTCCTGAGTCTTCGGTTTCAGAATCTGGCGACCGCGATACATGCCGGTCTTGAGATCGACATGATGGGGACGGCGCAGCTCGCCCGAATCCTTGTCTTCGACATAGGCAGGTGCGGCGAGCGCGTCGGCCGAGCGGCGGAAGCCGCGCTTCATCGGGGAGGTTTTTCTCTTCGGAACAGCCATTTGAAACTCCTTTGTCCCACAACGGGGACGGGCTCCGCAGCCAGAGCGAGCCGGGCTCGCTCCATTCGCAGCCAGAGCGAGCCGGGCTCGCTCCATTCGCGTCCGAAAATCAGGGGCAACCTGATCGCACAGACGCAACCATATTGCAGACCGACCCCGGCGGGCGGAACGTTGGCGGGCTCTTAGCCCAAAAAAGCCGGCTGCGCCAGCCCGAACAGCGCAATTGGCGATAATTGTCATGGCTTCGTGCAGTCGAGCCATGGCGCGGCGTCGCCGATCCGCACGGAAATACGGTGCGCCAGCTTTCTTTGGAGCCGGGTCGGGCGGCCGGGTCGCCGCAATATGGGATTGGGCAGGGCGGTCGCCATCAGGGCCGCCTGGGTCGTGGAAAGGTTAGCTGCGGAGCGTCCGAAACTGGCGCGCGCTGCGGCTTCGGCCCCGAAAATGCCGCCTGGCCCCCATTCCGCGACATTGAGATAGGCTTCCAGAATGCGGCGCTTGGGCCAGACGAGATCGAGGACGAGCGCCATGGGAATTTCAATTCCCTTGCGGATGGCGCTGCGCGAGGGCCACAGAAACAGGTTCTTGACCACCTGCATGACAATGGTCGAAGCGCCGCGCGAGGGGCCGTCCTCGTCCTCGAGCACCTCGCCCAGCGCCTGCCAGTCGACGCCCCAATGGCGGCAGAACCTGCTGTCCTCGGACATGACGACGGCTGCGATCAGATTGGGGGATATCCGTTCGAGCGGCACGTAGTCGCGCACCACCGGCCGCCCCGTCACGTAGCGCGCGAGCATCAGGGTCGAAACCGGCGGCGCGAACCGCCAGACCGCGACAAGCGCGGCGAACGCGACTGCGGCCGCAAGGACGAGGCTCAAGGCGAACCGTCCGATGCGCACCAGAAACTGCGCCATTTGCACCTCCGCGACAAGCCTTGACCGATGCGGAGCGATCGGGCAAGCGATGCCAAAGCCGATAATCGAGGACGACATGACCGAGCGCGCGACCGCAAATCTGTTCCGTTCGCGGCTCGACGAGGTTGCGGCGGGGACCGAGACCATGCTCGAGGCGCTGCTCTCGCAGCCGGCGCGGCCGGGCGAAATCGAACGGCCCGCCCGCCTGCTGGAGGCCATGCGCTATGCCTGTCTTGCCGGCGGCAAGCGGCTGCGGCCCTTTCTCGTCGTCGAAACCGCGCGTCTGTTCGGCGTCAAGGGCGAAGGCGCGTTTCGTACAGCGGCCGCGCTGGAGATGGTCCATTGCTATTCGCTCGTTCACGACGATCTGCCGGCCATGGACGACGACGATCTGCGCCGCGGGCGCCCTACCACGCACAAGGCCTATGACGAGGCGACCGCCATTCTGGCGGGCGACGGCCTTCTGACCTACGCTTTCGACGTACTGGCCGATCCTGCGACCCACAAGGACGCCGCCGTGCGCGCCGATCTGGTCCTGGGCCTTGCGCGCGCTTCCGGGCTTGGCGGCATGGTCGGCGGACAGGCGCTCGATCTGGCGGCCGAAAAGGCGACGACGCCACACAAGCGCGAGGCGATCATGACCTTGCAGGCGATGAAGACCGGCGCGCTGCTGCTCTTCGGCGTGGAAGCCGGCGCGCGTCTGGGTGCGGCCAATGCAGGCCAGCGCGCCGCGCTCGCGAAATACGGCCGGGCGCTTGGCGCCTGTTTCCAGGTGGCCGACGACATTCTCGATGCGGAGGGCGACGAGGCCGCGCTTGGCAAGCGCGCCGGCAAGGATGCAGGCCGCAACAAGGCGACGCTTGTTTCCGCGCTCGGCCTGGAGGCTGCGCGCGAACGGCGCGATTCTCTGGCGATCGATGCGATCGAGGCGCTGGAGGAAGGCGGTTTTGGCGAGAAGGCGGCCGTTCTGGCGGAGGCCGCCCGGTTTACGGCTGCAAGACGCAATTGAGTTCTGGCGCTTATGGCTGCGGAAATTTCAACCGAGGCTGAGATACAACAGAAGGCGCTCCTTGCGCGCCACCGTCAACGCATATTGCCTTTGCGGGTGATCGCGGCCCGACCGCGGTTGTTTCTGGCGCTGGCTTTTGGCGCGCTCGCGGGCTGGCTGGCGCCCGATGCCCTGCATTCCGCAACGCGCACGCTGATCGGCTGGAATGTCGCATGCGTGGGCGACGTGCTGCTGGTGCTTCTCACCATGCGCGGCTTCGATCATCGGCGCATCCGCCATCAGGCGCAGATCATGGACGATGGCCGCTACTTCATCCTCGTCCTCTGCGTGATCGCTTCGCTGGTGGCGATCTGGGCCATTATCGTCGAAATGAGCGCGGCCAAGGGCATGGCCGGGTGGTCGGGCGCTCTCCATCTGATGCTCGCCGGCAGCACGATCGTCTCGTCGTGGCTGTTCATGCACATGATCTTCACCTTGCATTATGCGCATGAATATTATCTCGAACGCCAGCTTGTCGGCGCCGACGACGGCGGAATGGGGAGCGCGCGCAACCCGCTCGATCTCGATGGCGACGGCGATGTCGACGATATCGATCTGTGTCTGGCCGCCGAGATTGCGGCCGATCCGCGCGGCGGCCTGATCTTTCCCGGCACGGCGCAGCCTAATTACATCGACTTCGCCTATTTTTCCTACACGATCGGCGTGGCCTCGCAGACATCGGACGTCGCGGTGTCTTCGCGCGCCATGCGCGGCATCGTGCTCGTTCATTCGGTTTTTGCGTTTTTCTTCAACACCACGATTCTGGCGCTGACCATCAATCTGGCGGCGGGGCTTTTTTAAGGGAAACAAGCGTCCGGCATGATGGGTCGCTATTCCGCAGCCTTCGCCTTTCCGCCAAAACGACGCTCGACGTAATCTTCGACGATCTGCTGGAACTCCTGCGCAATGCCTGCGCCGCGAAGCGTCATGGCCTTCTTGCCGTCGATGAAGACGGGGGCGGCGGGCGCCTCGCCCGTGCCTGGCAGCGATATGCCGATGTCGGCGTGCTTGCTTTCGCCGGGGCCGTTGACGATGCAGCCCATGACCGCGACGTTGAGCGTTTCCACGCCGGCGTATTTTCTTTTCCACTCCGGCATGGAGACGCGGATGTGGTTCTGGATGTCGCGCGCAAGCTCCTGAAACACGGTCGATGTGGTGCGCCCGCAGCCCGGACATGCCGCAACCAGCGGCACGAAGGTGCGAAAGCCCATGGTTTGCAGAATTTCCTGCGCGACCCTTACTTCCTGCGCGCGGTCGCCACCGGGTTCGGGCGTAAGCGAAACGCGGATCGTGTCGCCAACGCCTTCCTGCAGGAGAACGCCGAGGGCCGCCGCAGACGCCACCACGCCCTTGGAGCCCATGCCGGCTTCCGTCAGACCCAGATGCAGCGCGTAATCGGAGCGCGCGGCCAGCATGCGATAGACCGAGATCAGCCCCTGAACCGCCGAAACCTTGGCCGACAGGATGATGCGGTCTTTCGGCAGGCCGATTTCCTGCGCGAGATCGGCCGACATCAGCGCGGATTGCGCGAGCGCTTCGCGGGTCACGGCCTGCGCGTCGATCGGGCGCGACGACTTTGCGTTGCGGTCCATCAGCGTGGTCAGCATGTCCTGATCGAGCGAGCCCCAGTTGGCGCCGATGCGCACGGTCTTGCCGTGCCTGATCGCCATTTCGACGATGGCCGCGAATTGCCGGTCCTTCTTTTCCTTGAAGCCGACATTGCCGGGGTTGATGCGATATTTGTCGAGCGCCTCCGCACAGGCGGGATGATCGGCAAGCAGCTTGTGGCCGATATAATGAAAATCGCCGACCAGCGGCGTATCCACGCCCATCTGCAACAGGCGGTCGCGAATATGCGGCACGGCGGCGGCGGCCTCGTCGCGATCGACCGTGATGCGCACCATTTCGGAGCCTGCCTGCGCGAGCGTTGCAATCTGTGCGACCGTGCTCTCGATGTCGGCGGTGTCCGTGTTGGTCATGGATTGCACGACAATCGGCGCGCCGGCGCCGACGCGCACGGCGCCCTTGCCGGAGCCGACCAGGACGCCCGTCGTGCGATGGCGGGCGGCGGGTTCTGCTGCGATGGGGGCGGGCAGACAGGCGTTTTCGGATGAATTGGTCATGGGATCGTTCTTCAACTGCGGCTCACGCTGCGCCCTCTGCCTGACAGACGGCGCAACGCCCAGCTATTTCTATGATCTGGGCGCGCGGCGCAAATCCGCGCCTGTCCGCAATGAGCGCGACATCGGCGGCAAGCTCGGGAGAGGTCGCCTCCTCCGCCTGTCCGCAGCCATCGCAGATGAGAAAAGCCACGGGCTCGCCGGCGTCATGGCCATGGCCGCAGGCTAGATATGCGTTGCGCGAAGCCAGGCGGTGGACGAGCCCTTGCTCCACCAGAAAATCCAGCGCGCGATAGACCTGTGTCGGCGCGGGCCGCCGTCCGGCGGCGCCTGCAAGAAGGTCGATCATTTCATAGGCGCCCACAGGTTTTCGCGCATGGGTGAGAATGTCGAGAACGGCGCGACGGCCGGGCGTGAGCCGGCTGACGCCGCCAGGCGTCCCGTCCCCCGCATGCGCGTGTTCACATTCTCGTGTTTGTCTTGTGCGGTGCGTCATCAAGCCATTATATCTTGCCTATAAGAGAAATCGAACCCATCTATTCTTTCGCCCCTCAGCGCCTCCCCGGCGCCGGCAATTATCGAGGGGCGACAATTTCAGGAGATTTTTATGTCGCTTGCCAAACGTAACGCCGTTGTCACGGGCTCCACCTCGGGTATCGGTCTTGCTTATGCCCGCGCGCTCGCCAAGGAGGGCGCCAATGTCGTCATCAACGGTTTTGGCGAAGCGGCCGCGATTGAAAAGGAACGCGCCGCCATCGAGAAAGAATTCGGGGTGACCTGCCGTTACGACGCCGCCGACATGACCAAGCCCGCCGAAATCGCCGCCATGATCGCCAATGCCGAAAAGGCGCTGGGCTCGGTCGACATTCTCATCAACAACGCCGGCATTCAGTTCGTTTCGCCGATCGAGGAATTTCCGATCGAGAAATGGGACCAGATCATCGCGATCAATCTCTCGTCCGCATTTCACACCATTCGTGCGGCCATACCCGGCATGAAGAAGCGCAAATGGGGCCGTATCATCAATACCGCGTCGGCCCATTCGCTCGTCGCCTCGCCGTTCAAGGCGGCCTATGTCTCGGCCAAGCACGGCATCGCCGGCCTGACCAAGACGGCGGCGCTCGAACTCGCCACGTTCGGCGTGACCGTCAATTGCATTTCGCCCGGCTATGTCTGGACGCCGCTCGTCGAAAAGCAGATTCCCGACACGATGAAGGCGCGCAACATGACCAGGGAGCAGGTCATGAACGATGTGCTCCTGACGGCGCAGCCGACCAAGCAATTCGTGACGGTCGAGCAGGTGGCCGCGCTTGCTATGTTCCTGTGTTCCGATGCAGCTTCGCAGATGACAGGCGGGAATCTGTCGATAGATGGCGGCTGGACGGCTGAATAATCGGACAGAACGGATCCAGATGAACAAGAAACGGATCAATCTCGCCCTCCAGGGCGGAGGCGCGCATGGCGCTTTCACCTGGGGGGTTCTCGACGCGCTTCTGGCCGATGGGCGCTTTGAAATTGCCGGCATCAGCGGCGCGAGCGCGGGTGCGATGAACGCGGTCGTGCTGGCTGACGGTCTACGCGAGGGCGGGACGAAAGGGGCGCGCAAGAAACTCGAGGAATTCTGGCGCAGCGTCAGCATCGGCGGGCAGCTCAATCAGGTTCAGCGCACTCTGTTCGACGCCTATATCAGCGCTTTCGATCCCCTGAGCCTCAGCGGACGGCTCTTGGAGAGCGCGAGCAACTTCATATCGCCTTATGCACTCAATCCTCTCGACATAAATCCATTGCGCTCGGTGCTCTCGCGGCTCGTCGATTTCGATGCGCTGCGCGCCAGCAATTCGGTCAAGCTCTATATTTCCGCCACGAATGTCCACACGGGCCGGATCAAGATTTTCAATCGCCAGGAATTGACGGCGGAAATGGTCATGGCTTCGGCCTGCCTGCCAACGATGTTCAAGGCGGTCGTGATCGACGGCATTCCCTATTGGGACGGCGGATATTCCGGCAATCCCTCGCTGTTTCCGCTGTTTGCGGACACGGATGTCGCCGACATCGTGCTCGTGCAGCTTGACCCGATCAAACGGTTGGGCACGCCCGACACCGCCGCCGAGATCATGCAGCGCATGAACGAAATCACGTTCAATGCGCCGCTGCTCGGCGAGTTCCGCGCCATTGATTTCGTTGCGCGCCTGATCGACCAGGGCCGGTTGAAAAACACGAATTACAAGAAAATCCGCATGCATCTGATCGAGGGCGGCAAGTCGCTTGCCGCTTATAATTCGGATACGAAAATGCAAGCCGAATACGGCCTGTTCCGAAAGCTGTTCGATCTCGGCGAGAACACCGGCAAAAAATTCATCGCAGACACTTACGATGAAATCTGCGTGAAAGGCACGCATGATCTGCGTGAATATCTCGATTGATCGTGCGGCTTCGCCATAGGCGCATCAGGCTGCAAACGGCCCGGGTTCCCCTGCGGGCAGGGGAATTTCGAAGGCGTTGATGGTCATCGAGATCAGGCCGTAATAGCCGAGTATGCCGACGAGATCGACGAGCGCGCGCCGTCCG
>JBKDZW010000030.1:0-8005 GCA_047971685.1 Rhodoblastus sp.
AGGCAGGCCGCGCCCGCAACCCAGAAGGCCGGCGCATAGGTCAGGAGATAGGTTTTCGACAGGCCGCCGCCGAACGCCGCCACGGCCGCGCCGATCTGGTGGGCGGCGAAAATCCAGCCGAAGACGAGGCCGGCTTTCGCCCGCCCGAAAACCGAACCCGTGAGCTTGACGGTTGGCGGCACGGTCGCGATCCAGTCGAGCCCGTAGAAGATCGCAAAAATCGACAGGCCGTAGATCGAGAACGTGGAGAACGGCAGCCAGAGCAGCGAAAGACCGCGCAGGGCGTAATACCAGAACAGGAGTTTTCGTGCGTCGATGCGGTCGGAGAGATAGCCCGACGCCACCGTGCCCACGAAATCGAAAACGCCCATCATGGCGAGCACGGAAGCCGCCGCCACCGCCTGCAATCCATAATCGACGCAGAGCGGAATGAAATGCGTCTGCACCAGGCCGTTGGTGGAAAGACCGCAGATGAAGAACGATCCGGCAAGCAGCCAGAAGGCGGGATTTCGCGCAGCTTCCCCGAGCGCGCCGAATGCGCTTGCAACGGGATTGCCGACGGGCGGAGCCGGCGCAGCGGCAGGCGCATCCGCTTTCTCGCCATAAGCGCGCAAGCCCACGTCCGCCGGCCGCTCGGCGAGAAACAGCAGCACGCCGAAGGCTGCAAGCGCAATGGCGACGAGCGAGGGAACGAGCGCCAGACGCCAGCCGTAACTTTCGATCAGCATGGAGGCGAAGGGCAGAAAGACAAGCTGGCCCGTCGCCACCGCCGCCGTCAGGACGCCAACGACAAGTCCGCGCTTTTCGGCGAACCAGCGCGTGGACATGATCGCCACGAGCACGAGCGCTGTCAGCCCCGTGCCAAGACCGATCAGCAGGCCCCAGAACAGGAAGAGCTGCCACAGGCTTGTCATGAAAAGCGAACCGGCAAGCCCGGAAAAGACCAGCGCCTGCGCGAAAAACATGATGCGCCGCGCACCGTATTTTTCGATCAATGCGGCTGAAAACGGCCCCATCAGCCCGAACAGCGCGAATCTGACCGCCATGGCGGAAGAAATCTCCGCCGTATCCCAGCCGAATTCCTTCGACAGCGGAATGATGAAAGCGCCCGGCAGCCCCACGGCGCCCGCCATGACGAGCGACGAAAAGAAGGTCGTCGCAACGATGATCCAGCCGTAATGCACACGGCGCCGGGAAAGCGCGGAGGCCAGAACCGAAGCGAGCATGGCGGGGCTCCAATTGATCTTGCCGCGTGGGGTGGGCGAAGCTACAATGATGCTTGTCATTTTTATTTGATGACAGCCGTCATCGTTATGTCAAGTCCCAGACCGCGTTTTGCAATGGCGACTTTTTGCAATGGCGGCATTTTGCAATCGGAGCGCACATGCGGCTCACCAAGGAAAAGACGGCGGAAAACCGGGCAAAGGTGCTGGACAGCGCTCTGGCGCTTTTCCAGCAGCGCGGCTTTTCAAACGTCGGCGTCGCCGAACTCATGGGCGCGGCCGGCCTCACGCACGGCGGCTTCTACAATCATTTCAGGTCGAAATCCGCGCTCGAGGCGCAGGCCTGCGAACTGGCTTTTTCGCGCGCGCTCGCCGTGATCGGCAAGGTCGGGGCAAAGCCCGCCGGCCAACAAAGGCGCGCGGCGATGCGTCTTTATGTCGAGCGCTATCTCTCGCAACGCGCCCGCGACGAAGCCGGCGCAAGATGCCCCATGGTCGCTTTTGCTTCCGATGTCTCGCGCGCAAGCGGCCAGGTGCGCGCCGAATATGCGAAGGGCTTGCGCGAATTCCTCGACCGTCTGGCCGACGCGCTCGAATCCGACGCCGCGACGGCGCAGGAGACCATGACGGAACTGGTGGGCGCCCTCACGCTCGCCCGCTCGCTTGCGCGCGAAAACCCGGCTCTGTCGGATTCCGTTCTGGACGCGGCGAAGGCAAGGATTCTGGCGCGTCTGGACGGATAGCCGCAGCCGCCATTGCCAGCCCCGCCAGCGCGTCGCATGATCCGCCATCAAAGCGCCTAGCGCTCTCCCAGACGAGGAACACATGGTCAAGGCAATTCGCGTCCACGCCACCGGCGGTCCTGAAGTATTGCGTTACGAAGACATCGACATTCCCGCGCCCGGCGCAGGCGAAGTGCAGATCCGCCAGCACGCCATCGGCGTCAATTTTCTCGACGTCTATTATCGCACCGGCATGTATCCGACGCCCCTGCCCTATACGCCGGGCAACGAGGGCGCAGGCGAAATCGTCGCGCTCGGCAAGGGCGTGGATAATTTCAAGGTCGGCGACCGCATCGCCTATTCCGGCCCGCTCGGCGGCTATGCCGAATTGCGCAATCTGCCGGCTTCGCTTGCCGTCAAACTGCCGAAGGAAATCCCTTACGAGATTGCGGCGGGTCTGATGCTCAAGGGACTGACCGCGCAATATCTGCTGCGCCAGACCTACAAGGTGAAAGAAGGCGATACGATTCTCGTGCAGGCGGCCGCCGGCGGCGTCGGCTCCATTCTGTGCCAATGGGGCAAGGCGCTCGGCGCCACCGTCATCGGCACGGCCGGCTCGCCGGAAAAGGCGAAACTCGCCAGGAAATTCGGCGCCAAGCACACCATCCTCTACCGCGAGGAGGATTTCGTCGCCCGCGTGAAGGAGATCACCAAGGGCAAGCTCTGCGAGGTCGTCTACGACGGCGTCGGCAAGGCGACCTTCCCGGCTTCGCTCGACTGCCTGAAACCTTTCGGCGTCTTCGTCAGCTTCGGCTCGGCGTCCGGCCCGGTGGAAGCCTTCAATCTCGGCCTGCTCGGCCAGAAAGGCTCGCTTTTCGCCACGCGCCCGACCTTGTTCGCCTTTCTGGCGGACCGCGCACGGCTGGAAAAGATGGCCAGGGATCTGTTCAAGGTCGTGGCCGACGGCACGGTCAAAGTGTCGATCACCGGCCGCTACAAACTCGCCGACGCAGAGCAGGCCCATCGCGACCTCCAGGGGCGCAGCACGACCGGCATGGTGATTTTGACGCCGTAAGCGCCTGCGGCCTGCCGACGCAGTTTGATCGAAGACCTCCCGCTGCCCCCCTGAGCGCGCTAAAAGGGGCGCCGGGAGTTCAGACCATGGCGACAGCAAAAGACCCGCGAACCATCTGCGACATTCTGGTCGCCGGCGCCGGCGCGTCCGGCCTGATCGCCGCGATTGCGCTGGCGCGCTCCGGCGCGCGCATCGCGCTTGTCGGCAAGACGCCCGGGCCACTGCCGGGCCGCACGGTCGCGCTGTTTGAGGGATCGTTGCGCCTGCTCGACGATCTCGATCTTCGCGCGCCGCTGGAAAAGATCTCGGCGCCGGTGCGCGGCATCCGCATCATCGACGACACATCCTCCATCTTCCGCCCGCCGCCGGCGCTGTTCACATCGGACGAAATCGGCCTCGACGCCTTCGGCCTCAACATTCCCAACGACGACATCGTCGCCATGCTCTCGCAGACTGTCGACGGCATCGCCAATATTTCGCGCGAGGAAGCCTTCGTTGTCTCCTACGATTTCCGCGAAGACGGCGTGACCGCCGAACTCGACGACGGACGCAGAATCGAATGCGCGCTGGTAGTGGCCGGCGACGGCCGCAATTCGCCGGCGCGAAAAGAGGCCGCCATCCAAATCAGGGAATGGTCTTATCCGCAGACGGCGATTACGGGCATATTGCGGTGCCGCCGCCCGCACGACGACATCACCACCGAATTTCACACCCGCCACGGGCCTTTCACTTTCGTGCCCATGCCGCCGACGGCGGACGCCCCGCGCCGCCTCAGCCTCGTCTGGCTGATGCCGCCGGCCCAGGCCAAGCGGCGCATGGCGCTGGACGCCAAAAAGCTCGCCGCCGAAATCGAGGAACAATCGCATTATCGCTATGGCGCGATATCGATCGAAGGCGCGCTCGGCGCCTTTCCCATGGCCGGCATGCGCACCGGAAAAGTGACTGCGCCGCGTCTGATGCTGGTGGGCGAAGCCTGTCATGTCTTCCCCCCGCTCGGCGCGCAGGGGCTCAATCTCGGCATTCGCGATTCCTCCGACGCCGCGCTTGCGCTCGACGGCGTCGATCTCGGAAATCCCGGGGCGATTGCAAAGGCGCTCGCCGATTACGAACAATCGCGCCGCGCCGACATCGACATTCGCACGCGCGGCGTCGATGTGCTCAACCGCGCCCTGCTCGCCGATTTCCTCCCCATGGATCTCGCGCGCGGGCTTGGCTTTGCGGCGGTGACGGCGATCGGCCCGCTGAGGCGCGCAATTCTGCGCGAAGGCGTGGAGCCGACGCTGGCGCGCGCACTCGGCCAGTTCGCGCCGAACTTGCGCGTCTGAAAAACGGCTCCCGGACAAAGCCGGCCTTTGGTCCGAAACTCAGACCGCCCGGCCTCAGCTCGCCGCGCGATGCTCCCCGCTTGCCGTCAGCAATCCCAGAAGATTGCGCAAGGTGGCGACGATCTCGGCATGGCGCTCCTCGATCTCGGTAATGCGCCGGTTGAGATCGGTCGCGCCGGCCTTCGGCGCCGCCGGCCCGCCCAGGCTCAGCTCCATCAGCGAAACCTCGATATCGGACACGCGCTCGGCGAGTTTTATAACGTCTTCCACCTCGCCCGGCGCGGCGGCTTCCGGCGGCGCACGATCGTCGACGCTGTGCGCCAGCGACCGTGCTTCCGCTTCATCGGCCGCACGTTGCATCGCCATCGTCCTGGCTTCGAGATCGGCGAGGCGCCCATAAATCGCGGGGTCGAATTCAGCGGTAACCGGCTGCACGGACGCAGGCGCCGCCGTAAAGGCGCCGGATTCGGCGAGCGCTTCCAGCCGCGCCAGCCGCGCAGGAACATCCGGCGCAAGCAGCGCGCGCAGCCGGTCTTCGGTCTGCTCCAGCCGTGTGATGAGAAATTGCTCGCTACGCCTGGCCTGGCCTTCGGCCGCTGCGGCGACGCCTTCGATCCTCTGCTCCAGCGCGGCGATATTCTCCTCGCCCGCAAGCTGCATCTGCCGCATGTCTGTCTGCGGCGCGTCGGGACTGGCCTGATCCTTGCGCGCAGCTTCGAGATCTTTGTGCGCGGCTTCCAGCGCCTCGATCCTGCGTGAAAAATCCGCCAATGCGGCGCCGTCGCCAGCAGGGCCGGCGCTCTCCAGCGCATCGACGCGCCCGATCAGTTCAAAAAATGTGCGTTCGTCGGCAAGGCCCGTCGAATATTCGCACCCGAAATCCTGATCCTTCTGCCAGCGCAGAAGGACGTTCTTGGTCTCGGGCCGCGAGGGAATGTAGAGCTTGAAACGCGACGGCAGCTTGACGGGCTCCATCACCTTCGCGCGCGCGCCGGTCGCGCTGAAATCCATGATGAGGCAATCGATCGGCCTGTCGTCGTCGGGGCGGATGATTTGAGCCTTGACGTGGCAATCGCGCCTTTCGGCCTTGCGCTTGCCGACCGAACCAAAAGCCATGCCTACCCCCAAACCGAAACGCGCCACGCGACTGAACCGGCATCCTCGCGGAAAGGTGTGAACATGCCGTAACGAAGGCGCATCTCAGCGCGACAGCAGGGATAGTGGCAAAAGATCGTTTGAAATCAGATATAGAAGCCCGGTAACCGTCACGACGGAGGCAAGAGTTCCTATCAGGATGGCGCTGGAGGCGCGCTCCACGTAGACGCGATACTGGCTGGCCATCACGAACACATTGAGCGCAGGCGGCAGCGAGGCCATGAGCACGGCGGTAAAGGTCCACACCCTGTCGAAGCCGCCGACCGCAGAAAGCAGCAGATAGACGATGAGGGGATGGGCGACCAGCTTGACGGCGAGCAGGAACGGCAATTCCGGCGCAACGCGCGCAATCGGGCGCTGCGCCACCGTCACGCCCAGCGCAAACAGCGCCGCAGGCGCCGCCGCCCCCGTCAGCATGGTCGCCATTCTGCCGATTGCGGCCGGCGGCTGCCAGGAATAGGCGGCAGCCGTCACCGCGACCGCCGTTGCGATGTTGAAGGGATGCATGACGATCCGCAAAACCGCGATCCCGATCGTGCGCAACAAGCCCTTGTCCTGGCCGCGCCCGATCGCCATCAGAAGCGGCAGGGCCGAAAACAGGAAGATCGTGTCGGCGGCGAAGATCAGCGCGACCGGCGCGGCTGCGCCCGCCCCCAGCGTCGCCAGCGTGAGCCCCGGCCCCATGTAGCCGATATTGGCGTAGCCCCCGACATTGGCCTGGATCGTGGCCTCGGGAACATTGCCGCCCGACGCCTTCATGCCGATGACGAAGGCGATCGCGAACGCGGCGATGGTTGCGCCCGCCGTACAGGCGACAAAGCCGAGATTAAGCAATTCGCGCAGCGGCGTCTTCGAGATCAGCACGAAGAACATCGAGGGCAGCGCGACGTAGACGATAAAGACATTGACCCAGGCGAGCCCCTCCTCGCCGAAATCGAAAATGCGTCCGCAGATGAACCCGAGGCCGATCAGCCCGAAGAACGGCAGCGCGAGATCGAGCACGCGCGCAAATCGCGGAAAGACGGCGCCAATCGCCATCAGACCGAAAAAGCCGACGAGAACCGGGAGAATCGACAGAAACCTGTCTCTGGCGCTTACTGCATGCATGTCTGCAATTGGCTAGAAAGCTGTAGCGCGCCTGTCAACGCGCCGGAAGCCGAAACGCCTGGGCTATCTTCCTTCCGGTCGCTCCCGCCCCTCGCCTGTCAGCTCTTGTAATAGGGCTCGACCTTGCCGGTCAGTTTCAGCGTCAGCGGATTGCCCCGGCGGTCCTTGGTGTTGGGCACGCTGACCCGCACCCAGTTCTCGCTGACGCAATATTCCTCGATATTGGACTTTTCGACGCCCTTGAAGCGGATGCCAACGTCGCGCGCCAGAGCCTCCTGATCGAAGAAGGGGCTGCGCGGATCGACGGAAAGGCGGTCGGGCGGCGTGTCGGTCATGTCTGTCCCAAAGGCTTGGTTTCAAACCGCCCGTTTACAGCGCTTCGTCCAGCAATTCCAGCGCGGCGCGGGCAAACGCCTCCATGTTGGCGCGCCGGTCGCCGGAGCCCGTCTCGATGATGCGCGCCCGCTCGACCGGCCCGCTGATGGCCACGACCGTATGGCCGGCGGCGTCGCCATAGGGATTGCCCGTGGGGCCGGCGGCGCCCGTCTCGGCGATCGCCCAGCCCGAACGCAGCAATTCGCGTGTGCGGCGCGCCAGCAGCAGCGCGTAGGGCTCGCTGGCCGAGCGCATGCCCTCGACATCCGCCCGCTCGATATTGACCAGCGCAGCCCGCGCGCGCGCCGTATAGACCACCGCGCCGCCGATATAGAAGGCCGAGGCTCCGGGCACGGCGAGCAGGGCCGCCGAAATCAGCCCGCCGCTCGAGGATTCGGAAACCGCCAGCAATTCGCGCCGTGCAATCAGTTTTTGCGCGATTTTCGCGGCGAGCGTTTCGAGTTCGGACATTTTGCGCCTCCTGGCTCGCTAAAGCATATCCCGCAAAAGTTGGAGACTTTTGCGATAAGGATATGCGGTGAAACAACCCGCATATCCCGCAAAAGTTGCAGACTTTTGCGATCACGATATGCGCTGAAAACAACATGATAGAGCACGTTACGCGATTCTGCGAAAATGTGACGTGCTCTTAGGACCATGATGCGCCCCGACCGACAAACACGCATGCGCCGCCATGCGCCCTGCCCTCGCTTGAGGATTGCAAAACAGCAGGCGACATTCAATTGAGCAGCGAGCGGCAAGACGCCCGTCCGAACGATCCATTGCCAGAGCGGGAAAACCTGGGCGATATCTGTTTCAAGGCAAGGATTCGCGGATGATCGTCGTCTCATGGAACATCAATTCGGTTCGCCTGCGCCTGCCGCTGCTCCTCGATTATCTCAAGGCGCATGCGCCCGACGTTGTGTGCCTGCAAGAACTGAAATGCACGGACGAGCAGTTTCCACGCGCCGAAATCGAGGACGCCGGCTATAACGCGCTGGTTGCGGGCCAGAAAAGCTGGAA
>JBKDZW010000031.1:0-4167 GCA_047971685.1 Rhodoblastus sp.
AAAGCCGAGAATATCCTTGACGGCCGTCATGTTGGCCGAAGCGATGGCGCGGGCTTTGTCGGCGCCATTGCGCAGGATCGTGTCGATATAGGCGTGATCGGCCTGAAGGCGTTTCATTTCCAGGCCTACGGGGCCGAGCTTGGCGACCGCCAGATCGACCAGCGCCGCCTTGAAGTTCGAGAAATTCTGGCCGCCGAACTGCTTGAGAACCTCGTCCTTGGTCGCGCCTTGCAGCGCGGCATAAATGCCCACGAGATTTTCAGCCTCCGGGCGTCCGGCAAGGCCGGCGACTTCGCAAGGCAGCGCGTCCGGATCCGTCTTCGCCTTGCGGAATTTTTGCGCGATCTGATCGGCGTCGTCGGAGAGATTGATGCGCGAATAATCCGATGGGTCCGACTTGGACATTTTTTTTGAGCCGTCCCGCAGGCTCATCACACGTGTCGCCGGCCCCTGAATGATCGGATCGGGCAGCGGGAAGAAAGCCTCGCCATGGCCGTGGCGCGCGATGGATTCTGAAAAATCATTATTGAACTTCTGCGCAATGTCGCGCGTGAGCTCAAGATGCTGCTTTTGGTCCTCGCCGACCGGCACATGGGTTGCGCGATAGACAAGAATGTCGGCGGCCATCAGGTTCGGATAGGCATAGAGGCCAACGGAGGCGTTCTCACGGTCCTTGCCGGCTTTTTCCTTGAACTGGGTCATACGGTTGAGCCAGCCAAGACGCGAAACGCAATTGAAAACCCAGGCAAGTTCGGCGTGGCCGGACACATGGCTCTGGTTGAACACAATATTTTTTTGGGGATCGATGCCAGACGCGATGAAGGCAGCCGTCACCTCGCGGGTATGCTGGGTCAGCTCTGCGGGATCCTGCGGAACCGTGATCGCGTGCATGTCGACAACGCAATAGATGCAATCGTATTTTCTCTGCATCTCCACGAAGTTCACAAGCGCGCCAAGGTAATTTCCGAGATGGAAATTACCGGTCGGCTGAACGCCGGAGAAAACCAGTTGAGGAAACGCGGCCATAAGTCGAAGCTCCGAAAAAGCGCAGGGGTCTTAGCCCAGCTGCGTCCTTCGGGCAAACCCTCCTCGCAGGATCAGAGAATGTAGCGGCTGAGATCAACGTTGCGGGCGAGATCGCCAATGCTCTTTTCGACATAGGCGGCGTCGACCACAATGGTCTGCCCGGCGATGTCTGGCGCGGTAAAGCTTGCTTCTTCCAGAATGCGCTCCATCACCGTTTGCAGGCGGCGCGCTCCGATGTTCTCGACCGTTGCGTTGATGCGCGCCGCAAAGGCCGCAATCGAGGCGACGCCATCGGGCTCGAACTCGATCGTGACGCCTTCCGTCGCCATGAGCGCATGATATTGCCTGGGCAGGCTCGCTTCCGTCTCGGTGAGAATACGCACGAAATCTGCTTCCGTCAGTGGCGCAAGCTCAACACGGATCGGCAGACGTCCCTGTAGTTCGGGCAGAAGGTCGGAGGGTTTGGAAATGTGGAATGCGCCGGAGCCGACAAAGAGGATGTGATCGGTGCGTACTGCGCCGTGCTTTGTGGCGACCGTCGTGCCTTCAATGAGCGGCAGCAGGTCGCGCTGCACACCTTCGCGCGACACATCGCCGCCCCGGCCCTCGCGCACGCAAATTTTGTCGATCTCGTCGATGAAGACGATACCGTGGTTTTCGGTTTCGCTGATCGCGTCCTGGATGATCTTGTCGTTGTCGACCAGCTTCTCGGCCTCGTCCGCAATCAGCGGTTCGCGCGCTTCATGCACTTTCAGCCGCCGCCGGGTCGGCTTTGCACCCTTGCCGAAAATGTCGCCCAGCGAGATCGCGCTGACTGCACCCGGCATGTTTGGAAGTTCGAACACCGGCGTCGCACCGCCTGAGGCGGTCGTTTCGATTTCGACGTCCTTGTCTTCGAGTTCGCCGGCCCGCAGCATGCGGCGGAAGGAATCGCGGGTCGTTTGCGCGGCGTTTGCGCCGACGAGCGCGGTCACCATCCGCTCTTCCGCCGCGTCCTCGGCGCGGGCGCGCACGGCGGCGCGTTGTTTTTCCTTGCCGAGCGAAATTGCGACTTCGACAAGATCGCGCACGATCTGCTCGACATCGCGGCCGACATAGCCGACTTCCGTGAACTTGGTCGCCTCCACCTTCAGGAAAGGGGCCTGCGCGAGCTTGGCGAGCCTGCGGGCGATTTCTGTCTTGCCGCAGCCGGTCGGGCCGATCATGAGAATGTTTTTCGGCAGGACTTCTTCGCGCATCTGTCCCTCGAGCCGGGAGCGCCGCCAGCGGTTGCGCAGAGCAATCGCAACCGCTCGCTTGGCCTCGGCCTGACCCACGATGTAACGGTCGAGTTCGGAAACGATCTCGCGTGGCGAGAAGTCGGTCATTCTATATCCTTGTTTTTAAACAGAATCGATCGTTTCGATGACGATGTTGCGATTTGTGTAAACGCAAATGTCGGCGGCGATTTCCAGCGAACGCCGGGCGATCGCCTCGGAATCCATTGGGCCGTCGATGAGGGCGCGCGCGGCGGCAAGCGCGAAATTGCCGCCCGATCCGATGGCCATGACCGCGCCATGCTCGCCCGCCTCGGGCTCCAGAACGTCGCCCGTGCCTGAAAGCAGAAAGGCCGAGGAGGCGTCCGCCACCAACATCATCGCCTCCAGCCGGCGCAGATAGCGGTCGGTGCGCCAGTCCTTGGCCATTTCGATGGTAGCGCGCATCAATTGTCCGGAAAATTGCTCCAGCTTGGCTTCCAGCCTCTCGAACAGGGTAAAGGCGTCAGCGGTCGCACCGGCAAATCCCGAGATCACATTGCCCTTGCCCAGCCGGCGGACCTTGCGGGCATTGCCCTTGATGACGGTCTGTCCCAACGAAACCTGACCGTCGCCGGCTATCGTCGTGCGCCCACCCTTGCGGACCAGAACGATGGTCGTTGCATGCCAGCGCGGTCCATTCTGGGTCATGCTTTTGTCTTTCGCTCTCACATTTGCCGGGATTCCCGGCGATTTCGACCAAACAACCGTCCACCATGTGCAACCAGCGTGGCAAACGGCGCAAATAACGGCTAGAAGGTCGCCTTGGCATTCATGAGGCAATGGATATGCGTCGCGCGACCGTTCAGCGCAAGACCAAGGAAACCGACATTTCCCTGACCGTCGACCTCGACGGCTCCGGCAATGCCGCGATTTCGACCGGGATAGGCTTTTTCGACCACATGCTGGACCAGATCGCCAGGCATGCCCTGTTCGATCTGGAGATCACGGCGAAGGGCGATCTGCACATCGACGATCATCACAGCGTCGAGGACGTTGGCATTGCGCTCGGTCAGGCGATCAGGCAGGCGGTGGGCGACCGGCGCGGCATCCGCCGCTATGCGAGCGCCTATGTGCCGATGGACGAGGCGTTGACCCGAGCGGCGATCGATCTGTCGGGACGGGCGTTTCTGGTGTTCGAGGCGCAGTTTCCGAGCCCCAAGATTGGAACCTTCGATACCGAGTTGGTGCGCGAGTTTTTTCAGGCGCTCGCCGGAAATTGCGGCGCCAATATCCACATTGACAATATTCGTGGCGCCAACAGCCATCATATAGCGGAATCCTGCTTCAAAGCGCTAGCGCGGGCATTGCGCGAGGCCGTGGAGATCGATCCCCGTCAGGCGCACACGATCCCCTCCACCAAGGGCGTCCTGTAACCAGATGGCAGGCGCGCCGACTATCTTTACGGTCCATACGGCGACGAAAAATCCCGCCGATTGGCTACGATTTGCGCCGCATCGCTTCTCGTGGGCGGCGCTTGTCTTCGGACCGCTCTGGCTAGCAAAACAGCGTTTGTGGTTGCCCGCTTTGCTGATGCTGGTTCTGGCGGGTTCCCTCGTCGCTGGTCTGCGATCAGGCGATATCGACGCGCAAATCGCGATCGCTGTCTGGTGTCTGGCGTCGGTCTTCACCGGGCTTGAGGGACAGGAATTGCGCCGACGCGCGCTGGCGCGACGCGGCTTTATGCTGACGGGCCTTGTTTACGCTTCGGACGAGGCCGATGCGCTGGCGCAGATCGCGTTTCGTCGACAAGCGGCGGTGACGGAAGGAGCCGGGTCGTGACCTGCGCGATTGTCGATTATGGTTCGGGCAATCTCCATTCCGCGCGCAAGGCGTTCGAGCGCGC
>JBKDZW010000032.1:0-14399 GCA_047971685.1 Rhodoblastus sp.
ACGGCCGGTTCAAGCCGCCGGCGGCGCTGGCCGCCGCCTTCAAGTATGCGGGCGTCGATCTGACCAGGCCGATTCTGACGACCTGCGGTTCGGGCGTTTCGGCCGGCATGCTGTCGCTCGCGCTCGATACCGCCGGCATCCGTTCCGCGCCTGTCTTCGACGGCGCCTGGGCGGAATGGGGCGGCCGGCCGGACTGCCCGGTGACGCAGGGCTGAATCTGTGACGCAGGGCTGAAGCTGGACTGGACGCCCGAGCGCGCTTTAACCGCGCGTTCGGCGGTTTTTCTCGCCAGATTCAAAGCATTCGCGCAGCTTCAAAATGTTCGCACGGCGTCAAAGCGTTCGCGCCATATTTCGATAACGGGCGCTTCTTCCGGCTTTCGCCTTATCCCTCAAAAGCCAGATTGCTCCTGGCCCATGCTCTAGCGGCATGACGCCAGCAGCGCGTTCAGGCCGGCCGCCTGCTCCTGAACACGGCGCGGCGAATGGCGCATGCACCAATTGTAATGGGCGTTATAATTGGTGTGCAGGCCCACCGGGCCATATTGCGCGCACCCCCTGCGCATCGCCTGAACGCCGATCGCCACCATGCCCTGCGCATAACTGGCGCAATAGCGCGGCCCCGTGCCACCGCCCCAACGGCCGCCGCCGCCCCAGCGGTCGTCGCCGCCCCAGCGGCCGCCACCGTTCCATGGCCCCTCGCCCCCACGCGGCCCGTCCCGCCAGGGGCCGCCGCCATAACCGCCGCCATAACCGCCGCCATGACCGCCGCCGAATTGCGCGAGGTCGATGCGCGCCCGCGCGTCCTGTCCCCGCGCGGTCTCGCGCGCGCCGCCATTTTTTGCGCGTTCGTTCGCTTCCTTTGCGAAATCGCTGTGAAAATCCCGCGCGCCTGCGGCGCCGGCAAGGGTCAGCGTCGTTGTGGCGACCGCAAGCATCAAAAGCGCCCTGTTCATCGAATATCCTCGTGGCTTGCCGTCACGGCCGTTCGCCAGACCTGTTCCGGCCCAGCCATTTCTACGGCCTCGCTCATGTACCGTGTCTGAACGCGCCCTGTCTGAACGCATCCTGTCTGAACCTCTGCCGATCCCGTCGCCGCATGCGATGCGGCAAACCCGCCGATCCCCGGGAAATATGCGGGAATCCCGGAATATGCGTCAGCGCGACGGTTGCGGGAGTCGGGTTTCGAGTCAAGGCGCGGCGCGCGACACGGCCAATTGCGTCGCGCGCGAAAACCGCGCGCTGCAATCCCGGGCGCACTGCCTAATAGATGGGCGCCGCAACCGGAAATTGCTCAAGAAGTAAGCGGACATATCCCAGAATCGCCTTGGCGGGCTGGCACGGCCGATGCTATGAGCGCTGCGGTTAAAGCGGCCGGGCGCCGATGAATCGCTCTATACGCCGCGCTGAGCTACGAGGCGACGCGAATGAAAAAAATCGAGGCGATCATCAAGCCCTTCAAGCTCGACGAAGTGAAAGAGGCGCTGCACGAAATCGGCCTGCAAGGCATCACCGTCACCGAGGCCAAGGGTTTCGGACGGCAGAAGGGCCATACCGAACTCTATCGCGGCGCGGAATATGTCGTCGACTTCCTGCCGAAAGTGAAGATCGAGATCGTGCTGGCGGACGAAGCCGTCGAGCGCGCGGTCGAGGCCATACGCAACGCCGCCCAGACCGGGCGCATCGGCGACGGCAAGATCTTCGTCTCCAATGTCGAGCAAGCCATGCGCATCCGCACCGGCGAGAGCGGCCCGGACGCCATCTGATTCAATCCCGCATTCAACGAAACCAAACCTTCCAGCAGCGAGGCAAAGCATGAAGACCGCCAAGGATGTCCTCAAGTACATCAAGGACAACGACGTCAAATATGTGGACCTGCGGTTTACCGATCCGCGCGGCAAGTGGCAGCACGTCACCTTCGACCAGACGCTGATCGACGAAGACATTTTCGCCGATGGCACGATGTTCGACGGCTCCTCGATCGCCGGCTGGAAGGCCATCAACGAATCCGACATGACGCTGATGCCGGACCCCACCACCGCCACCATGGACCCGTTCTTCGCGGCGCCGACCCTGTCGATCGTCTGCGACATTCTCGAGCCCTCGACCGGCGAGCCCTACAACCGCGACCCGCGCGGCATCGCCAAGAAGGCGATGGCCCACATGAGGACGCAGGGCGTGGGCGACACCTGCTTCTTCGGTCCGGAAGCCGAATTCTTCGTGTTCGACGACGTTCGCTTCAAGGCCGATCCGTACAACACGGGCTTCGTACTCGATTCCATCGAACTGCCGACCAACCAGGACACGGCCTACGAGGGCGGCAATCTCGGCCACCGCATCCGCACCAAGGGCGGCTATTTCCCCGTTCCCCCGATGGATTCGGCGCAGGACATGCGCTCCGAAATGCTCGGCGCCATGGCCCAGATGGGCGTGAAGGTCGAGAAACATCATCACGAAGTCGCTTCCGCCCAGCACGAACTCGGCATGAAGTTCGACACGCTGATCTCCACGGCCGACCAGATGCAGATCTACAAGTACTGCATCCATCAGGTCGCGCAGAGCTACGGCAAGACGGCCACGTTCATGCCCAAGCCGATCTTCGGCGACAATGGCTCGGGCATGCACGTCCACCAGTCGATCTGGAAAGACGGCAAGCCCGTGTTCGCCGGCAACAAATATGCCGACCTCAGCCAGGAATGCCTGTGGTACATCGGCGGCATCATCAAGCACGCCAAGGCGCTGAACGCCTTCACCAACCCGTCGACGAACAGCTATAAGCGCCTCGTGCCGGGTTATGAAGCCCCCGTGCTGCTCGCCTATTCCGCGCGCAACCGTTCGGCCTCCTGCCGCATTCCCTACACCTCGAACCCGAAGGCCAAGCGCGTCGAAGTCCGCTTCCCCGACCCGACAGCCAACCCCTATCTTGCGTTCGCCGCCATGCTGATGGCCGGCCTCGACGGCATCGCCAACAAGATCGATCCGGGCCCGGCGATGGACAAGGATCTGTACGATCTGCCGCCGAAGGAACTGAAGAAGATCCCGACCGTGTGCGGCAGCCTGCGCGAAGCGCTCGCCAGCCTCGACAAGGACCGCAACTTCCTCAAGGCCGGCGGCGTGTTCGGCGACGATTTCATCGATAGCTGGATCGAACTGAAAATGACGGAAGTGATGCGCTACGAAATGACCCCGCATCCGATCGAGTTTGAAATGTATTACAGCGTCTGATCTGCGCTGTTTCGACTTGCCAAGGGCGGCTCTTTGGGCCGCCCTTTTGCGTTTGGAGCCATTGCTGCGTTTGGAGCCATTGCAGATGCAGGCCATCCGCAACGTGCCGCCTGTCGCGCACGAAATGCGCCGGCGCTAAAGGATGACGAAGAAGATCGACAGAACGGCGCACCAGAAGCCGTTGTGCTTCTTTGCATATGCAACGGGATAATCGTCGTCGTAGCCGGAGACCGCAGCGTATCCGGCGGCATCTGCGCAGCGCAGAAGAAGGGCGGGATTGGCGGGAACGGGCTTCATGGTCTCAATCGAAACACAAGACTTTGAACGTTTCGTTACACCCGAAATTTAGCCTTTGCATTCGATGGCGACGATACGCGCCTATGTGTCGGCGCCGAGGGCTGCGAAAAGCGCGCGATATTGCGCGGCGGCCTCGTCCCAGCCATAGCGGCGCGCGCGCTGCCCGCCCGCCGCCGCAAGCCGCGTGCGCAGCCAGGAATCGCCGGCGAGCGCCTTGATGCCGGCGGCGATTTCATTGACGGATCCGGGATCGACGAGAAGCGCCGCATCGCCCGCGACTTCCTGCGTTGCGGTCGCCGCGCTCGTCAGCACCGGGGCGCCGCAGGCCATGGCCTCGATGATCGGCAGCCCGAACCCCTCGTAAAGCGAGGGAAACAGAAAGGCCTCCGCGCCTGCGAGCATCGGCCCCATATGCTCGTCTGCGACATAGCCCACGGTTTTGATGCGAGGGTGTTCGGCAAGCGCGCCCTGCGCTCCAAAGACATGCGAACGCGCGAGATTGCCCGAGACGACGAGATGCAGATCGCCGGGCAGTTCGGGTAAGGCCGCGCCCCAGGCATCCAGCGCGCGCGCCAGATTCTTGCGGCGATCGGAGGTCGCCTGCAACAGAAAATACCGGCGCGGCAATCCAAGCGCCGCGCGCGTCGCGGCGATCTCCTGCGCATCGTAATGGCGAAACTGCGCGCTCACGCCATTGCCGATGACCGCGATCGCCTGCGGATCGATTCCAAAGCTCTGCGCGATGCGCCGGCGCGAAAATTCGGAGACGGTGACAATTCTGGCGGCGCGCTGCAAAAGCCGCGGCAGCAGGGCGCTATAGGCGCGCGCGAAATTGGCGGCGAAATATTCCGGCTTATCGAGAAAAGCGACATCGTGAAGCGTGACGACCTGCGCGCGCTTGAAAACCGGGCCGGTGGCGGACGGCGACCACAGAAGTTTGCCCCGCGTGCGCAGGGGCAGGATCATCTGCTCCCAGGCGTGGCCGCGCGCGCCGCCAAGCGGACGGTTCGGGGCGACGATATCGACATCGCCGAGACGCTTCAGAATTTCGGCGGTCACGCGCTGCTGCCCGCCCAGCGAAAAAGCCGTGACGCGCGCGTTTACAGCGAGACGCATGCCGTTGCTCCCGAAGCGTTTTGCGCAGCGCCCGCCAGCATGGCGCGATAGGCTTTCGCCAATCCCTCGACGTGACGCGCCAGACTGGGCGGGTTGCGCCAATAGGCGTCGTAGGCCGCCTTCGACATGCGCGCGACGATCGCATCGTCCTGCATGAGCGCAAGCGCGCGCGAAAGGTCGGCGGCGTCGCCCGAGCGGAACCACAGGCCGGTTTCGCCATCCACGACTTCCTCGCGGCCCGCGCAGACATCGGAGACGATGACCGGCGTGCCGGCGGCCTTGGCCTCGAGCACGGTCAAAGGCTGCCCCTCGTACCAGCGCGATGGAAAGACGAGCGCGCGCGCCTGACGCAAGGCGTTGCGCGCGGCTTCCGGCTCTTGCCAGCCAAGCACGCGCGCCTGCGGATATTTCGCCTGCAATTCGGCAGCAGCCGGGCCGTCGCCGACGAAGGTCGGGATCATACCGATCCTTTGCGCGGCCTCGGCGAAGACGAGCGGGCCTTTTTCCGGCGAAATGCGGCCGACGAAAATCATTTCGCCGGACGCCGGTTCGGATTTCCGTCCGAGATCCTCGGCTGCGACCGGATTGGAAATGGCGTGCACCCGCCTGCCCTGCGGCAGATATGGCGCGACGATGTCGCGCTGCACGTTGGAGATGCAGATGAAATCCGAAAAGGTTTCGCGCAGACCCACAATTCCGTTCGCCATGGCAAGACGCGCGCTGCGCCAGATTTTTCGCGGATAGGAAACCGCATCGCAATTGGTGGCAAGACAGGGTGGGCCGAGCGGCTTTCGCTCGCATAATTCGTGCGCGACATAATCGTAGAAGCCGCCGGTCGGGCAGAACATGAAATAATCGTGCAGCGTGAAGATCGCCGGCAGGCCGCTTGCGCGGATCGCCGGCGCGATCGAGGGCGAGAGCGCCTTGGCCCAGCCATGCACATGTACGACGGCGCCGCCCTGCGGCATGCCCGCCAGAAGGTTCGACAGGGCGCGCCGCGCATCCGAATTCCAGAAGCCTTGCGCGGCGCCCTTCAATCTGGAGGATGCGCCGAGCAGATCGGTCTGACCCAGGCACACGACCTCGATCCCGTTCTGCTTCAACAAGGGATCGACAGGGCCGGCCGCAGCAAAGACGATGGGGCGGTGGCCCGCCGCTTTCAGGCCCACCGCGCTGTCAAACGCGACCTTGGCCTGCCCGCCCGTGATCGAGGCATGATCGAGGCAGATAACGACGGTAAGAGATTCCTGCACGCCCAATCCCGTTTCCGATTCGCGCGGCAAGATAGGGCCTCGCCGTTAAGGCGCCGTAACCACAGGCGTTTCCGTTTCGTTCGCTATTTTGACGCGCGCGTGGCATAGAGCGCCATCGGTCCCGAATCAGCGTAAAACGCGGCATGGCTCAGAATAGCGATCTGTTTGGCGGGGCGTCGCGCAAGGCGGCGCCGGCCTCCTCACCTGCAAGCGCCTCCGCAAAGAAGGATGCGCCACGCGCCGGCACGCCTGGCGAAGCCGGCTATACCGCCGCCTCCATCGAGGTGCTGGAGGGGCTGGAGCCCGTGCGCCGGCGTCCGGGCATGTATATCGGGGGCACGGACGAGAGTGCGCTGCATCACCTCTTCGCCGAAGTCATCGACAATGCGATGGACGAGGCGGTGGCGGGGCATGCGACCTTCATCGAGGTCGATTACGACGCCGACGGTTTTGTCACCGTCACCGACAACGGGCGCGGCATGCCCGTCGATCCCCATCCGAAATTTCCGAAGAAGTCGGCGCTCGAAGTCATCATGACCATGCTGCACGCCGGCGGCAAATTCGATTCCGGCGCCTATCAGACCTCCGGCGGCCTGCATGGCGTGGGCGTGTCCGTCGTCAATGCGCTGTCGGATTCGCTGGAAGTGGAGGTTGCGCGCGGCCAGCAGCTCTACCGCCAGACGTTTTCACGCGGCGTTCCGACCTCCAGGCTGGAAGCGCTGGGCGCGATCAAGAACCGGCGCGGCACGAAAGTGCGCTTCCATCCCGATCCGCAGATTTTCGGCAAGAATGCGCATTTCCGCCCTGCCCGCCTGTTTCGCATGGCGCGCTCGAAAGCCTATCTGTTCGGCGGCGTGGAAATCCGCTGGAAATGCGCGGCAAGCGCGGTCGAGGGCACGGATACGCCAACCGAAGCCGTCTTTCGCTTTCCCGGCGGCCTGAAGGATTATCTTGCGCGCGAAATCGAGGGCAAGGAGACGGTGACGCCCGAGCCCTTCGCCGGCAAGGTCGAGCGCGAGGGCGGGCATGGCTCGCTCGAATGGGCGATCGCCTGGCTGCCGGCCGACGACGGTTTCACCAATTCCTATTGCAACACGATTCCCACGCCCGATGGCGGCACGCATGAGGCGGGCTTCCGTCTCGCGCTGCTGCGCGGCCTGAAGGACCACGCCGAGCGGGTCGGCCTCGCCAAGCGCGCCGGCAATATTCAGGGCGACGACGTGATCGGCCAGACGGCGGCGATGATCTCGGTGTTCATCCGCGAGCCGGAGTTTCAGGGGCAGAACAAGAGCCGCCTGATGACGGTGGAAGCCTCGCGCATCGTCGAGACGACCGTGCGCGACGCCTTCGATCACTGGCTTGCGGGCGCGCCGACGCAGGCCACGCAGCTTCTGAATTTCGTGATCGAACGCGCCGAAGACCGGCTGCGCCGGCGCGCGGAAAAGGACGTCGCGCGCAAGAGCGCGACAAAGAAACTGCGCCTGCCGGGCAAGCTCGCGGATTGCTCGAACTCCGGTTCGGCCGGTTCGGAACTGTTCATCGTAGAGGGCGATTCTGCCGGCGGCTCCGCCAAACAGGCGCGCGACCGCGCTTCGCAGGCCGTGCTGCCGTTGCGCGGCAAAATTCTCAACGTCGCCTCGGCCACGCGCGACAAACTCGCCGCCAACCAGCAGATCGGCGATCTCGTGCAGGCGCTCGGCTGCGGCATAGGCTCGAACTACCGCCACGACGATCTGCGCTACGACCGCATCATCATCATGACGGATGCGGACGTGGACGGCGCGCATATCGCCTCGCTGCTCATCACGTTCTTCTACCGGCAGATGCCGCGCCTGATCGAGGAGGGGCATCTGTTCATCGCCGCACCCCCGCTCTACAAGCTCTCCCAGGGCACAAAGAGCGTCTATGCGCGCGACGACGAACACCGCAAGGAACTCGAAAAAAACGTGCTGACCGGCAAAGGCAAGATCGAGGTTTCGCGCTTCAAGGGCCTTGGCGAAATGATGCCCGCGCAATTGAAGGAAACGACGATGGATCCGAAGAAGCGCACGCTTCTGAAGGTGATGATTTCGCCCGAGGACCGCGACGAGACCGCCGATTCCGTGGAGCGCCTGATGGGCAACAAGCCGGAAGCGCGCTTTCAGTTCATTCAGGAACGCGCGGTTTTCGCACAGGACATGGTGGATGTGTGAGAGGGCGCGCGGCTGCCGGCTGCGCTATGGCGGCAAGCAATAATGGCGGCAGGACGCGTATTCTTGCGCATGCGTATTCTTGCGCATGACGTCAGAAAGCGCCGGTCAACTCTTCCTTTACCATGATGGGCGATTGTCTTTCCCACGGAGAGACAAGCTTATGGCCGGCGTCAAAGACTTCATTCGCAACACCAATGGCGGGCTCGTCGAGCGCGTCGCCATCATGGCTGGCGCGATTGCGCTGGCCAGCATTGGCGGCGCACATTTCCTGGATGTCGCCTCGCGCGACACGAATTCAAAGCTCTACGCCCTGTTTCAGACCAAGCCGGGCATCGACTACACGGCGACCGCGACCTTCAAGAAGCAGGCCGAGCGGAACGTGATCGACCCCTGCGCCGTCCGCGCGAAATAATCAGCCTTCCAGCCAGGCGCCCAGCGCTGCATTGACCGTCTGCGGCCGCTCCATCGACGACATGTGCCCGCAATCGGCAACGATGACGAGCCTCGCCCCGTCTATGCCGTCGGCCATTTCGCGCGCCTTTTCCGGCGGCGTAAGCGCATCCTTGTCGCCGGTCAGCACCAGCGTCGGAACTTTTATGCCGGCAAGGCCGGGGCGCGAATCCGCGCGCGCCATGATCGCAGCGCAATGACGCAGATAGACGTCGAGGCCGGTGTCGAGCGCCATTTTTCGCACGGCCTCCTTCAATGCCCGGTCCTCGTAGCGCATGGGATGCACGAGCTGGCTCCATTGCAGTTCGGCCAGAGCCTCCATGCCGCCTTTTCGCGCAGCTTCCATGCGCGCCAGCCGGTTGGCGCGCTGCGCCTCGCCCTCCGGCGTCGCCTGCGTATCGAGCAGCGCCAGTTTTTTCACGCGCTCCGGCTGCTGGCGCATGATCTCAAAGGCGAGATAGCCGCCCATGGAGAGGCCGCAGAGCGCAAATTGCCCGGGCGCGCGCGCCAATATGCCGGACGCGATTTCGGCCATGGTCGCGCCGGCGCCGTGGTCGGCGATATGGCATTCGTAGCGGGCGGACAGGGCCGCAATCTGCTGCGACCAGAGATCGGCGGTGCAGGCAAGACCGGGAATGAACAACAAAGGCTGAGGCATGACGGCTCCCTGACCCGAAACTAGAGCAATTCCAGCAAAAGCAGATACCGGTTTTGCGTCCGGAATTGCGAAAATCAAATAGTTAGAGCGTTGCAATGATCCAATGAAAAGCGGAAACGCTCTAAGCGCTGCGGAAAAGAAAAGCGCGGGCGTTTCAACCGGGAGGAGCGCGCAACCTGTAGACGCGCGCCCGGCTCTCGCCCTCCCCGCTCGCCCCGAAATCACGCGCGAAATATTCGGCGATCGTCTCAAGCTTGTCCTCGGGCAGAAAGGCGCGCCCGGGATCGCCGATCAGGACCGTTGCGCCTGTCTGCGCGCATCGCTCCAGAAATGCGAGCGCGCGGCGTGCAAGATCGGCATCGTAAAAGAGATCGCCGACCAGCACGATATCGACGGGCGGCGCATGGCGTACCCCGGTTTGCAGGGGATCGGCATGGAGGGCGGCCATGTCCACCTCATTGGCGGCGGCGTTGACCTCGACCGCGGCCACCGCGTCGCCATCGCAATCGACGGCGAGAATTTCGGCCGCGCCCGCTTTGGCCGCAGCAATCCCGACAAGACCGGAGCCTGCGCCGAGATCGAGAATTTTGGCGCCCGCCACGAGATGGGGCGCGTCGAGAATATGACGGGCAAGCGCAAGACCGCCGGCCCAGCACCAGGCCCAATAGGGATTGCGGCCTGCCGCCAGACGGCGCAGGCGGCTTGCGGACGCAGCCGTATGAATGCGTATGCCGGGGACGCCCGGCGCGGGCGCCAACGGCAGGTTTTTCACAATGAAATCGCGCGCCATCGCGCGCTCCTTGCGTCGAAGCGCCGCAGTTTCAGGGTCCAGCCGCCAGTAATTCAACTTGCTGCTTCCTGTGTTTTGTTCTCTGCCTGGCCCGCAGGCCCGGCAAAATCCGGCCCCCGTCTTAAGGATACCCCGCAATTCCTTGACTTCCGGGAATTTCCGGCTATTGCATAGCAGTGGAAGCAGGCAGACTCCCCTGGAGTTCGATGCTCCAGCAACGCGGCCAGCGTTTGCAGCATTTCCAGCTTCCGACAATCTGGCGCAATCGTCGTGGCCTGCGCCTCTTTATTCCAATATTGAAGCCGCGTTCAGGAAATTTGATGCAATTCAATGAATTGGGCCTTTCCGACAAGGTCCTTCAGGCAGTCGAAGCATCCGGCTATACGACGCCAACGCCGATTCAGGCGCAAGCAATTCCCGAGGCGCTCGTGGGACGAGACGTGCTCGGCATCGCCCAGACGGGCACCGGCAAAACCGCCGCTTTCACCCTCCCCATGCTCTCGCGCCTCGAACAGGGCCGCGCCCGCGCCCGCATGCCGCGCACGCTGATCCTGGAGCCGACGCGCGAGCTTGCTGCGCAGGTGGAGGAAAGTTTCGTCAAATACGGCGCCAACCACCGCCTCAACGTCGCCTTGCTGATCGGCGGCGTATCCTTCGGCGATCAGGAAGCCAAGATCATGCGCGGCGCCGATGTGCTGATCGCGACTCCCGGTCGCCTGCTCGACTTTTTCGAGCGCGGCAAGCTGCTTTTGACCGGCATCGAAATCCTCGTCATCGACGAGGCCGACCGCATGCTCGACATGGGCTTCATCCCGGACATCGAGAAGATCTGCAAGCTCGTGCCGTTCACGCGCCAGACCCTGTTCTTCTCGGCGACCATGCCGCCTGAAATCACGCGGCTGACCGAGCAATTCCTGCACAATCCCGTGCGTATCGAAGTCGCGCGCGCCTCGTCCACGGCCTCGACCATCCGTCAGGGACTGGTCGCCTCGCATGGCCATGCCGCCAAGCGCGAGACGCTGCGCCAATTGATCCGGGCGGAAGAAAACCTCAAGAACGCGATCATTTTCTGCAATCGCAAACGCGATGTAGCGATCCTGCACAAGTCGCTGGCCAAGCACGGCTTTTCGGTCGGCGCCCTGCACGGCGACATGGACCAGCTCGCCCGCATGGCCTCGCTCGACGCCTTCAAGAACGGCGATGTCGCGCTGATCGTCTGTTCGGACGTCGCCGCACGCGGCCTCGACATTCCCGATGTCAGCCATGTCTTCAATTTCGACGTGCCGACGCATGCGGAAGATTACGTCCATCGCATCGGCCGCACGGGCCGCGCGGGCCGTTCGGGCGTGGCGCTTTCCATCGTCACCGAAGACGATTCCAAATATGTCGACCAAATTCAGAAGCTGATCGCCAAGGAGATCGACTGGATCGGACCGAAGCTCGAGGAATTGCCGCCCGACGAGACGCCGCGCGAGGCGCGGCGCGGGCGCGACAGCCAGCGCCGCGGCGGACGCAGCCGCGACCGGGGCCATGGCTCGGGACCGCGCGGGCGCGATGTGCGTCCCGCAGGAGAAATCGAGGCCTCCCTGGAGCCGTTCGATCCCTCGAACGCGCCGGTCGATGATGGTTCGAGCGACGCCTCCTCGTCCGAACGGCCGGCCCGCCGCGGACGCTCCTCGCGCGAAGGCGGCAGAGGCCGCGCGCCGCGCGAGGGCGCCAGAACGCGGGCGCCGCGTGAAAGCCGCCCTGCCCGCTATGGCGAGGAAATGTCGGCCGATGCGCAGGCGGAACCGTCCCGCAGCGAGCGCCGCTCCCGCACCGACGCCGATTCCGGCCGCGACAGGGGCCGCGACCGCCGCCCGCGCCGCGACGACCATGACGACGGTCCGGCAGTGATCGGCTTCGGCGACCACATGCCGTCCTTCCTGGCGAAGCCTGTTCGCGCAAAGCGATCGGAAGCGCCGGAGCCTGCAAAGGCCGAGGAATAGAGGCTGCGCGCCTGAAGGCTTGCGCAGATATCGCCTGCATCTGGAGCCGTTCAGGCTCGCAGATTCCATCCGGAATTGAACCGAACGCCTGAAGGCTGCGCGGTTCAAACGGATTGTGCGGCGGACGTCCGGCAGCCCATTCTCAGAACGGAATATCGTCGTCCAGATCCGCGGAACGGCCGCCGCTGACCGCCGCCGGGCGGCGATCTGCCCCACCGCCGCCGGATGAACGCCCCCCGCCATAGGACGAGCCGCGCTCAAAACTCTGGCTATCCTCGCCGCCACGCGAATTACGGCTGTCGAGCAGGGTCAGTTCGCCCCGGAATTTCTGGAGAACGACATCGGTCGCCTTGCGCTGGTTGCCGTCCTTGTCGGTATATTCGCGGGTCTGCAACTGGCCCTCGAGATAAATCTTCGAGCCCTTGCGGCAATATTGCTCGGCGACACGGCCAAGCGCCTCGTTGAAGATCGAGACATTGACCCATTCGGTCTTGTCGCGCCGCTCGCCGGTCGCCTTGTCGCGCCAGCTCTCGGTCATCGCCATGGAAAAGCTGACGACCTTGTCGCCGGACGGGAACGTGCGGACCTCGGGATCGCGGCCGAGATTGCCGATGAGAATGACCTTGTTGACGCTGCCGGACATTTTTGAACTCCACGGCTGAATTTGAAGGGGTCACACTACCCCGGTCCGCAGGCGAATGTTTCGCGAAAACCCGCGTAAACGGCCTTGTCCACAACGGAAACGTCTGCGGTCAGAATAATTTGTTCTGTTTATGTTCTAGAAAAAAGGACCGGAGCGCGCAAGCGCCCCGGTTTTGCGTCAGCCTGTCGTGACTGCGGTTTCGATGTCGGTGGGGTCGATGCGGCGGTTGAGGCCGGCCTCCAGCTTCCTGCGGTCCAATTCGTTCTCCCACCAGGAGACGACGACGCAGGCCACGCCATTGCCCGAAAGGTTGGTCAGCGCGCGGCATTCCGACATGAATTTGTCGATGCCGAGCACGATGGCCATACCGGGCACAAGGCGCGGATCGACTGCGGCGAGCGTGGCGGCGAGCGTGATGAAGCCCGCCCCCGAAATGCCCGAGGCGCCCTTGGAGGTCAGCATGGCGACGAGCAAAATCGTCATCTGCTGGCCGAAGGTGAGGTCGATGCCGAGCGCCTGCGCGATGAAGAGCGTGGCCAGGGTCATGTAGATGTTGGTGCCGTCGAGGTTGAACGAATAGCCGGTCGGCACGACCAGGCCGACCACCGATTTCGAGCAGCCAAGACGCTCCAGTTTTTCCATGAGCGACGGCAAGGCCGATTCAGACGACGACGTGCCGAGCACGATCAGCAGTTCCTCCTTGATGTAGGCAAGGAACTTGAAGATCGAAAAACCCGCCATGCGCGCGATCAGGCCGAGCACCACGAGAACGAACAGAAGGGCCGTGACATAGAAGGTCGCGATCAGGCCAAGCAGATTGACCATGGAGCCGACGCCATATTTGCCGATGGTGTAGGCCATGGCGCCAAAGGCGCCGATGGGGGCGGCGCGCATGACAATGGAAATGACGCCGAAGATGGCGTGCGCCATGTCGTCGACCAGCGCGCGCACGGTGTGGCCGCGCTCGCCCAGCGCCATCAGCGCGAAGCCGAAGAGAATGGCGAACAGCAGGACTTGCAGCACGTCGCCCTTGGCGAAGGCGCCGACCACGGAATCCGGGATGATGTGCATCACGAATTCCACGCTGGACTGCGCCTTGCCGGTAAATTGCTTGACGGCGTCCGCATTGCCATGGGCCCCGGAAAAGCCGGCGCCGGGTTTGACGATGTTGCCGATGAACAGGCCGAGCGCCAGCGCGAAAGTGGAGACGATCTCGAAATAGATAAGCGCCTTGACGGCCACGCGCCCGACTTTCTTGGCCTCCTGGATATGCGAGATGCCTGAGACCACCGTGCAGAAAATGATGGGCGTGATCACCATCTTGATGAGCTTGATGAAGCCGTCGCCCATCGCCTTCACCCATTCGTTGGTGGCGAAGGCAGGAAACAGCCAGCCGACGAGCACGCCAAGCACGATGGCCGTCAAGACCTGGACATAAAGCAGTTTATAGAGCGGTTTGCGCTCTGCGGGCGCAGGCGCGGCGGCGACTGAACTGGCCATGGGGGTTTCCTCAATGTGATCGCGCTTTTTTGGTGCGTATTTTAAAATTTATACGCGAGCGCTTTGTTTTCTATTCTGTTTCTTAACACCGCCGAAGACCCATATCAAGCAGATCGGAGGGTTTCCGCCCCTCCTCCGCCTGGGGATATCTCAGGCCCCCTCGACCCGGCCGGGAGCTGCTCCTACATTAACGATCAATCAGCCGACCTGCCCGAGACCATGAAGACACCCAAGCCGAAGAAGGCCGCCGCCACGAAGAAGGCGGCGGGCAAGACGAGCGTTTCCCCG
>JBKDZW010000033.1:0-18406 GCA_047971685.1 Rhodoblastus sp.
CGGCGTCCCCTTGTCCACCTTGGCGCCGGCCTCGACCAGAATGGAAATCACCTTGCCGGGCATGGGCGCCAGCAATCCGCCGTGGCCGCCCGAACCTTCGCTCGACACATGCAGGGGATCGACCGCCGCCAGTCGCCAGGCGCGTCCGTCAAGAAAGACGTGACGCATATGGCCTGCGACGATCACCGCGGCGTCCCTGCGCACGCCGTCGATCTCGACGCGCATGGCGCCATGTGCGTCGATCCTGCCGCGCACCGTATGGGTCTTGCCCTCGATGGTCAGCGTAAAACCGTTCTCGTGCGTCACGACGCCGACCGAAGTCTGCGTTTCGCCGAAGCGATAGACGATCGTGCGTTTTGCCGCGCCATTGAGGCGCCAGCCCCCGCGCTCATGCCAGGGCGATGTGGGATCGGAACTGCGCGCGGCGCGCGCCTGCGCAAAGTCGCGCTCGCGCAACAGGCCCGCGCAGGCAGCCGCCAGAAAGGCGTCGTCGGGCGGGCTTTCCGCGCCGGGAAAGAGATAGGCGCGCTCGCGCTCGATCAGGCCGGTGTCGAGATCGGCGTCGGCAAAGGCAGGACAGGCGACGAGGCGCGACAGGAAGTCGATGTTGTTGTTGACGCCGACGACGCGGTAATCGGCCAGAGCCTGCAACATCCGCGCGCGCGCGCGGTCCCTGTCGTCGTCCCAGACGATCAGTTTTGCGATCATGGGATCGTAGAAGGGGCTGATGGAATCGCCCTCCTCCACGCCGGTATCGACGCGCACGTTGAGGTTTTCCGGCGGCGGGGCAAGGTGCAGAAGATTGCCGGTCGAGGGCAGGAAATTCCGGTTCGGGTCTTCTGCGTAAATGCGCGCCTCCAGCGCATGGCCGTTGATGCGCAATTGCTCCTGGCGCAAAGGCAGGGGCTCGCCGGAGGCCACGCGCAATTGCCATTCGACGAGATCGAGGCCCGTGACCATTTCCGTCACGGGATGTTCGACCTGAAGGCGCGTGTTCATTTCCATGAAATAGAACCGGCCGTCTTGCGTGGCGATGAATTCCACAGTGCCGGCGCCGACATAGCCGACCGCTTTGGCTGCGGCCACCGCCGCCTCGCCCATCTGGCGGCGGCGCTCCGGCGTCATGCCGGGGGCCGGCGCCTCCTCCAGCACTTTCTGATGGCGGCGCTGCACCGAGCAATCGCGCTCGAACAGATAGACGCATTCGCCATGGCTGTCGCCGAACACCTGTATTTCGACATGGCGCGGGCGCTCGATGTATTTTTCCACCAGCACATGATCGGAACCGAAGCTGGCGGCCGCCTCGCGCTTGCAGGAAGCAAGCGCGGCATCGAAATCCTCACCCTTCATCACCTGCCGCATGCCCTTGCCGCCGCCGCCGGCCGCCGCCTTTATCATTACGGGATAGCCAATTCCGTCGGCCTCGGCCTTGAGATGGCCAGCCTCCTGATCGTCGCCGTGATAGCCCGGCGTCAGCGGAACGCCGGCCGCCTCCATCAGCTTCTTGGCCTCCGATTTCGAGCCCATGGCGCGGATGGCGCCGACCGGCGGGCCGATGAAGACAATGCCGGCCTTGTCGCAAGCATGGCAGAAGGCCTCGTTCTCGGAGAGAAAGCCGTAGCCCGGATGGATCGCCTGCGCGCCGGTGCGCTGCGCCGCCTCGATAATGGCGTCGATCACCAGATAGCTTTCGCGCGCGGGCGACGGGCCGATGAAAACGGCTTCGTCCGCCATGCGCACATGGCGCGCGCCGGCGTCGGCTTCCGAATAAACGGCGACGCTCGCCACGCCCATGCGGCGCGCCGTCTTGATGATGCGGCAGGCGATTTCTCCGCGATTGGCGATGAGGATCTTGTCGAACATGGCGTTTCCCGTAACCGCTTATTTATCCGCTTGACTGGTCGATCCCCTCCATACAAGGGAGAGGCGCGCGATCTCTGCGCACTGCAAGCGCTCACATTCTGAACAGGCCGAATTTCGTCGGTTGAACCGGCGCATTGAGGGAGGCCGAGAGCGAGAGCCCGAGCACGCGGCGCGTTTCGGCGGGGTCGAACACGCCGTCGTCCCACAGGCGCGCGGTCGCGTAATAGGGATTGCCCTGCGCCTCGTACTGCTCGCGGATCGGCGCCTTGAATTTCTGCTCCTCGTCCGCGCTCCAGGCGCCGCCCTTGGCCTCGATGCCGTCGCGCCGCACCGTCGCCAGCACGCTTGCGGCCTGCTCGCCGCCCATCACGGAAATGCGCGCATTGGGCCACATCCACAGGAAGCGCGGCGAATAGGCGCGCCCGCACATGCCGTAATTTCCGGCGCCGAAGGAACCGCCGAGAATGAGGGTGAGCTTTGGAACCTGCGCGGTCGCCACCGCCGTCACCATCTTGGCGCCGTCCTTGGCGATGCCGGCGTTCTCGTACTTGCGGCCGACCATGAAGCCGGTGATGTTTTGCAGGAAGACGAGCGGAATGCCGCGCTGTGCGCAGAGTTCGATGAAATGCGCGCCTTTCTGCGCGCTTTCGCTAAAGAGAATGCCGTTATTGGCGACAATGCCGACGGGATAGCCGTAGAGTTCGGCGAAACCCGTCACCAGCGTCGCGCCATAGCGCTGCTTGAACTCGTCGAAGCGCGAACCGTCGACGACGCGCGCGATCACCTCGCGCACATCGTAGGGTTTTCGCGTGTCGGTCGGGATGACCCCATAGAGTTCGGCAGGGTCGTAGACGGGTTCCTCGCCGCCGCCGATCCTGAGGCCTGCCGGCTTGATGCGGTTGAGATTGCTGACGATGCGGCGCGCGATGAACAGAGCATGGGCGTCGTTTTCCGCGAAATGGTCGCACACGCCGGAGATGCGCGTATGCACATCGGCGCCGCCGAGGTCTTCGGCGCTGACGACCTCGCCGGTCGCAGCCTTCACCAGGGGCGGGCCGCCGAGGAAGATCGTGCCCTGATTGCGCACGATCACGGATTCGTCGGACATGGCCGGCACATAGGCGCCGCCCGCCGTGCAAGAGCCCATGACGACCGCGATCTGCGGAATGCCCTTGGCGGACATGTTCGCCTGGTTGAAGAAGATGCGGCCGAAATGCTCGCGGTCGGGAAAGACCTCGTCCTGACGCGGCAGAAACGCGCCGCCGGAATCGACGAGATAGATGCACGGCAGATTGTTCTGCTCCGCAATTTCCTGCGCGCGCAGGTGTTTCTTGACGGTCATCGGGTAGTAGGTTCCGCCCTTCACCGTGGCGTCGTTGGCGACGATCATGCACTCGACGCCCTGCACGCGACCGATGCCGGCGACGAGGCCGGCCGAGGGCGCATCGCCATCGTACATGCCGTAGGCGGCAAGCTGGCCGATCTCGAGAAAGGGCGCGCCGGGGTCGACCAGATGATCCACGCGATCGCGCGGCAGAAGTTTTCCGCGCGCAACGTGGCGCGCTGCGGCCTCGGCGCCGCCGCCTGCGGAAACGGAGTTGAATTTTTCACGCAAATCCTCGACCAGACCGCGCATGGCGGCGGCATTGGCCTTGAACTCGTCCGAACGCGTATTGATGTTGGATTTCAGGGCTTGCATCGCGCGTTCCCTTTAGGCGTTTTGCGGAATTATGTGAGTTGGCCTCCGCCATCCCCGCGAAAACGGGAATCCAGACGCCGCAGATTTGTCATTTGCCCCTGCCTCCGGCTTCCTGCCTCTTGCTGCCCGATCGGACCGGGGGTGGCGTTTGCAATCACTTCGTCTCGGCCATCAACTCGCGGCCGATCAGCATGCGGCGGATTTCGGAGGTGCCGGCGCCGATCTCATAGAGCTTTGCGTCGCGCCACAGGCGCCCTGCCGGAAATTCGTTGGTGTAGCCGACGCCGCCGAGCGCCTGAATCGCTTCGCCCGCCATCCACGTCGCCTTTTCCGCGGAATAGAGGATGGCGCCGGCTGCGTCCTTGCGCAGGGTGCGCGCGTGGTCGGCGCCGTCGCAGGCGCGGCCCACCGCATAGACATAGGCGCGCGTGGCCTGCCATGTCGAATACATGTCGGCGAGCTTGCCCTGCATCAACTGGAAATCGCCGATGGGCTGGCCGAACTGCTTGCGCTCATGCATGTAGGGCACGACCGTATCCATACAGGCGGCCATGATGCCGAGCGGGCCGCCCGACAGCACCGCGCGCTCGTAATCTAGGCCGGACATCAGAACCTTCACGCCCTCGCCCACCTTGCCGAGCACGTTTTCTTCCGGCACTTCGCAATTGTCGAAAAACAGCGGAAAGGTGTTGGAGCCGCGCATGCCGAGCTTGTCGAGATGCTGGCCATGCGTGAAGCCGGCGAAACTCTTCTCGACGATGAAGGCCGTCATGCCGCGCGGTCCGGCATCGAGATCGGTCTTGGCGTAGACGACGAGCGTGTCCGCGTCGCCGCCGTTGGTGATCCACATTTTCGAGCCGTTGAGAATGTAGCGGTCGCCCTTCTTATCGGCGCGCAGGCGCATCGACACGACATCCGACCCCGCGCCCGGCTCCGACATGGCGAGCGCGCCGACATGTTCGCCCGAAATCAGCTTGGGCAGATATTTCTTGCGCTGCGCCTGCGTTCCGGCGCGGCGCAATTGATTGACGCAGAGATTGGAATGGGCGCCGTAGGAAAGCCCGACTGCGGCCGAACTGCGCGAAATCTCCTCCATCGCCACGATATGGGCGAGATAGCCCATGTTGGAGCCGCCATATTCCTCGGGCGCGGTCATGCCGAGCAGGCCGAGGGCGCCGAACTTCTTCCAGAGGTCGGCGGGAAATTCATTGTCCTTGTCGATTGCGGCGGCGCGCGGCGCGATTTCGGCCGCCGCGAAAGCCTCGACCGTATCGCGCAGCATGCGCAGGTCTTCCGATAGTCCGAGGTCGATCCCTGGTATGTTCATGGCGTTCTCCCGACTTTGAGGATGATCCTATTCGCTTTGCGGCGCCAGCCTCGCCCAAAAGGTTGCATTTTAAGCCATAATATCAAAAACTGTCCGCCATGAACCCGCGCCAGCCCCTGCCCTTTCTTGCTGTCTCCGGTCGCGCAGTTACGCCAGTTTCTTTTGTAAATGCTGGAATTCTTGCTTATCGACAAAGGGGCCTCGACCCGACGGCGGCCCTGCAAAGGGCGCATATTCAGCCAGATATTCTGGCCAGACCCGGCGGGCGCGTCACCGCCGCGCAGTTTGAAGTTTTCGCCGAGACGGCCATGCGCGAACTCGACGACGAGGCTCTGGGCTGGTTTTCGCGCCGCCTGCCCTGGGGCGCCTATGGCATGCTGTGCCGCGCCTCGCTCACGCGGGGGCCTCTCGAACTGGCCCTGAAGCGCTGGCGCCGCCACCATCGCATTCTGATCGAAGACGTTCTGTTCGACCTAGAAATCGACAATGGCCTCGCCATCTGGTCGATCGAGGAAAAGCGCGATCTCGGGGCCTATCGCGAATTCTGCCTCGTCACCTTGATGCGCTATGCGCTCGGCTTCGCCTGCTGGTCGATCGATTCCAGGATCGCGCTTGTCAGCGCGGAATTTCCGTTTCCAGCGCCTGCGCATATCTCGGTCTATCCGACCATCTTCTGCAATGAACCGGTCTTCGGCGCGAAATGTGCGAAAATCATGTTCGATGCGCGCTATCTCGCCTTGCCCCTGAAGCGCGACGAGGCCGATCTCGATCGCATGCTGCAACGGGCGCTGCCGCTGACGGTTCTGCCTTACCGGCGCGACCGCATGCTGGTGGAGCGGGTGCGAAAACTGCTGCGCGACGCCAGGACGCCCTTTGCGAGGGCGCAGGACATTGCGCAGGCGCTCGCGGTTTCCACGCGCAGCCTGCACCGCCAGCTTGCGCGCGAAAATGCTTCGCTTCGCCAGTTGAAGGAAGATGCGCGCGCAGAGATCGCGCGCCGCGCGTTGTCGCGCAGCCGCGCACCGATCAAGAGAGTTGCGCAGGCCGCAGGCTTTCGCAACGAAAAGAGTTTTTCGCGCGCATTTCGTGGCTGGACGGGACTTTCGCCAAGCGCCTATCGGCGACAGGTTCGCGGCCTTGCGGATGGGACGGGCTGATTGCGCGCAGCGGCGAACGCCCGCGCCCGCTCAGAATTGCGCCTGCTCCGCCTCCAGATAGGCGATGGAGACATATTTGCCGATATTGTTGGCCCAGCCCTTGGTCTCCCCGGCCTTTGAGGAAACGCGCGGATCCTTGAGCGCGGCGGCAAGCGCGCCGCTCAAGGGCACATTGTTTTTGACGGCCTCGACGCAGGATTCGTAAATGCCCTGAAACAGCGAGCGCTGCCATTCCAGCACTTTTACGCCGGCATCGCCATGGGCTGGAATCCAGATATTGGTTTTGCTGTTTTTCACCAATGCGTCGATCGCCTCGAGCGTGCCCTTGTAGGAGCCGTCTTCCATATTGGCGATGCGGCGATCCATCATGATGTCGCCGACGCACATCACATTGTCTTCCGGCGCCTCGATGGCGATGTCGAAAGGCGTATGCGCAGTGCCGTAATGATGGACGCGCAGGGTGACGCCGCCGAGCGGCAGCGTGAAGCCGTGCTCCACATCCTTGTTGGGCGGAACGATGCGCGTTCCCGATGTCGCCTGGTTGGTCCATTTTTCCATGCTGTCGCGCCAGGAGATTCCGGTTCCCCCTTCAATCGCCTTGCGCGTGCCGGCAAGCGCATAGATCGGGATGTCCTTGCCATAGGCCTCGACAAAGCCGTGATTGCCGAGCCAATGGTCGCCGTGATAATGCGTGTTGATTATGCCGACGACCGGCGTCTTTGTAATCGTGCGCAATTGGCGGATGCTCATTTGCGCGATCTGGAGCGAAGCGCCGCTGTCGACGACGACGACGCCCTCTTTGCCGACAACGAAGACGATATTGGACATCAGGCCCTGATTTTCGGGCGTCGGAAAACCGTCCGGCGCCTCGACCATATGGACATGCGGGCTGAGCTTCCTGATCGGCTGATCTTTCACGGGCGGACCGACAACCGCGTCATCGCCGGCGGCAAAAGCCGGCATGCCCAGATTATATTGCGTCCATTGAAGGCCGCCGACCGCCGCCGCCCCGGCCAGGACGTTTCTACGTGCAATCGCCATGTGCGGTTCCTCGCGATATCTATTTGTATTTGTAAAAATCGGCGTTGAGCGCCGTCGAAAGTTTCGGGACATCCTCGGGAAAAACCATCGAGCCAATGCTGGCGACGCATTGACGGACGTAACGGTCGAGCGCTGCGCGGTCGCGCGCCTTGCGATCTTCGCGCGTGTAGAGGCTCAGCGCCTCGTTGTCGGCGGAATAGCTTTGATGGCATGAGCCGTTGCAATTGAGCTCTTTCAACAATTGCCGTCCTTCTGCGACCGCGCTGTCCTCCTGCGCCGCCAGCGGCGAAACGAGGGCGGAAAAAATGGCTGCGGCAAGCGCCAGATCATGCAATTGCACAGGCGGGCCTTTCCCTGGGGCGCTCGACCAGACGATCCGTGACGACCACGCAGCGGCCGGCGATTTCGAGCATAGCGACGCGAGGAACCGACGATCTCCGATGAGATCGATCAGCAGATCCTGCATCATGGTTTGATATAGGCGTAATGGTCTTGCGCCTGAAGCTGGGTGATGCGCACGACCCCCGATGGCGTGAAATCTGCGTCCATCACGAATTTGTCCTTGGCGAGATTGCGGCGCTTCATGGTGATTTCGCAGATCTCGAAAGCGACGCCCTTGGCCTTGAGCGCAGAAACCAGGGGCGCATATTCGACGCCGCCCTTGGGATCTTTCGCCCCTTCCATGAGAAAATCTATGCCGTCGGCGTGAGCGACGACCACGATTTTGGTGCCGGGCGCGACGTCGAGCTGATTGCGGATATTGCGCAAGCCCTTCAAAGCCTGCTCGGCCGAATTGTCGATGTGATAGACGGCCTTGTCGCCAGCATATGCGGACGTTGCGACGACGGCGACGAGAAACAGGGAGAGCGCTGCCTGCTTCAGCACATTTGCAAGTCTCATCATGGTCCCCTCTCTTGTGCGGGCCGCATCGGGACTGACGCGGCCGCCGTTTCAGGTCGCCATGCCCGGATTGCCGGAGATATTCTTGAGTGCGGGCATGTTGAGTTTTGGCGGCTTGACGGTTTTCTGCGCGCGCAGATTGCGCGCCACGAGATCCCAGATCGGCTCGCCGCCCGCATCCCTTGCGGCTTCGGCCACCGGCGCCCAGCCTGCGACCTTGTAGGTCTTGGCCGCCTCGACAACCTTGCCGTTCAGCATCATGTCGCCGATGCGCGCACCCCTGCCGCCCTGGGGATCGCAGGAATAAGTCATGCCGCCGACGCGCACCATGTCGCCGCCCTGCTGATAATAGGGATCGGGGTTGAAGAGGTTGTCGCAAACGTCTTCGAGAATTTCCTTGATCTGCGTTCCCGTCATTTCGGAGAGCGTAACATAGGGATAGGTGATCGCGGTCTGGTCGAGCACGTTTTCCATCGTGATCGCCTCGCCCGGCAGAATGGTCGTGCCCCAGCGAAAGCCCGGCGAGAACGCGATTTCGGCGTTCTTCTCGGCTAACAGGGCGTCGAGAATGAGCTGGTCGAAACTGCCGTTGAAATTGCCGCGGCGATAGAGAAGCCCTTCGCTGACCGCAAGTTTCTCGCCGAGCTTGCCGGAAAACGGCGCGCGCGCCTTGTCGATCAATGCCTGCATCGTGGGGTCCGCTGGCAGGAGATTGGCGAAGACGGGCAGCAGCTTGTAACGGAAATCGGCGACCTTGCCATTCTTCACGTCGAGGTCGAGCACGCCCAGAAACTTGCCGTTCGAGCCCGCGTTCATGACAATGGTCTTGCCGCCGGGATTGCCGACGATCGTGGGCCTGGGCATGCCATCATGCGTATGGCCGCCGAAAATTGCGTCGACGCCCGATATGCGCGAGGCCATCTTGAGATCGACGTCCATGCCGTTGTGCGAGAGGACGACGACGACCTGCGCGCCGTCGCTGCGCGCGGCATCGACGGTCTTTTGCATGTTTTCTTCCTGGATGCCGAAGGTCCAGTCGGCGACCATGTAGCGTGGATTGGCGATGGGCGTGTAGGGAAAGGCCTGGCCGACGATGGCGACCTTGACGCCGTTCATGTTGCGCATCGAATAGGGCTTGAACACGGCGTCGCCGAAGTCGGCGGTCTTGATGTTCTGCGCGACAATCTCGATCTGGCCTGCGAAATCGCCCTTGGCGACCTCCTCCACGCGCGCCTGGCCGTACGTGCATTCCCAGTGCAATGTCATGAGATCGACGCCGAGCGCTTTCGCCGCATCGATCATGTCCTGCCCCTTGGTCCAGAGCGCGACGCCCGAGCCCTGCCAGGTGTCGCCGCCGTCGAGCAGCAACGCGCCGGGGCGTTGCGCCTTGATGCGTTTGACCAGCGTCGCCAGATGCGCAAAACCGCCAACCTTGCCATAGACGCCGGCATATCGCTCGAAATCGAGATACGTGAAAGCGTAGGCCAGCCGCGGGTCGGCGGGCACCTCGAAATATTTCAGGACATTCTGGCCGACGACATGCGGCGCTTTGCCCATCATGCCGGCGACGCCGATATTGACACTGGGCTCGCGGAAATAGATCGGCTGCAATTGCGCGTGGCAATCGGTGATGTGCAGCAGCGAGACATTGCCGAAGGCCGGCGCATCGAAAATGCGCTCCGCGTTTTTTTCCGCTTGCGCAAAGCTCGTCGCCGGCGCCAGACCGGCGGCGCCTGCGGCCGCCATGACATTCAGGAATTCGCGACGATTCACGGGCCAATCCTCTCGAAAATTGCACACGCAAATCCGCGCGCCCTCGCAGCGCGTTCATGCATGAAAGACATACGAGGCGCGTCGCGGAATTCGATCTGGCCGAGACGCGCGGCTCTTGTTTACTGGTTGACCGGGGATTGCGGATCGAGCAGCAGCGCCATGATGTGCCTGATCTGCTCCTCGGTGAGAATGCCCATATGGCCGGCGCGCGGCATGTTGGAACAGGCGTTATAAGCCTTGGCGTTGTATATGCGGCCCCAGGTGTAACGCAGCGTTTCCTCGCCCGAACCGTGCAGCTTGCCGTAGTGGAGCAGGCTCGGCCCGATCGTGCCGAACGAAATTTCCTTCGGCGAAATCTGATGACAATTATAGCAATTCCCGCCGTTGGGCGTGCCGGCCTTGTCGGTCGAAGTCAGGCCGCGCCCGCTTTGCGCGATCTTCTCGCCCTCCTTCCAGTCGCCAAGAAAATTGCCGGCGGCAGGCCATTTGATCGTGGCCATATTTTCGGCCTCGATTTTTTCGCGCTGCCTGGCGGAACCCGCATCGCTCACGTGCAGGGGGTCGGAACAAAAGGCCTGCGTTGCGTCTTCGTCGAGACGCGAGAGTTTGGCGATGCCCTTGTCGCGGAACCCGGATTTGAGCATGGCCTTGAGGGCGGCCTCTTCCGCGCCTGCGCCCCAATTGGTGTCGGCGGCGAACGCCGGGCCTGCCAGCAGAGCGAGGGCGAGCGTCAGAAATGTCTTTTTCATTGCGCTCTCCTCAACGCTTGATGCCGGGCGTGTCCATGGTCGCGCCATTGGCGGTGACGGCCATGTACATGGAAAGCGCGACCGTCACGTCCGATCCATAGATCGGCTCGGGGAAGCGCTGCTGACGGAAGCAGTCGGCCAGGCGCCATTGCATGCCCCACATCTGGCCCGCGCTCACGCGATAGGCGGGCCATGAGGTCCAGCCGAGCGCTGCGCCCTTCTGCGAGGGAATATATGGCAAGTCCTGCAAACGGATGCGCACGCCCTCCTGCCCGTGGCAGGTGGCGCAGGCGAAATCGTAAGGGCCGCCCTGATAGTAGAACATGCGCTTGCCGAGATTGAAGGCCTGCTTCTCCTTGGGGTGCGCAACGCTGACCTTGACCGGCGCCCCCTTGGACATGCCGGAAATGAACGTCGCGATCGCGTTCAACTGGTCCTTTTCGGGGCTGCCCCAATTGGCGTTGATGTATTTTTCAACGTCGACGCCCTGCAATTTGGACATGCAGGTGAGCACGCGGGATTCGGCGTCCTGCACCTTGTCGGTGTCCTTGAAATAGCGCGGCAATTGCGCGTAGGCGCCGGCCACCACGCCGGCGCCGAGGCCAAGATCGCATTTTTCGAGCGAGACATTGTTGGGGCCTGCCGGCTTCTTCCACAATTCCTCGCCCGAGGCCTCGAACAGTTCGGCGGGATTGCCGTCGCGCAGGGCCTCGCGATATTTCTCGATGCCCTCTATCGTTTTGTCCTGCTGCGCAAAGGCGCCGGCTGCGCCGACCAGCGAAACCGCAGTCAAGGCGAACGGCGCAAGATTCCAACGTCTCATCAAACATCCCTCCCGACGAGCGCTCCGGCGTCCCGGATCATTTATTTTCTTGGATCGTTTTTGGATCGCTTTTCTTGGATCGTTTTTCTTGGATTATTTCTTGCGGCAATGCGGCGGCGGCGCCCGTGAGGCCGCACGCCCTGCCCCGTCAGCTCACCGTCGCTTCGTCGGTGCGCGTGTCGCCCTTGTTGTCGGTCCACGTGATCGCGATCTTGTCGCCGGCCTTGCCGCCTTTGATCTTGAAGGCAAGGTAGGGGTTCTTGGAGACCGAGGGCCCCCATTGCGCCTGCATCACGTCCTTGCCGTTGAGCTTGGCGACGACCTCGGAAATGAACCAGGCCGGCACGACATTGCCGGAGGAATCCTTGCGGAAGCCGGTTTCCATTTCGTGGTTCATCAGAACCTTCACCTCGGTCACGCCGTCTTTGGATGCGGCGCGGATTTTCATCGGATTGCCCATGATTGTCTCCTTTTCGCCCGATCAGCCGCCGCAGCCGCCGAGCGTGACCTTGATTTCCTTGGTCGCGGTGTAAAACTTGCCATCCGCCTTCACGAGCGCGACGACGTTCGAGGTCTGGCCCATTTTTATGCGCGTCGTCACGTCGGCGACCATTTCGGGGCCGATGTCGAAGCTTGCCGCAAGCATGTTCGGGTTCTTCTCGACCAGGAACGAAATCTGCGTGGTGTTGGGCAGTTTGGAGACGACCTGCACGGGAACGACCGCGCCGTTCTCGGCGATATCGGAGGCAATGATCTGAACCTCGCCGCTCTCCTTGGCGTTTTCGACGCCCATGGCCTTGTAGGTATCGGGAATATTCTTGCTGTCGAAAGCCGCCTTGTTCCAGGCGGCAAGGCCCAGGCGCGGCGCGACAACCGACCCGAAGGCCGCAATCAATCCCATAAGGCCGCCGTTCCTTAGCAACTGGCGGCGGCTTTGGTGGTTCAACATGGTTCAAGCCCTCCGAATTCGCTTGTCTTTATCACAGGTTCACTTGTTTGAGGCGCCCGCCAGCACCCAGGCAAGAATGGCCTTGAGATCATCTTCCTTTACATCAGTCTGGGGAGGCATGGGAACGTCGCCCCAAACGCCCTCGCCGCCGTCGCGCAGCTTGGCCAGCAATTTTGTAGCAACGTCCTGCCCCTTGTATCTGGCGGCGACCTCGGCAAAGCCCGGACCGATCAGCTTGCTGTCGATGGCGTGACACTGCATGCAGCCTGCGCCTTCGGCAAGATTGGCCAGCGTCTTTCTTGCGCCGTCCTTTGGCTCGGACGGGCCGGTCGCCTGGCCGCGCACAGGACCAACCATACGGTTCTGGTCGGCGATATTGCCGTGCGAGGACAAGGCGTAGTCGGGCAAAGCGGAGGCGATATCGGTCGTCTTTCTGCAATTTTTCATGCAGGGCTCGGCCTTGACGTCGGGTTTGAGCGGCTTGCCGCCGAACGCGCTGCTTGGCCAAAGCGCATGCATGGTCGTCATGCCCTCGCGATTGGGCATCAGTTTCTGCACGTCCCTGATTGTATCCTGGTTAAGCACGAAATTTTCGGGCACGATCTCGGAGAGGTTGAGCATATAGGCCAGCACCGCATAGACCTGATTATCGCTTAAGGTCTTGGGCGCATTCCAGGGCATGGCGCGGCGGATGTAGTCGAACAGGGTCGAGACGGTCGCCACCTTCATGAAGGTCGTGCGCCCCGGATATTCGGGCCGCCTGAGCGCTGCGACATGGCCGGTCTTGATGTCGTTCTTGTCGACGCCGCCGATCAGCGGCGAAAACATCTTATTGCTTTCGCCGAACGTTCCGTGACAGACGGCGCATTTGCCTTCCCAGACGGTTTCGCCTTCCGAGACGCTGCCGGACCCCTTCGGCAGTCCCAGAAAATCCGGGCGCACGTCGATGTCCCAGGCCTTGACCTCGTCCGGCGTGGCTGCGCGGCCCAGACCGAAATCGTCGAGCGCGCGCGCGGGGCGCGCCGCCACAAGGGATGCAGCGGCGACAGAGGCGACGACGACGGCTGCCTGCGCCAACGCCGATTTAGAGAACCTGGACATTGCCGACATCGCCGCTCTCGAGAACTTTCCAGGATTGGATGGCGTTGTTGTGATAGATGGAGCGTGTGCCGCGCACCTCGCGCAACGCGCGATAGCCCGGCTGCACGTAGCCCGTTTCGTCCGTCGCCCGCGATTGCAGGATCGCGAGCCTGCCATCCCATTTCCAGGGCGCATTGAAGCGCGTCAGGGACTTGGAGAGCACGGGCGTCTGCAAGTTCGCCTCGACCCAATTGACGCCGCCGTCGAAGGAAACATCGACGCGTTTGATCTTGCCGCGGCCCGACCAAGCAAGACCCGTGACGTTGTAAAAGCCCTTGTCGAGCAGGGTCTGGCCGCCGGATGGCGAGGTGATGACGGATTTGGCTTCCTGGATGGAGGAATATTGGCGGTGCTGCCCGTCCGGCATCAGGTCGATGTAATGGATGGCCTCGTCCTTGGTCGCCCAGGGCTGATCGCCGACTTCGACGCGACGCAGCCATTTGACCCAGGACACGCCCTGCACGCCGGGAACGACGAGGCGCAGGGGATAGCCGTTTTCGGGACGCAGCATTTCGCCGTTCTGACCGTAAGTCACCAGAACTTCGCCCGAAGCGACGAGTTCGATGGGGATCGTGCGCGTCATGGCGGAGCCGTCGCCACCTTCGGCCAGAACGAATTTGGCCTTCTTCCAGTCGACGCCGCAATCGTCGAGCAGGACACGCAAGGGAACTCCGGTGAATTCGCTGCACGAGATCATGCCGTGCGTATATTGCACCGTGGGCACCGCCACATTGCCCCATTCCATGCCGGTGTTTGCGCCGCATTCGATGAAATTGATGCGCGACACGGAGGGAAAGCGCATGAGATCGTCGAGCGTGTAGACCTTGGCCTTCTTCACGAAGCCCGGCTGCGAGCCGTTGATCATGAAGCGATGCTTGTTGGGATCGATGTCGTACCAGCCCTGATGATGACGCTCGAAATGGAGCCCCGAGGGCGTGATGACGCCGAACATGCCTTGCAGGGGAGCAAAAGACACGCTGGCGGCTGCGACCTGCGTGAGGCCCGGGCTCTGGCGGCGCACGAGACCCGCCTCGTATTTCGAGGGCATGCCATAGGGCGCGACGGCCACGGGCTGGCCGAGCGTGGTCGCCCAGGGTTGGGGTTTGAGAATGGCGTCGTCGCCCTTTGCGCCTTGGGCTGCGCCTTGAGCTGCGCCTTGGGCTGCATCCTGGGCGCGCGCATGGCCGGCGAGCGCGCCGGCGCCGAGCGCGGCGGCGAGGGCCGTGCGCAGAAAATCGCGGCGGCCGCCGCTGACGGCGGCAATCTGGGCGGCGTCGAGAAAATTCTCCGGCGCCTTGCGGATTCGCGCTGAATTGGCGGCCTGCGCCAACCCCTCGGCGTCCATGTCCATTCGTCCGGGCATATCGTCTCCGCACGTTCTGTCGGCGTTAGCCTTGAAGTCTTTGGCTCGCGGAGAAACGGCTCACGAGAAAACGACTCGCAGAGAAACTGCGGTCTCGCCAACGCCCTCCCTCGCGTTCCGGATTCGATCGAACCGTCCGGTTTGCAGCACAACCACAATAATGCGTCGCTGTCCCATAGCTATCAGGGAAGATGCTGGGGGCGTCTGGGTGAATCTACCCAGACAGATCTAATCCTCGGCCTGGCTCGCCCATGAAATCAGATGCGCGACCGAGTTTACGCCGGCCTTGGCCATGAGATTGTGACGGTGATTTTCGACCGTTTTGACGGAAATATCGAGATCGGCGGCGATCGCCTTGCTGGTCTTGCCGGCCATGACGAGCGCCAGCACCTCGCTTTCGCGTTCCGTCAGGACGCTCAGCTTCTTTTCAAGCGCGTTTTTTCGCGTGCGCGCGGCCAACACGGAGCGGCTGGCCGCCAGCGCATCGGCAATGGCGTCGAGCAGAACCTGATCGTCGAAGGGCTTTTCGAGAAAGTCGATTGCGCCGAGCCGCATGGCGCGCACGGCCTTGGGCACGTCGCCATGCCCGGTGACGAAGACAATGCCTGCAACCGCATTGCGATTGATCAATTCGCGCTGGATTTCCAGGCCGCTGACGCCGGGCAGGCGCACGTCGAGAACGATACAGGCGGGCCGGCCGGCATCGATTTTTTCCAGAAGCTCGCGACCCGATGCGCAAGCCAGATGTTCGTAACCGACCGACGAAACAAGAAAGCCGACGGCGTCGCGCACGGCGGGATCGTCGTCGACGATATAGACGATGGAAGCAGGGTCAGGCACGCGCATGCTCCCCGATCAGCGGCAGGTAGAAGCGGAAGATCGTCATGGGCGCGCCCGTTTCGGCGTTCGCCTTGCCCGGTCGCGTCTCCTGCCGGTCCACCAGCAGGCGCCCGCCGTGCGCCTCCGCAATCGTGCGGCTGAGCGACAGGCCGAGACCAAGGCCATTCGTCTTCGTGGTGAAAAACGGATCGAACAGTTTTTCCCGCGCTTCCGCAGCAAGGCCCGGACCGTTGTCGGCGACGCTGATATCGAGCCTGTCGGCTGCGGCTGCCGCGCGAAGCGCGATTATACGGTCCTCCTGTCCCTCGACCGCCTCGAGCGCGTTTTGCAGGAGGTTGAGAATGATCTCCTCCAATTGCAGGCGGTCGGCGCGCACGGCCGGCAATTTCTCGGGGATCTCGGATACGATGTCGACGCCGGCGGCATGCGCCGTCGGCTCGAACAATGCAAGCGCGTCGCGGATGGCGGACGAGGGGTCGATCGGGATCTGGGGCGCCGGATTCTTGCGCACGAAATCCTTCATCCGACGCACGATGCCGCCTGCCCGTTCGGCTTGCGCCGCAATGCGCTGCACGGCCTCGCGCAGGCTCTCAGGGTCCGCGCCGCCGTCGATGCGGCGCTCGCAACCGCGCGCATAGGTGAGAATTGCCGCCAGAGGCTGATTGATCTCGTGGGCGAGCGAACTCGCCATTTCGCCCATCAGCGAGAGGCGGACGGTGTGCTCCATCTGCTCGCCTTTTTTTCGCGCCGCATCGTGCACGCTCTGCAATTCGCGCGTCCGCTTGCGCACGAGGTAGGAGACGCGCACGACATGGGCAAGCCACCAAAGAGCGGCCAACAGGATCAGCGCCGCCCAATAGCGATGCTGATAGGCGAAATCGGCAAGGCCCAGCGGCGTGAACGGCGCATAGGGACCGACTTTCAGTGTGCGATAAAGCTCCTCGACCGGGCTGTAATCGACAGGCGGCGCCCAGGCTTTCTCGTCGGCGCCGGGTTGCATGGCAAGAAGCGCCTGCGCCACCGCGCGCGCTGCGGGCGCCGGCGTCTGCGCGACCTTCACGAAAGGCCAGCCGGGATAAAGGCGCGTGGAGACCTGACAATGCAGCGCGCCCGAAGGGCGGCGGCCGATCACACGGAACTCGTCTTTCCCGACCGCGCCCTCGGCGGCCATTTTTTCGAGCGCGCAGGCGCGTATGATGCCGGCGTCCGCGCGTCCGGACTTCACGGCGCGCACAATCTCGTCGACAGGAAAGCCCACGAACACGGGCGTCAGATCGCGCGCGGGATCGAGACCGCGCTCGAGCAATTCGCGGACGCCCGCCCTGTAACCGAAGGCTTCCGGCGCAACGCCCGCGATCTTCAGATTGCGCAGGTCGCTCAATGTCTGAATCTCGGGACGGGCGTTTGAAATAAAGATCGCCGCGCCCTCGGCCTCGGACGGCGGCGGTCCGTCGATATCCTGTTCGGTTGCGAGCGCGCTTGCCGAATAGCCGATTTTCAGTTCGATGTAATGGCCGGGATTGGTGATAAGAAAATCGAGGCGATGAGCGCTCACCGCCGCCGTCAGAAAGGCCGCCGTTCCGCTCACGATCCTGAATTTGAATTGCGGCAATGCGCGCGCAAGATGATCGAGCGTCGACTGTCTTGTCCGCTCAGCGTCCTCCGCGCCGCGATAGGCGAGAACGCCGATGCGCCATTCCTCGCCTTCGGCGCGCGCAACATTCATGCAGGCCGGCAAAAAAAGCGCAAGCAACGCTGTGACGCCGACGCAGGCCCGCGCGAACGCTCTCATCCGCGATTTTCGCCGGTTTGCGGACATTGCGGCGACCCGCAACGCCGCACGGCCTCAGCAAAGCGCGTCATGGTGGGGACGCCCGGCCAGCCGATGAAGGCGGTGTCTCCCATGATGAAAGTCGGCGTGTAACGCAATTTGTTGGCGCTCGCGAAATCGCGTTGCGCCTGCAAAACCGCATGTGTTTCGGGCGCCGCCATCGCTCCTTCGACGCGCGCGCGATCGAGCCCTTCGGCGTGCAACGCGCTCAGCGCGCTTTCGCCACTTGCCCGTCCCGACGTTTCCAGAAGACGCCGGTGGACGGCATAGGCAGCGTCGGCCCCGAACACGTTTCCGATAGCGACGACCGCAAGCGCGGCCTGCACGGAAGCTGGCGACAGCATGGGATTTTGTACGAAAGCAAGCCCCAGCGCGGCGTCGCTTTTGCGCATGCGATCGAGATCGGCCGAAGCCTGCCGGCAATAACCGCAATTGTAATCGAATATCTCCAGAACGACGACCGAAGCGTCGGCCGGCCCCTGCCTCAGCAAACCCGGCAAAGCGGATAATTTTGCAGGTTCGGGCGCATCGAAACTGCGGATCGGAGAACCATCGTCCGCCGCAAGCGAGCCCGCCCCTGCCCGACGGTATGCAAAGCCGGCGGCCAGAAGCGCTGCGCCGGCGCCCAGCCCCAGAACGGCGCGCCGGTTCGGACTTGAAATAAGGATGTTTCGAGCCATGTCCCTGTCCGCAGCCCCTGATTATGCGACCGGCTTGAATATTCAAACATTCATATTGCCATATATAGTTATCGCCCGCGCGGCACAAAATCTGCAAACACGTTCAAGGTAAGGAGTTCTCCCATGAGCGAGCGTGGACCAACCCTTCGCTTCCGGGGTTTTGGCGCGGACAGAACCGGCATGCAGGCGCTTGCCGCCGCGCTTTTCCTCGCCCTTGGCTTTGTTTCGTCTGCGGCAAGCGCGCAGACAGGCCCCGCCGGTCCGCTCGTCA
>JBKDZW010000034.1:0-2411 GCA_047971685.1 Rhodoblastus sp.
CTTACGCCGCCGGGCAGGTGATGCAGCAGGCTGCGACCGCCGCCAAGGCGGAAGTTCCGCAGGCGATGGCCAAGGCGATGCACTCCGGCATGACCTTCAAAACCGTGGTCGGCGACCTCGCCTATGACAAGAATGGCGACGTCACGCGCGCCGATTATGTCGTGTATCGCTGGGTGAAGGGCGCCGACGGCAAGATCACTTACAAGCAGCTCTGAGCCGCGCGCGCCGCGCAATCTGGCTTGCCCTCCCGGGTCGTCATCGCCGACCCGGGATTTTCGGGGCGCGCAGTCGCGTGGATTTACCCTTGTTGATGCGTGAGCGCTTGAGGGTCGAGCCGGGCTTGGCGCAATCAGATGGGCTTGGCGGAATCAGATGGGCTTGGCGGAAATCTCGCAAGCCTGCGCAAGCGGACGGGCCTGACCTCCGCCCGCCGCGATCGGCGGCGCGGATCAACCGAACTTGGCCAGACCCGGAAAGGTTTCGAGCAGCCAGATCGACAGGTTCTGCATTCCGCCGGTCAGGAAGGCGACGCCGGTCGCCACGAGGGCGACGCCCACCAGCTTTTCCACCTTGCCCAAATGCGCGCGGAATATCTTGAGGAAATTCATGAAGGGTCCGATGGCGAGCGCGGCGACGAGGAAGGGAACGCCGATGCCGAGCGAATCGACCGCCAGGAGTCCGGCCCCCCGCGCCACCGTGTCCTGGGAACCGGCGACCGCGAGAATGGCGGCCAGGATCGGCCCGATGCACGGCGTCCAGCCGAATGCGAAGGCGAGCCCCATCACATAGGCGCCCCACAGGCCGACCGGCTTTTCGACCTCCAGTCGTTTTTCGCGATAGAGGAAATGCAGTTTGAAGACGCCCAGAAAGTGCAGACCCATGCCGACGATGGCCACGCCCGCCAGAGCGGAGAGAACCTGAAGGTTCGCGCGAACGAACTGGCCGAATACGGAAGCCGTGGCGCCCAGCGCCACGAACACCGTGGTGAAACCCGCCACGAACAGGATGGCCGCCAGCAGAACGTCGCGGCGTGCGCGCGCCGCGCCCTCGTCGACGACGTCCTCGATCGTCGTTCCCGCGATGAAGGTGAGATAGGGCGGCACGAGCGGCAGCACGCAGGGGCTGAGGAAGGAGAGCACGCCGGCGGCGGCAGCGGCGGAAATCGTGACGTCGGAAACCATGGGCGCCCTTTTAAGCGGCTCGCGGCGTCGCGCAAAATGAACGTTTCGTGATGCGCGCCGTTCAGAACCGCTCGACGCTGAACGGCGTCGGATCGGCGAAGGTCTGCTCGCCGGTCATCATTTGCGCAAGCAGCGTTCCGGCGACGGGGCCGAGCGTGAAACCGTGATGCTGGTGGCCGAAGTCGAACCACAGGCCTGGATGGCGCGGCGCAGGACCGATCACCGGCAGGAGATCGGGCAGGCATGGCCGCCGCCCGAGCCAGGGCTGCGCGTCGATCCTGTCTCCCAGGGGAAAAGTGCGGCGCGCGAGCGGCTCAAGGGCGTCGAGCATGGCCGGCGAAGCCGGCGCATCGCGCGGCGCGAATTCCGCGCCGGTGGTCAGCCGCAGGCCCTGCGCCATCGGCGCGACGAGATAACCGCCGTCGACGTCGAGCACGGGATGGTTCAGCGCGCCGGCCTGGGAGGGCCGGTAATGCATGTGATAGCCGCGCTTGACGCCGAGCGGGATCGAGTAGCCGAGCGGGCGGAAAACGTCGTCCGACCATGGGCCCAGCGCCAGCACTGCTTCGCCCGCCTCCACGAGTCCCGCCTCGCTCGCCACGCGCCAGCCGCGCGGCGTCTGCTCCAGACTGCGCGCATCGCCCGAAAACAGGCGTCCGCCGTTGCGGGCGAAAAGGCCGGCATAGGCCGCGCACAGCCCGCCGGGATCGATGCAGGCGGCCGGCTCGCGCAGCACGATCGCGCCGGCGAATCCGTGGAGGCCCGGCTCGATCCTGGCCAACGCCGTCGCGTCCAGCGCATCGAAAGTCAGGCCGTGCTCGCGAATGCGCCGGGCCTCGATCGCGCCTTGCGCGAGCGTCTTCTCGCTTCGAAACGCCTTGATCCAGCCGGTCGGGCGGATCAGGTCGCTCGCGCCGGCCGCCTGCGCGAGCCTCATATGCGCGTCGAGGCAGCGTTCGATCAGCGGCAGGGCGGCGCGGGCGTGGGCGGCGGCCTGCGCCGGCGCGCTTTCGAGGAAAGAGCTGGCGAACCCAGGCATGGTCAGCGTCAGGGCGTCCCAGTCGATGCGCGCCGCAGGATTTGCCCCTAAGATCGTGCGCAGGACCGTGCGAATGTCGCGCGGCAACGTGTAGAGTTCCACTGCGGCGCGCTCGATCAGCCCTGCATTGCCGTAGCTCGTCTCGCGGCCGGCCGCGGCGCAACGCTCGATCAGCGTGACGTCGCGTCCGC
>JBKDZW010000035.1:0-14441 GCA_047971685.1 Rhodoblastus sp.
GGCAGATGCGCGATATCGAATTCGTGGCCGACGAGCTTGGCGACTGGGCCATACATTGCCACAAGTCGCATCACACCATGAACGCCATGGGGCATACGGTGAAGACCTATATCGGCGCGGATCTGCGCAAGATGCAGAAGCAGATCCGCAAGTTCGAGCCGGGCTATATGGCTATGGGCTCGAGCGGCATGGCCGATATGGCGGCGATGGAAATGCCGCTGCCCGACAACACCTTGCCGATGATGACGGGCTATGCGCAATTCGGCCCTGTCGAAATGGGCGGCATGTTTTCGGTCCTGAAAGTGCGCGAAGGATTGGCGGCCGGGGATTACAAGGATCCCGGCTGGTACGGGCACCCTGAAGGCGAGGTCGCCCGTCTCGTCAGCGAAAGCGACGCCGCCCCCGCCGCCGCGCCCCGCGCCAAAGGCGCGCGCGACCCCAGGGACGTCAAGGTCGATGTGCGCGCGGTCAAGCCCGCCCATCGGCATAAAGGCCACGAATAGGGCGAGCCGCGAACGGGACGTTCCGGGAAAATCAGGTTGAAAGAGGAGGTATGAGATGAAGACGCATATTTTGGCCGCGTTGATGGCGGCGGGATTGTCGGCGGCGGGTTTTGGGTCGGCTTTTGCCGAAAGCGCTCCGCTTGTCGCCGGCACGGTGACCAAGCTCGACGCCTCCGCCGGCAAGATCGCCATAGATCACCAGAAAATCCCCAACCTCGACATGGACCCCATGACCATGGTGTTCAAGGCGGCCGATCCCGCCATGCTGAAGGCGGTCAAGGTCGGCCAGAAAATCCGGTTTTCTGCGGACAGGGTAAACGGTCAGTTGACGGTGACGCGGATCGAAAAGGCGAAGTGACGGGAAACGGGCGCTGCGGCCGGAATTCGCGGCGCCCGGCGCTTTTAAAGCGGGAACGCCCTAGGCGGCGCGCGCCGTGAAAACCGCGTCGATCTTGGACTTCAGCGTCGCCGCGTTGAACGGCTTGACGATATAGCTCGCAACGCCGGCCTTGCGGGCGGCGATCACGTTGTCGGTTTTCGATTCGGCCGTCACCATGATGAAGGGTATGTCGGCGAATTCGGCCTCTCCCTTGAGCTTCACCAGAAGCTCGAAGCCGGTCATCGGCTGCATGTTCCAGTCGGAAATGATCAGCCCGTATTTTTTCTCGCGGATCCGCTCCAGCGCCTGCGCGCCGTTGCTTGCGGTGTCGACGTTCTCGTAGCCGATCTGTTTCAGGAGGTTGCAGATGATGCGAACCATCGTCTGATAATCGTCGACGACCAGAATCGGCATCGTGGGATCGGCAGCCATATCGCTCTCCAGGCGGCCCGTCTGGTCGGACGGGACGGGGTTAGTCTTAGAGGGATAGCAGCAGGCAGCTTTCTGTTGGGTAAACGCGAGGGCGATTTCTCTCAATTGCGAGGCAAAATTGCACCCATGCTGTAAGGCGGCTTGCGGCATGGGCGCCGAAAGGTTACTCGAAACGCGCTTGCGTTCCGGAGAGAAAAGCATGTCTGCGCCTTACAAGACGCATTATTTCGAGGATCTGACGGTCGGCCAGCGCGAAACGCTGATGAAAACCGTGATGGACGACGATGTCATCGCCTTCGCCGATCTCTCCGGCGACCGCAATCCCGTGCATCTGTCCGACCATTTCGCCCGCAAGACCCGTTTCGGCGAGCGTATCGTCCACGGCCTTTACACAGCCAGCTTGATCTCGACCGTCATTGGCATGTACCTGCCGGGTCCCGGCGCCGTCTATCTCTCGCAAACCCTTAATTTCAAAGGGCCTGTAAAAATAGGCGATGTCATCAACGTGGTCGTCGAAGTGGCCGAGCTGATGGAAAAGGGCCGGCGTGTGCGCCTTCATTGCGAATGTCTGGTCGACGGCAAGGTGGTGCTCGACGGCGAGGCGCTGGTCATGGCGCCCGCGCGCAATCCAGCCCCGCGTCCGGCCACGGCCAAGACAGAAGCCTGACAGCATTCCCGTGAGTAAACCCGCACGCTTCATCGACGCGGTCGATCCGCGCTCCCCGCCGCCGGGCCTGGAAGGCGCGGTCGTGGCGATCGGCAATTTCGACGGCCTGCATCGCGGCCATCGTGGCGTGATCGAACGCGCCAAGGCGCTCGCCGCCCGGCTCGGCAAACCCTGCGCAGTCCTGACCTTCGAGCCCCATCCCGCCGATTTCTTCGCCAAAAAAAGCGTCATTTTCCGCCTGACCTCGCATGAGGCCAAGGCTGCCTTCCTGGCCCGTCTCGGTCTCGACGGCATGATCGTGCTCACCTTCGACGCCGCGCTTTCCGGCCTCACCGCCCGGCAATTCGTGGACGATGTGCTGGTCTCCCGCCTCGGCGTCTGCGGCGTGGTTGCAGGTTACGATTTCCATTTTGGCGCGAAACGCCAGGGTACGCCGGAATTCCTGATCGCCGAGGGCGCTCGCCTGGGGTTTGCCGTCGATATCGTCGAGCGCATCGCGCAGGACGAGAAAGGCTCGCTCGAGGCGGTCTCCTCCACCGCCACCCGCGCGGCGCTGCAAGCAGGCGACGTTGCGCTGGCCGCCCGCCTGCTGGGCCATGCCTGGTTTATCGAGGGCAAGGTGGTCCATGGCCGCAAGGTCGGCCGCGCCATCGGCTTCCCGACGGCCAATATCGAACTCGACCCTTCCTGCCGGCTGCGCCACGGCATTTACGCCGTGACCTTGACCGTGGACGGCAAGACCTGTCCCGCCGCCGCCAATTTCGGCAGCCGCCCGACCTTCGACGACGGCGCGCCGCTGCTCGAAGTTTTCGTGCTCGATTTCGACGGCGACCTCTACGGCAAGATGGTCGAGGTCGTTTTTGTCGATTTCATCAGGGCGGAAGCGAAATTCGATTCGGTCGAGGCGCTCGTCGCCCGCATGAAGATCGATGTTGCGGAAACCCGGAAAATTCTGGCCGCCTGGGCCGGCCGCTGATCGACGCCGGGTTCCGTGACGAGGCGCGTATTGCATTCGTCCCGTTGGCTCCATATCTCGGGAACTCAGCTCTTGCAGCGACGGAGAACCGATATGGCCGCCAGCCCCCGGGAGAACGCTCCGAACGGCGGCGCGTCCGGCTCGCGCGCCAAAAAGGACGGCGCCCGGACCGGGAGCGCCGAAACGGTGGAGTTTCCCCGCGGTGAAATAGATATTATCGCGCCGGGCCAGGATCCCTTCGGCGGCGCGCGGCGGCGCAGTCCGTTCGGCTTCGAGGGCGCGTCGGCGCAGCGCACCTACACCTTCCAGACAAGGCTCAGCGGCTTTCTGGGCCTCGTCTTCGCCGTGATCATCGCCAGTGCGCTGTTTGTCTTCCTCGCCAGCTTCGTGACCGTTGTCGTCATTCTTGCGGTCGCCATCGTCGCCGGCTTCGTGCTGCGCAACACGCTGCGCCGCTGGATGGGCCGCTGATCCTCACCGCCCCTCCAGCACCAGCACGGTCTGGCGTTTGGGCAGGGTAGCGCGCGAAACCTCGACAAAGCGCTGGCCCTCGAACTTCACCTCGAATTTTTCCCGCGCCAGACCGAGAAAGCGCTCCAGCGTCGCGGGGCCGAAAATGTGCATCGGGATCGTCAGCGGCGCATGGATTGCGGCTATGGTCTCGATCATGCCGGCGGCCCCCAGCGTGAAAGAGCCGTCGACGGGGGCCAGCAGCACGTCGATATGGCCGAGCGCGCGAAAATGATCGGGCGTCAGGCGGTGGTGCAGATGCCCGAGATGGGCGATGCACAGGCCCGCCGCCTCGAACACGAAAATCGAATTGCCCTCGTATTCCGTCGTCCCGCCCCGGTCGCGGATATTGGTCGGCACGTTGCGCACATGCATATCGCCTTGCGTCACATCCCAATGCGCGGGCGCGCCGCCGGCTCCCCAGCCGGGCAGCAGATGCTTGATGCCTGGGTCGGGATGCAGGCTGTTGTGCGTGGAATGCGCCTTGTTCATCGTGGCGATGTCGGGCGTGGCGGCGGGGCGCACGTAATCGTTGTAATCGGTGACGGCGGTCGTTCCGCCCGGCGTTTCGATCAGAAAGCTCGCATGTCCCAGAAAGGTCAGCCGCACGCTGTCGGCGGCAAGCGCTGCCCGCACGACCGTCGGCCCGCCGGCGACCATGTCGGGACATTTCTCGACGCCCGCAGCCAGGCCGGGAACAGGGAAAACGAGGGCGAAAGCTGCGGCGATCAAACCTGCGCGCATGGCGGCCTCCCTACAGCCCGGGCAGGATAGCGCGGCCCGCGCGGCTTGATAAGGAGTTTCGGCGCGCGCGAAAAAGCCGGGGCTGTCCCGCCCTCTTTCCGGGCCGTCCAAACGTGCTATAGCAGCCCCATGATTGAAGCTCTGGGAATATTGCGAATTATCCGCCCGGACCGCGCTCGAGTTTAAGCTCGCGCGGCGCCGGGTCGCAGCGCTTCGTCATTCCTGTCGCCGCCGCCTCCGGCGCGCGCAAAATTCGGTTTTGCAATGCACGACACCTCCAAGGCCGGCAAGACGGCTGAAAAATCCGGTCCCGATTATTCGGCCAGTCTCTATCTGCCGCAGACCGATTTTCCGATGCGCGCGGGGCTGCCGAAGAAGGAGCCGGAGATTCTCGCCCGCTGGAACGAGATCGGCCTTTACGATCTGCTCCGCAAGGCGGGGCGGGGACGCAGGAAATTCGTCCTGCACGATGGCCCCCCTTACGCCAATGGCGCGATCCACATCGGCCATGCGCTCAACAAGACCCTCAAGGATCTGGTGACGCGTTCGCAGCAGATGCTGGGCAAGGATTCCAATTACGTTCCGGGCTGGGATTGCCACGGCCTGCCGATCGAATGGAAGATCGAGGAAGAAAACTACCGCTCCAGGGGCAAGGCCAAGCCCGATCTCAGCGACAGCGCCGCCATGATCGCCTTCCGCCGGGAATGCCGCGCCTATGCGCAGCGCTGGGTCGATGTGCAGCGCGCCGAATTCAAGCGGCTCGGCGTCGTCGGCGACTGGGACCATCCCTATCAGACCATGACTTATCCCGCCGAGGCCCAGATCGCGCGCGAACTTTTCAAATTCGCGGAAAACGGTCTGCTCTATCGCGGCTCCAAGCCGGTCATGTGGTCCGTGGTCGAAAAGACCGCGCTCGCCGAGGCGGAGGTCGAATACGAAGATCACGTCAGCGATACGGTGTGGGTGGCTTTTCCGGTTTCGACGCTCGGCGGCTATCTCGGCGAAGCCTCGACGCAGGAAGATGCATCCGACGCCTCTGTCGTCATCTGGACGACGACGCCCTGGACCCTGCCCGGCAATCGCGCGATCTGTTTCAGCCCGAAAATCTCCTACGGCCTCTATCGCGTGACCGCTGCGCCGGAAAACAACTGGGCCGGGGTCGGCGCCAAATATGTTCTGGCCGACAAGCTTGCCGAAGAAGTTTTCAAAGCCGCCAAGGTCGAGGCTTACGAACGCATCTCCAACATTTCCGCCGACACGCTCGCCCAGGCCGAATGCGCGCATCCCCTGAAAGGGCTCGCCGGCGGTTACGAGTTTCGCGTGCCCCTGCTTGCGGGCGATCATGTCACCGACGACGCCGGCACGGGCTTCGTCCACACCGCGCCCGGCCACGGCCGCGAGGACTTCGACATCTGGATGGCGTCCGGCCGCATGCTGGCGGAGCGCAATATCGAGACGCGCATCCCCTATGCGGTCGACGAGGACAGTTTTTATACCGATGAGGCGCCGGGCTTTTCCGGCAAGCGCGTGCTCACGGAAAAAGGCGAGAAGGGCGACGCCAACGAGGCTGTCATGAAAGACCTGGCCGGGCGCGGCCGCCTTGTCGCGCGCGGAAGGCTGAAACACCAATATCCGCATAGCTGGCGCTCCAAGAAGCCGGTCATCTTCCGCAACACGCCGCAATGGTTTGTCGCGATGGACAAGCCCTTCGACGTGCCGGGCAGGGGCGAAAAGCCCTCGCTGCGCGCCGTCGCGCTGGACGAGATCGCAAAAGTCCGCTGGGAGCCGGCGTCCGGCCAGAACCGCATCACCGGCATGATCGCGGCCAAGCCCGACTGGGTCATGTCGCGCCAGCGCGCCTGGGGCGTGCCGATCGCTGTTTTCGTCCGCAAGGGCGAACACACGCCGCTTGTCGACGCCAGGGTCAACAAGCGCATCGCCGACGCCTTCGAGGCGGAAGGCGCGGATGCATGGTTTGCCGAAGGCGCCGGGGAGCGCTTCCTCAAGCCCGATTACGATCCCGATCTCTACGACAAGGTCGACGACGTTCTCGACGTCTGGTTCGATTCCGGCTCGACCCACGCCTTCGTGCTGGAGGACGCCAGACACTTCCCCGGCTTGCAGGGCGTCAACCGCATCCGCGACGGCGGCGAGGACGAGGTCATGTATCTCGAAGGCTCGGACCAGCATCGCGGCTGGTTCCATTCCTCGCTTCTGGAATCCTGCGGCACGCGGGGACGTGCGCCCTACGATGTCGTGCTTACCCACGGCTTCACGCTGGACGAGCACGGCCGCAAGATGTCCAAGTCGCAGTTCAATGCGCTGGCGCCCGAAAAGCTCATCAACGAACTCGGCGCCGATATTCTGCGCCTGTGGGCGGCCAGCGTCGATTATTCCGACGACCAGCGGCTCGGCCCGGAAATCCTCAAATTCACGACCGACAATTACCGCAAGCTGCGCAACACCATCCGCTGGATGCTCGGCACGCTCGCGCATTTTGCCGAAGAAGACCGCGTGGCGGCCAGAGATATGCCGGAACTGGAGCGCTTCATGCTGCATCGTCTGGCCGAAGTCGATGCCCTCGTGCAGCAGGCCTATGCCGATTTCGATTACAAGAAGGCGGTGGCGACGATCACCCCGTTCATGACCGGCGATTGCTCGGCCTTCTATTTCGACATCCGCAAGGACGCGCTTTATTGCGAGGCGCCGTCGAGCCATCTGCGCAAATCCGCGCTGAGCGTGGTCGACGCCATCTGCGACGCCGTTCTGAAATGGCTCGCGCCCATCCTCGTCTTCACGAGCGACGAAGCCTGGGCCATGTATCGGCCTATGCATCGGCCCGGCGGCGCGCCTTCCGTGCATGTCGAGCGTTTTCCGGAAGGGCTCGCGCACTATCGCGACGACGATCTGGCGGAGCGCTGGCGAAAAATCCGTCGCGTGCGTTCGGTCGTGACGGGCGCGCTGGAAATCGAGCGCGCCAGCAAAAGGATCGGGTCGTCGCTGGAGGCCGCGCCTGTCGTCCACATAGCCGACGCCGATCTTCGCGCAGCCTTGCAGGGCGTGGATTTCGCGGAGGTCTGCATTTCGTCGGATATCGAGATTCGCGCCGACGAAGGCGCAGCCGGCGCCTTCCGTCTGCCCGAGGTGGCCGGCGTCGCCGTCACGCCGGAAAAAGCGCAGGGGCGCAAATGCGCGCGCTCCTGGAAAATTTCGCCGGATGTCGGCTCCGACCCAGAATTTCCCGACGTCACGCCGCGCGACGCCGAAGCCTTGCGCGAACTGAAGGCGCTGGGCAAGTGGGGGTGAAGGCCCGCAGAGGCGCGTAAGGCATGGACGCTCAAGCCTTGAAAACACGCTGCCGCCTCATTGCGGCCGCTGTGGCGGGCGCCGCCTTTGCGGCCGATCAGATCAGCAAGTTCTGGGTGATCGAAATCATCGGCATCGAAGATCGCCCGCCGATCAGGCTGACGCCCTTTCTCGATGTGGTGATGGCCTGGAACCCCGGCATTTCATATTCGCTGCTGCCGGCCGACACCGCATTGGGCCTTGTCGGCCTGCTGGCGCTGGCCGCGCTCGCCTTCGGGGTTCTCGGCGCCTGGCTCTGGACGACCGCAGACCGTCCGACCGCGCTTGCGCTCGGCCTTGTCATGGGCGGCGCGCTGGGCAATGCGCTCGACCGCGCCCGCTACGGCGCCGTCGCGGATTTCCTGCACCTGCACACGACCCTGCCGGTCGGCCCGCTCGCCAATTACGTCTTCAATATCGCCGATGCGGCCATCGTTGCCGGCGTCCTTGTCCTTCTGTATGAATCTTTTCGTCCACGGCCCGCAGGGCCGCAGGTTTGAATTGTCCCGCAGGGCCGCAGGTTTGAATTGCCCCGCAGGGCGGCAGGCTTGAACTGCCCCGCAGGGCTGAGGGCTTGAATTGCCGCGCAGGGCCGTAAGCTGGAACTGGGCCGCGTCAGGCGGGCAATTGAAGCGGACGCCAATAAATTGCCGCGAATGCGAGCAATAAACGGTGCCGCCGCTTCGGTCGCTTGGCGGGAGGCGTGCGGCTATCGCCTCGTTGGCAGGCATAATGCCGTATAGTGCATGACGCTGTGTAATCTGGCGTTATGACGCGTAAATTGGGGGCATTGATGAGGATATTGCATTTGAAACGCGCAATCGCCGGAAATTCAGCCGCCGGAAATTCAGCCGCCGGAAAATTTGCAATCATCGCGGCCGGGGCCGCCATGGTCTGGACGGGCGCGTTGGTCGCCTCCACCGGGGCCCGCGCCTTCGACGACAAGGCCTCGACCTTCGATCCGATTCTGAATGTGATCGGCCTGGGCAGCGATTCCGACGACAAGCCCGAGATCGACTTCCGCGAGCGCCCGAAACTGGTCGTGCCCAAGAACGACGCGCTGCCGGTTCCCACCGCCGGCGTCCGTAAGCGCGCCGCCAATTGGCCCGTCGATCCCGACGTGCGCCGCCGCAACGAGGCGCGCGCCGCCGCCCGCGCGCCGCGCGATCTCAATGGCCAGCTCAAGGCCAATCCCGCGCTCTCGCCGACCGAGCTTGCGAAAGGCCGCTCCGATGGCCCGAGCAAGAATCCTGAAGTCTGCCCGACCTATCGCAATGGCATACCCGATTGCGGCGTCGAGGAGCCGGCCTCCAAGCTCAAGCAGATTTTCTCACTCGGCTCCAGCGACGATACGCCGAGGCCCGGCAAGGAGCCTTCCCGCGATTATCTGACCGAGCCGCCGTCTGGCTATCGCTCGCCCAAAAATGTCGTGAAGGCCACGCGAGGCGGTCCGATCCGCAAATACGAGTCGCCTTCGGCCAGCGATTATGCGCGCGGCGTCGATCCCAACCGGGGCAACGAGGACTGATCGGTCCGGGCGGCATGACGCGGTATCTCTGCAAGCGCGCGCGTGAAAAACGCACAGCTTCGCTCTGCGCGCGCAAGGCAGGCCGGCCCCGGTTGAGAGCGCGTGCGGATCGCCTATATTGAACTGACGAACCTGTGGCCGTCCGAGGATTCGGGCGGCCATATGTTTATTGCGTCCTTTTCGGCGTTCCCTCCGGGCGTCGAGCCAGTTTCCGGGATTGTTTATGAGCTTGAGCCAGGTAGTTTCGCCTCAGCCCGCCGCCGCGACAGCGGCGGGATCGTCTCAATCAGGCGCCTCCCGGGCTGGCCCGCAAATCGTGCATTCGCGTCTCGCCAACGGCATGGAAGTGGTGGTTATCCCCGACCGCCGCGCCCCGGTCGTCACCCACATGGTCTGGTATCGCAACGGTTCGGCCGACGATCCGCCGTTGAAATCCGGCATCGCCCATTTCCTCGAACATCTGATGTTCAAGGGCACGAACAAGCATCCGCAGGGCGAATTCTCGTCGCTGGTCGCCGATCTCGGCGGGCAGGAGAACGCCTTCACGGGCCATGATTACACGTCCTATTTTCAGCGGGTTCCGCGCGAACATCTCGCAACCATGATGGAATACGAGGCCGACCGCATGACCAATCTCGTGTTGTCGGACGAGGTGGTCGCGCCCGAGCGCGATGTCGTGCTGGAGGAGCGCCGCATGCGCACCGACAGCGATCCCGCCGCCGAATTGAGCGAGGCCGTGCAGGCCGCGCTTTACGCCCATCATCCCTACGGCACGCCGATCATCGGTTGGAGCCACGAGATCGAGACGCTCGGCCGCGCAGATGCGCTGGCCTATTACGAACGCTTCTATACGCCCGAGAACGCCATTCTCGTGGTCGCCGGAGACGTCGAGCCGGGCGAGGTGGAAAAACTCGCCGGCCAGACCTATGGCGCAATTCCCGCGCGCGGCGCGCCGCCGGTGCGCATGCGCCCGCAGGAGCCGCCGGCGCGTGCGCGCCGCCATGTCTTCCTGAGCGACGAAAAGGTCGAACAGCCGACCTACGAGCGCGTCTATGTCGTGCCTTCCACGCGCACCGCCGAGGCGGGCGAAAGCGAGGCGCTCGAAATCATGACCCATTTGCTCGGCTCCGGACAATCGAGCCGGCTCTATAAGGCGCTGGTGATCGACAGGCAGGTTGCGGTGGCGGCGGGCGCCTATTACCTGGGCTCGTCGCTCGATGCGACGCGGCTGTGGATTTACGGCGTGCCCGCGCCCGATGTCTCGCTCGATGAATTCGATGTCGCAATCGACGGCGTTATCGCCGATTTCATCGCCAATCCGCCGGACGACAAGGAGTTTTCTCGCGCGAAAACCCGTCTGGTGGCGGACGCAGTCTATGCGCAGGACAGCCAGGTGGCCCTTGCGCGCTGGTATGGCGCAGCGCTGGCGATTGGCGAAACCATCGAGGACGTGTCGGGCTGGTCGGCGCGTATCGAGGCGGTCACGCTGGAAGCTGTGGTCGCCGTCGCCCGCAAATGGCTCGACAAGCGTCGCGCCGTCACCGGATATCTTTTGCCCGAGGCCGCCGCTTGACCGACCTATCTCCCATTCCAGAGACTTCGCGCGCAGCATCGGTTCAGGAGGTTCGGACGCCGGGCGGCCTCACGGCCTGGCTGGTCGAAGATTACACCGTGCCGATGGTGGCGGCGCAATTCGCCTTTCACGGCGGCGCCTCGCAGGATCCGGTCGAGCGGCCCGGCATCGTCACGCTTCTCGGCGGCATGCTCGACGAAGGCGCCGGCCCCTATGATTCTGCGGGCTTCCACGAGGCCATGGACGATCTTGCCGTCCATCTGCATTTCTCGGTGGACCGCGATCATCTGGCCGGACATTTCCAGACCCTGACCCGCAATCTCGATCCCGCGTTTGAATTGCTGCGGCTCGCGGTTTGCGAGGCGCGGCTCGATCAGGCGCCGATCGACCGCGTGGTCGCGCAATTGACAGCGAGCCTCAAACGCGAGTTGAAAGACCCCGATGCGGTCGTCTCGCGCTCTTTCCGCGCCGCCGCCTTTCCCGACCATCCCTATGGCCGCGCCGCCCGCGGCGAGATCGACACGCTGCCGCAGATTTCGCGCGACGATCTCGTGGCCATGCGCACGAAAATGCTGGCGCGCGATAATCTCGTTATCGCCGTCGTCGGCGCGATCGACGCCAAAACGCTCGCCGCAAAACTCGACGCCACTTTCGCCGCCTTGCCCGCGCACGCCGATCTGATTGCCGTGCCCAGGGCGCTCATGAGCGGCGTCGGCCAGCGCCTCGTTGCCGATATCGACGTGCCGCAGACCTCGATTCGCTTCGGCCGGCCCGGCATCGACCGCAGCGACCCCGATTTCATGGCGGCAGTCGTCGTCAATCACATTCTGGGCGGCGGCGCCTTCACCGCGCGCCTGTTCCGTGAAGTGCGCGAGAAGCGCGGCCTTGCCTATTCCGTCTATTCGCAATTGCAGAATTACGACCGCGCAGCCCTGCTGATCGGCGCAACCTCGACCAAGAACGAGCGCGCCGCAGAATCGCTTGCCGTGATCGAAGCGGAGATCGCCGATCTGCTGGCCAGGGGGCCGACCGAGGAGGAACTGGCCAAGGCGCGCAAATTCCTGATCGGCTCTTACGCGCTGGGGTTCGACACCTCGACCAAGATCGCCGGCAATCTCATGCAATTGCAGCTCGAGAAGCGTCCCGCCGCCTATCTCGACCAGCGCAATCGTCTGGTGGCGGCGGTGACCCTGGAAGACGCCCGTCGCGCCGCCGGCAAAATACTCGGCGACGGCAAATTGCTGGTCACGCTCGCGGGCCGTCCGACCGGCATGTCCTGAACCTGCCGGAGAACGGCGGCGCAACGGGGAGCCGTTCCATCCTCTCATGCCGGGCCGCAATCCTTCGGGGTTGCGGTGCAAGGCGCGAACGGCCCGTCAGATCGCCGTCGAAACCTTCTTGATCGCGGCAAGGAAGAAACGGTTGCTGACGGGTGCGCCGTGCGCGAGCGGCGCGAAATCCGTTTCGGCGTTATCGGGCGACCAGAAGAGATCGAAGCTCTCGTCGAAGACGGCCACGACATCGGCGTTGCAGGCGCCGAACTTGCCGAGATCGGCGTCGCCATGCGTTTCGATGAGCCAGGAGGCGTTTGATGCGAGCGTTTTCGACGCGCCCTTCAGGGCTTCGAGTTCATAGCCCTCGACATCGAGATAAACGAGGCCGGGCGCGCCATAGCGGGCCGACAGCGTGTCGATCGACAGGCCTTCGACGCTTTTGACGCCGGCGCCGGCGGCCTGCGCCACCTCGCCATTGCGCTTCTGGCTGAACAGCACCGGCGCATCGGCGCGCGCAATCGCTGCATGCAGCACCTCGATATTGGCGTAGCGGTTTATCCCGGCGTTGTGGCGCGCGATCTCCGCATTGCGCGCGACGGCCTCGATGCAGACGACCTTGCCGCTTTCGCCGACTTCATTGGCGAGCATCATTGCGACGACGCCCTGATGCGCGCCGATGTCGAAGACAAGGCCGCCTGCGCCAAGGCCGCGGCCCGCCAGAAGATCGAAATCGCGCGGGCGGGCGGCGTCGACGCCATACCATTCGGCGGCCGTGCGGTCGGCGATCGTCACCTGCAACGGGCGCCCCCCGAAATCATGCGTCTCGATCCGGGCGTGAAAGATCATATCCTCGAATTTATGTTTGGCGACGCGCATGACGCCGGCAAGTCGACCAATAATCGAACGATTATAATGATTAAATACAAAAGACATGGAATACTCCGGATACGAATACCGACGAGAATGCGCCTCGTCTCGTCCTTCCCCAAGGTCAAAATGCACGGTTAATCTCAAAATTTGCGTGTTTGTATTAATAATGCGGCTATTGCCTGCGTCCGTTAGGGCCGCGTTAATCATGGCGGGGCGGGCATGAAGCGGCAACGCGAACATGATAGGTTCCCGCCTATGGATTTCAGCGATTCCATGACAGCGCGGCATGCCGGAGGCGTCCTCTGATGGCGGTGCGCCTGCTCGACCGCGTGACCGTCGATCGGATCGCCGCCGGCGAGGTCGTCGAACGCCCGGCGTCCGCCGTCAAGGAGCTGGTCGAGAACGCGCTCGACGCTGGCGCCGGCCGTATCGAGATCGCGATCGAGGACGGCGGGCGCAGCCTCATCCGCGTGATCGACGACGGCGCCGGCATGAGCGCGGACGATCTTGCGCTCGCCGTCGAGCGCCACGCAACCTCCAAACTGCCCGACGGGGATCTCTCCGCCATCGCCACGCTCGGCTTTCGCGGCGAGGCGCTGCCTTCCATCGGTTCGGTCGCGCAATTGACCATAGACACGCGCGAAAAGGATGCAGCCCACGGCCATTCCATTCGCGTGGACGCGGGCGTCAAGCATGAGGTGCAGCCCTCGTCCTGGCCGCGCGGCGCGCGCATGGAAGTGCGCGATCTCTTCGCCGCCACGCCCGCGCGTCTCAAGTTCCTGAAATCGCCGCGCGCGGAGGCTCAGGCCGTCGTCGACATCGTGCGACGCATCGCGCTTGCCCATCACGACGTGGCCTTCGTCCTCTCGGGCGATCATCTGAGCCGGCTCGATTTCCGCGCCACGACCAGCGACGCCAAAGGCTTTGCCGAGCGCGTCGCGCAGGTGCTCGGCCGCGACTTCATCGACAACGCCGTTTCCATCGACGCCGAGCGGGAAGGTTTTCGCCTCACCGGCTTTGCCGGCCTGCCGACCTGGAGCCGCGCGAGCGCGGCCATGCAATATGTCTTCGTCAACGGCCGTCCCGTGCGCGACAAATTGTTCGCAGGCGCGGTGCGCGGCGCCTATGCGGATTTTCTGCCGGCCGGCCGCCATGCGGCCCTTGCCCTCTATGTCGATTGCGATCCGCGCGAAGTGGACGTGAACGTCCATCCCGCCAAGGCCGAAGTGCGCTTTCGCGATCCCGGTCTCGTGCGCGGTCTCGTCGTCGGCGCGCTGAAGGCGGCGATTTCAGGCGCCCGCCATCGCGCAGCCGATGCTGCGGCGTCCGCGCTCGCGGCCATGCAGGGCGGCGGCGCGGGCCAGACGATGCACTGGGCGCAGGCGCAGCGCCGTGACTGGACGAGCGCGCCCTCGAACGCCGGCTGGAACTGGCGCGTCTCGCCTGCCGCGCCTCAAGGCTTCGGCGAGGCGAGGCAGGCCGCTTTCGATATAGGCGCCGATACGATTGGCGCCGATACGCGCGCCCATGCCGAGGCGCCGGCCCCCGGCGCCGTGCAGGCCCCGCTGGGCGCCGCGCGCGCGCAAGTGCACGAGACCTATATCGTCGCGCAGACGAAAGACGGCATGGTCAACGTCGAC
>JBKDZW010000036.1:0-1715 GCA_047971685.1 Rhodoblastus sp.
GATCCGCTGGTGCGTCCGGGACTCGAACGCGAGGACGACGACAAGCTGCCGGTCGTCGACGTCTTCATCCCCACCTACAACGAGGATGAATACATTCTCGCCACGACAGTGGCGGCGGCCAAGTCCATGGACTATCCGGCCGAGAAGCTGAACGTCTGGCTGCTCGACGACGGCGGCACCGATCAGAAATGCAACGATCCCGATCCCGCCAGGGCCGAGGCCGCGCGCCAGCGGCGTATCGCCTTGCAGGCGCTTTGCGCGCGTCTGGGCGCCATTTATCTGACGCGCAAGCGCAACGAACACGCCAAGGCCGGCAACATGAACAATGCGCTCGGCCATGTGAAGGGCGACATCGTCGTGGTGTTCGACGCCGATCACGCGCCGTTCCGGGCGTTCCTGCGTGAGACCGTCGGCTATTTCGCAAAGGATCCAAAGACCTTTCTCGTGCAGACGCCGCACGTCTTCCTCAATCCCGACCCGATCGAGAAAAATCTGCGCACCTTCCACGAGATGCCGTCGGAGAACGAAATGTTCTACGGCGTCACGCAGCGCGGTCTCGACAAGTGGGACGGATCGTTCTTCTGCGGCTCGGCAGCGCTCCTGCGCCGCTCGGCGCTCGAGACGACCGGCGGATTCTCCGGCATCACCATCACCGAGGATTGCGAGACCGCATTCGAACTGCATTCCAAGGGCTGGAACAGCGTCTATGTCGACAAGCCCCTGATCGCGGGGCTGCAACCGGAAACCTTCACGTCCTTCATCGGCCAGAGATCGCGCTGGTGTCAGGGCATGTTCCAGATTCTGCTCCTGAAGAACCCGGCCCTGAAGAAGGGTCTGAGGTTCATTCAGCGCGTCGCGTATCTGTCGAGCATGACCTTCTGGTTCTTCCCGGTGCCGCGCATGATCTTCATGTTCGCGCCGCTGACGCACATCTTCTTCGATATCAAGATTTTCGTGTCGAACCTGAACGAGGCGATCGCCTATACGGCAACCTACATGATCGTCAACGTCATGCTCCAGAACTACATGTATGGCCGCGTGCGCTGGCCGTGGGTGTCGGAGCTGTACGAATATGTGCAGGGCGTATTCCTGGCCAAGGCGATCGTGTCGGTGGTGATGAGCCCGCGCAAGCCGACGTTCAACGTCACCGCGAAGGGGCTGACGCTGGACCAGGACCATCTGTCCGAACTCGCCTGGCCGTTCTTCGCCATCTACGGACTGCTGTTCACCGCCGGCGTCGTGGCCGCCTATCGATATCTGTTCGAACCCGGCGTCGACAGTCTGATGCTGGTCGTCGGCCTTTGGAACCTGTTCAACATGATGATCGCAGGCGCCGCGCTCGGCGCCGTGGCCGAACGCAAGCAGCCCGATCGTCATCCGCGCCTCGTCGTCACGCGCGAGGGCACGCTGACGTTCGGCGACAAGAACATTCGCGTGAAGATCAACGACGTGTCGGCCGGCGGCGTGTCCCTGCGCGGCTCGATCGAACTGTCCGCTCTCGCCTTCGAGGCGGGCGCTGCGGGTCGGCTCGCCATCGACCCGCTCGGCCAAATCGTCAAGGACGAGACGCTGCCGCTCACCTTCGTCCACCAGACGGGGGTCGGCGACACGGCGATCTACGGTTTCGAATTCTCCGCGATGGAGCCGGACGAATATTACGTGCTGGCCGATCTCATGTACGCCGATTCCGAGGCGCTGCCGTCCTTCCTGCGCAC
>JBKDZW010000037.1:0-27685 GCA_047971685.1 Rhodoblastus sp.
CGCGTCTGCGCGCAGGGCAGGTGGCGCTCAATGGCGCAGGGCCCGACATGATGGCGCCGTTCGGCGGCTTCAAGCAGTCCGGCAACGGCCGCGAATGGGGCGACCATGCCTTCGCCGAATTCCTCGAGACAAAGGCGATCCTCGGCATGCCAAAGCTCGACGCCGCCGAATGATCTGCGTCTGACCTCTTGCAAAGCAGGCCGGCCTCAGGCGCCGATAAAATCTTGAGCGTCGGCCAGCGAGGGAAACAGACGAGGCCCCAGCAGGGTTTCCACGGTGACGGTTCCATCGTCGTTGGCGACGAAGGGCCTGTCGCCGATGTAGCCGTGCCTGACCTTGTGTTCGTGCTCTGCGCGCGCAAGCGGCGACGTTTGCGGCGGCTCCTCGCGGCGTAACGCGGAGCGCGCCAGCGCTGCGGCGAAAAAGGCGTCGAGCGCGCCGAACCCGACGCGCAGCGCGTTCAGCAGCACCAAGGTCGCGCTGGTCAGCAATAGCGCAAAGGCGACCGCAAGACTTGCCGCCAATGCGCCATTATCGGCGGGCGCACCCAGAAGCGCGCGCGAAAGGGCAAGCGCGATCAGCAGCGCCCAGCCGGCTGCGCCCGAAAAAACGCCTGCATTGCGCGCGATGGAATCGAAATTGCCGCCTTGAAGCTTCATTCGGGAAAGATTCATTCGGGAAAGATTCATTTGCGAATTTCGTCATTGGCGACGTAATTCAGTTCCTGCACGAGGATTTCCTTCACCAGTTCCGGCGGCACGCGCGCAGTCACGCGCGCCAGAAGCGTCTTGACGATCTTGTCGAGATCGGCGCGCTGCAATTTGCGGAAGTTGGTTTTTTCGTCGGCGTAGAGCAGGCGAAAGGCTTCGTCGAGAAGAACGCCGTCCGGGGCGACGCTTGCGGCTTTCAGGGCGGCGGCGTCGCCGGTATAGGCGAATTGGGCGACGACGTAGCCTTGAACGGCGCCATCGGCGAGAATGGGCACATTGATGATGCGCGTTTTGCGCTGCTCCAGCGCATGCGTCGTCTTCGCCTCCGCAGGCGATGCATTATGCGCCTTCCAGTAGGCGACGGCGTAATTGGCCGAGAGGCTGAGGACCGAGGCCCAGACCGCCAGAAGCAGGGCTTTGATCAAATGCGCGGACCCCTGCGCATGGGATAGGCGGAATAGGTACGGTCGGAATCCTCCTCTGCAATCGCTTTCATGACGATCGCCGATACTTGCCGGGCCGCGTTGACATGGCAGCGCAGGGCTTTCTGGTTGCGGACGATCGCTCCTTTGAGCGCCTGCAAAGCAGCGGCCAGCTCCGGATCGCGCGCGATGCGGAGGAAGAGGGGCGCGCGGCGCGACAGGTCGAGCAGACAGAGATCCTTGCGATGACGAAACTCGCCGTGATCCGAAACAGCGCCGTGCGAAAGCGCGTTCGTCTCGTCGTCGATGGTCGCCTGCGCGCGACGGATGGCGCACAGCAGGCCTTCGCGCGGCGGCTCCTCTGTAACGCCGGTTGGCGTGTCGGCATATGCGTTCTGCATGTTCAAGCGTCCAGATTTGTGGGCATTGCAACGTCTGTCCGGCGGTCCGGCGTGTGCATGGCGGCGCGAACGCCAGCGCCGGGCGAGGAAAACACGGCATCCGATACGCGGTCGGCGAGTTGCTGCGCCAACATGGATTTCCAGAAGGATGCAGCCGAGCCTTTGGCGGCTATGGCGCCGCCGCGATCGGCAAGCATCGTCTCGAAAGTCTTTTGCAGAAGAACGCCGCCAAGCGAGCGATAGGCGGAAGCAAGCGCGCTTTCAGGGGACTGTCGGCGCAGGGCTGGCCGTTGGCTGACCACGGGCGGATCGAAAACCGGCGCGCGCGTCTGGCCCGATCGAACGCGATCCGCCGTCTCGACAAGCCGGGTGAAGTCATTTGCGCTTTGCCCGCCCAGGGCTTCCAGCCGGCGGCGGGTCGCCTCCGCGCGTTGCGGATCGGCGGCTGCCGCAACGTCAGAGATGATGTCGATTGGAAATGCTGTCACCTGAGCGCTCCGAACGCTCGAATGATAGGGGCTTAAAACTTGCCCGGACCTGACGAAGGCGCGCCGCCGGAGCGTAATTCTTCGAGAAAGCGGCGGCTGGCCTGAGATTCGATCGCCGCGTCTTGCCGCGTTATAGCGCGCGCAAGAGCGCGCGAACGGCGCTCGGCTGTCTGGCGCTCCACGGTTTCGACCTCGATGCGCCGGCGTAATTCGGCGCGCTCGACCGCGATTGCCGACAATCGCCGGCGGCCAAGGTCTTGCAAGGCCAATCCTTGGGGAACGGCATTGCCGAGCGATGTCAGAATGTCTTTCTCCCGCTCCGCCAATACGGCTTCGTCCGCCAAAAGACGGGCGACGCGGACTTCGGCGAGGCGTTTTGCAAGATCGAACAATTCCGCCAGGCGCAGCAGTTTTCCGTGACGGTCGTGCATATGTCACATCCGCTCCAGCCATAGACGAAAATCGTTCAGGAATTTTACGGCCAGGTCGCTCCAGAGAATGTGGAGCAGCACAAGGCCGCCAAACAGAATGAACGGCGTCGACACGAAATAAATGGCGATCTGCGGCGTGATCTTGTTGACCAAGGCAAATGCGAAATTGGCGACAAGGCCGAAGACGAGAAAAGGGCCGGCCAGGCGAAAGGCCGCCGACAGGCCAAAGGATAGCGTATCGCCAATGGCGGAAAGCGCGAATTGCGGCGCAATGGGGCGTCCAAGCGGCATAGCCGCATAGGAATCGAGGACTGCGCGCAGAATTTCCCAGTGCAGGTTCGTCACGAAAAGCAAAGTCGTTATGGCGAACACGATGATGGCTGCAAACTCGGGCATGTTCTCGCCGTCGTCGACCCGTGGCGCAAACGATGAACTGGCCCCGATCGCCATAGCCGCCGCCGTGAACATCATTTCAAGCGAGGAAAAAACGAGCCGCGCCATAATCCCGATGGTCGCGCCTATGGCGCTTTCCTGAACGACAAGAGCGAAAAGCCGTATTGCGGTGAAGTCCTTGGGGCGCGGTTCCAGTGTTTGCAGGAGCATCGGCGACAGTGCGACGGTCAAACCGATCGCGACCAGAAGACGCGCGCGCATGGGTATGCGCGGGCTGGACAGGCCGGGCGCGAAAGACAGGCACATGCCGATGCGGCAGAAAATTACAAAACCGGTCAAAAGCGTCGTCTCGTCGATCCGCATTATGAGACGGCGCCGAGCGTTTTGATTTCGACGCCGCGCGCGATTTCGAGCGTCGAAAGAACCGGCGTGTTCGGAAAGTGACGCTCGATCATCATGCGCACATAGGATCGCGCTTCCGGCGTCGTAACCAGGGCGAGGAATTGTCCGCGATCGAGATGCGGCTTGATGGCCGCGCCGGTCTCGGTCTGGAATTGCTCGACGAGTTTCGGGTCAATGTCGAATTCGATCACCTCGCCTTTGGCGTCGCGTTTGAGCGCTTGATGAATCGCCTGATCCCAGCGTGCGCCGGTTCGCATGACGCTCAACACTCCGTCGACGAGAATCTCGTTGCATATCTGGGGCGCGATACGAATGCGCACATGTTCCGCGATCTGCTCGATGCGTCGCGAATAAGGTATTATCTCGGCGATCGCTTCGAGAATGAGGTTGAGGCTGCGGATCGAAATACGTTCGGCCAGAAGGAGTTTGAAAACGCCCTGAAGACCGGAATAGGAAATCTGCGACGGACATATCTCGTCGAGCAATGTCCGGTATTCGGGTTCGAGGTTGTCCAGGAGCGTGCGCATGTCGCGGTAGGAGAATAATTGTGCGAGATGGCTGCGAAGGATTTCGCTGAGATGGGTGAGGATAATAGCTATATTGTCGACGGGATCGAAGCCTGCGCGTCTGGCTTCGGCGATGAAAGAGGGCGAGATCCACATGGCGTTCATGCCGAACGCAGGTTCGCGGGTCTGTTCGCCGATCAGATCCGGCTTGGGGCCATCGCCATAGATGACGAGGCTGTCGCCGACGGAAATCTCGACGGAGGCGACGACGGCGCCGTGAATGCGCACCTGATAGGACCGTGGCGACAGTTCTATGGCGTTGGTCAGCTTGATATCGGGAATGACAAAGCCATAACGGCGTGCGAATTTCCGGCGCATCTTGGCGACGCGATGCGACATTTCGTCGAATGTCGGCATGACCCGGGCGGCAAGATGCTGGCCGACGCATAATTCAATTTCGGTTGCGCGCAGATATTCGCGGATGGACTCGCGTTGGGCTTCTGTCGCCAATTGTTCCGTTTCGATGTTTTTTGCATGCTCGGCCGCTGACAGCCGCGCGAAATGGCGGGGAATGGAAAAGGCGGTAAAAGCCAGGCACCCGCCAAGAAGCGCAAATGGCATGAAAGGCAGGCCCGGAATGAGCGCCAGAACGCCCATCAGGCCGCCAGCCAGATAGAGCGCGCGCGGATGGCGCGTGAGCTGGCCGACGACAGCCTGATCGGCCGAGCCGCGCGTGCCGCCTTTGGAAACGAGAAGGCCTGCCGCCAGAGAGACGATAAGCGCAGGGATCTGGGAAACGAGACCGTCGCCGACCGACAGTTTGGTGAAAATATTGACCGCGTCCGCAGGCGTCATGCCATGACGGGTGATGCCGATGATGATGCCGCCGAATATGTTGACGGCAAGAATGATGAGGCCGGCGATGGCGTCGCCGCGCACGAATTTCGAGGCGCCGTCCATGGAGCCGAAGAAGGCGCTTTCCTCCTCGAGTTCGCGCCGGCGCGTCTGGGCCTGCTTGTCGTCGATCAGGCCGGCGGAAAGATCGGCGTCTATCGCCATTTGCTTGCCGGGTATGGCGTCGAGCGTGAAGCGCGCGCCGACTTCGGCAATGCGGGTCGCGCCTTTGGTGATGACGAGAAAATTCACGGTGATCAGGATGGTGAAGACGACGATGCCGATGACGAAATCGCCGCTCATCACCAATCGGGCGAAACCACCGATCACCCAGCCGGCAGCGGATATGCCCTCCGATCCATGCGACAGGATAAGGCGTGTCGTGGCGATATTAAGCGACAGACGCAACATGGTGGAGACGAGAAGAATCGTCGGAAAGGCCGAAAACTCCAGCGGCTTTTCGATCCACAACGCGACCATGAGAATCAGAACGGAAATCGCGATCGATAATGCAAGGCCAATATCGATCAGTATGGGCGGAGTGGGAAGAAAGAAAATCGACAGGATGAGCACGATGCCGGAAGCAAACATGACATCGAAGGAATTCGAGCGTTCTGCAGGTGTCGTTGCAGGGCCGGCGGACGGAGGCTGGCTCATTTTGGACCGACCTAGGCTGCGGCGGCGGTTTGGCGCTTCAGGGCCTCGGTGACTTCCTTGAACGAATCCGGACAGGGCGGGTCGTCGGCGGATTGGGCCAGGTTTGCATAGAGGAGCGGGACGATGGCGACCGCTGCGTCGAGTTCCGCATCGAGCCCGGCCTGATACCCGCCCATCGCGCGCAGATCGCGCGCCTCCTCGAAGCGCGCGATCATGGCGCGCAGTTTTACAGAAAGCGCACGACGTTCCGGAGAAAGCGCAAGGTGCGTGAGACGGGACAGGGAAAGCGGTATGTCTATGGCCGGATAACGCCCTTGCGCGGCGATCGTGCGGTCGAGCACGATATGGCCGTCGAGGATGCCACGCACTGCGTCGGCTATGGGATCGTTGTGGTCGTCGCCATCGACGAGAACCGAAAAAATGGCGGTAATGTCGCCTGCACCCTGCGGGCCTGGGCCTGCGCGCTCGAGCAACCGCGGGAGATCGGTAAAGACGCTCGGCGGAAATCCGCGCGATACGGGCGGTTCGCCCGATGCGATGGCGATCTCTCGGCAGGCAAGCGCAAATCGCGTCACCGAATCCAGAATGACCAGAACGGATTGGCCCTGGTCTCGAAAATACTCGGCTATCGCCATTGTCGAACGCGCGGCCATGCGTCGGAGCAAAGGACTTTCGTCGCTGGTGGCGGCGACGAGAATTGTCTTGCGGCGATGCGCGTTGAATGCGTGTTCGACAAATTCCCGGACCTCGCGCCCGCGTTCGCCGATCAGGCCGATGATTGCGATATCGAAACTGTCGGCGGCGGCGAGCATGCTCAGAAGCGTCGTCTTTCCGACGCCGGAACCTGCAAAAACGCCCATGCGCTGGCCGATGCAGAGCGGCGTAAAAATGTCGATCGTCTTGACGCCGGTCGGCAGCGGCTTTTCGATCAGGCGGCGTTGCAGGGCAGCCGGCGGGCCGGTATTGACGAGTACCGTTCTCTCGCCCGCCGGGAGTGGGCCCAGGCCGTCGACGGGACTGCCGAAAGCGTTCACCACGCGCCCGATCCATTCGCGGCTGGGCGCCAATGTCAGCGGGCCGCGCCGCAACAGGCGGGCGCCGAGTTCGAGCGGCGTATCCACCTGATAGGGCGCAACGAGCACGCTTTTCGCGTTGACCTGCACGACCTCTGCGCGCGGACGGTCGCTGTGGGGGTCTACGAGTATGTCGTTTATCGTTGCGTGCCGGCCGAGCCCGGAAAGGCGGCTATAGCCGGATGCGACCTCCGTAATCGCGCCGCCGATGAAAACGGCGTCGCGCCCAGGATCGAAGTCATGCGCAAGCCGCGACAGATGCGCGAGCGGACTTTGCGAGGGCGCTGCCGAATTCATGTTTGAGCGCCCAGAGAACGTATGGAATCCTGCTGCGCATTGTCGGTCATGCTCATGCAGGCGGATATGTGATCGAAGTTTCTTTGAATCTCGATCAGGCGCGTAAGCTCGGTCAGCGGATTGACATTGCTCTGCTCAAGAAAACCTTGCATGACGCCGGCTCTCAAGAAATTGGCGACCGGCGTCGCCTCGCGGTCCGAGAAGACCGACGAATTGTCGTAACGTGTCAGCCTGGCCGTTGCGTCAAGCGAAAAGACGCCAAGCGCGCCAACCAGTTTTCCGCGCTGGCTGATTGCGCCATCGGAGGAGATGGAGACTTCGCCGCCTGCGGAATCGACCGCCAGCGGCGCGCCGCCGGCGTCCAGATATGGATAACCGTTGATCGAGCGGACTTCGCCGTCGGAGCCGATCTGCATGCGGCCGTCGCGCGTATAGGCGGGGCCAGATGGCGTCATGACCGAAAGCCAGGCATCGCCACGAACGGCGATATCCAACGGATTTCCCGTTCGATGAACGCCGCCGCGCGTCAACGAAATATAGTCGGCGCCAGCGTTGGGGAAAGCGACATTGGCGCCGCCGGTCGTCGACAGAATCGAATCGAATTTCAACCCCTCCGCCAGGAAACCGGCGGTATTTGCGTTTGCCAGGTTGAAGGCCAGGGATTCCATTCTTTTCGTCAAGGCGAGCTGGGCCGCCGCATCGATGTAGAGCGCGTTTGACAGATCTCGTCTCCAGGCACGCGAAAATGAACGTCCAGCGTTGCGCGTCGCGACTTGTGCGAGGCTTGCAAGGCGAAATCCAGTTTGACGTAAGTTTCGATCGTTCAAGTTCGTGGCGATTTACCTTTGGAGAATACGTCTTGAATTTCGTTATCGGCCTTGTTGTGGCTCTCGGGTCGATTCTTGGAGGATTCGCCGCGCTCGGCGGCCATCTCATCGTCATCTGGCAGCCCTGGGAATTCGTCATCATCGGCGGATCGGCCTTCGGCACTTTCATCATCGCCAATACGATGAAAACGATACGCGACACGGGCGCAGCCGTTGTGGAGGCCATTCTGGATCGCCAACCGAAGCCAAGGGACTATCTCGATGTGCTCGGCATTCTTGCGGGGCTCATGCGGGAGTTGAGAACGAAGTCGCGCGCGGAAGCCGAAAAGCATGTCGACAATCCCGCGGAATCTCCGATCTTTCTTGGCTTTCCAAAAATTCTCGCCAACAAGGATCTCACCGCATTCATCTGCGATTATTGCCGGCTGATCATCATCGGCAATGCGCGAACGCACGAGATCGAGGCGTTGATGGACGAGGAATTGCACACGATCTCGAAAGACAAGTTGAAGCCCTACCAGGCTTTGACGGCCGTCTCGGAAGCCCTGCCCGCGCTTGGCATCGTTGCGGCCGTGCTTGGCGTCATCAAGGCCATGGGGGCGCTCGACCAGTCCCCGGAAATGCTTGGCGGCCTGATTGGCGCGGCGCTGGTTGGAACTTTTGCTGGAATTTTCATCTCTTACGGCATTGTCACACCGCTCGGCGCAAAAATAAAGACAACGCGCGAAAAGCAGGTTCGCGTCTATGTCATCGTCAAGCAATCGTTGCTTGCCTTCATGAACGGCGCATTGCCGCAAATCGCGGTGGAGCACGGGCGCAAGACGATTCCCTCGAAGGAGAGGCCGTCGATCGACGATGTTGAAATCGAAGTCTCGTCGGGCGGCGGGCGTGCGGCGGAGGCGGCATGAAAGAGACGGGCGCCGCTGGATTTCGGCTGGACAGGCAAATCAATCTCAAGCCGTGGACGCCCGGTCGTCTTGCCGCAAAGGGCGCGGGGCGACGTGATGGGGGTCTATTGGAAAGACAGGCGGCGCGCTTGCTGCGGGAGTTTGCCGAAGAACATCTTGAGGAGGGCGTAGCCTGTCCAGGCGGCGTCGAAGATGACGAGACGATCGTTGTGGAAGCGGCGATCGAAAAACTGGAATGGCCTGTGACGTGCCGGGTACGGCAATGCGAAGCTGTGTGGTTTGCCGCCGCGTTGTTTGGCGCAGGCGCCGAGGCGGCCAAAGATCCGAACGAAGCGGCGTTCGGGCGGATTACGGATCACATTGCACGGCGTATCGTCGACGTGTTTCTGGATAAATTCTGCGAGGCGGCGTCTCTGGTCTGTGGAGCAGAACTTGTCCGACGTCCGGAAATATCGACGCCAAAGCCGGCGATATCCGGAGAGGAGCCTGCGGTCATCACGCGAAAGATCGAGGTGACGATAGAGCCCTGCGCCGTTCGCGCTGAATTTGAAATGAGCGCTGCCGACTTCGGTTTCATTGTCGCCGAGCCAGGCAATGTCGAGCCCGACGCAGGTCCGCAAGCAAGCGATGGATATAGAGCATATGAAGATGAAATCGGCCGGGCCGTTGTGCTGCTGACTTCGACGATACTGGATCGCGACGCGACATTTGCGGAGATCAAGACGTGGCAGGTTGGCACGGTCGTGCAACTGGAATCTACGCCGAATTCCATGGCGCGCCTCGATATTGGCGGGCATATGCTGTTCTGGTGCGAAATAGCGAGAAACGACGATTTTTTTGCGCTGCGTCTGCTTGAAGAGCTGAAACCTTCCGTGGAGAGCCACTTATGACGGAGCAAACGCAGGCATTGGAAACCGAGAACGTATCGGAAGCCGACAACGCATCAGGCTCCGGGGAGAAGGCGGCTGGCGACGACATCGTTACGAGTATAGACGCAATTCCCTTGAAATTGCAGGTCGTGCTTGGACGCGCCGTCATGCCTGTGCGGGACGTTGCGAGGCTTCGCCCCGGGGGGCTGGTGACGCTGGACCGCAAATTGGGACAGGCTGTGGATCTAATGATCAACGATCGTGTGATCTGTCGTGGCGAGATAGCCGTGACCGATGAGCCGACGCCGCGGTTTGTGCTCAAGATCGTGGAACTGGTCGGGAAATTCTGAACGAGCGATTTGCAGCGATGAACGAAATCGAACGCAGAAGGGGAGGCGATCGTCGAAAACTGACCGGGCCGCAGCGCGCTGCGGCTTTGTTTATCGTTCTGGGCAAGGAGGCGGCGCCTGCTATCTTACGCCATCTCGACAAAGACGAGGTGCGTGAAATTGCACGCGCTGCCGGAACGCTTGGCATAGTTGACCGGGCATCGCTCGATGCGATGATCGACGAATTCGTTCAGGAATTCGTCGAGGGGCCGGACGTTGTCGGCACTTTCTCGGAAGCGCAGCAATTGTTCTCCGATGCGATCGAGCCGCAGGAGCTTGCCCGTATCGTACATGGCGAAAGCACGGAGCCGCAGATCAGCGTCTGGGAAAAGCTGGCCGATCTTCCAGAGGAGGCGTTGACGGAATTGCTGGCCGGGGAAACCAGTTTTGTTGCGGGTGAAATTCTGAACAGGTTGGGCGTTGAGCGTGCGGCAGGCATTCTGGAACGCCTCGAAGATGAGCGGCGTGCAAAAATTGTAGCGCGGATGCTTTTATCGAAGCCTGTCGGGACGCTTGCATCCCGGCTTCTCGAAGAAGGGATCGTTTCTGCGCTCGGCGAGATGGGAAAGGGGCAGGGGGGCGAGGAATCACGAAAGCGCATCGCCGATATTGTCAATCGGTTGGACGGAACGGCGGCAGACACTGTTGTCGCCTATCTGTCCGCAGTCGCGCCCGACCAGGCCCGGGAGGTTCGCGCGCTGGTCTTCAAGTTCGATGAATTGACTGCATTGTCGCAGGAGGACCGTGTGATTCTGTTCGACGGTCTGGCGACAGAGCGCGTTATTCTGGCGCTCAAGGGCGCGCCGGCGGACGTTGTCGAAGCGGCGCTCAGCAGCCTTGGCGGGCGGGCGCGGCGCATGGTTGAATCGGAACTGGCGAGCGGGGCGCCTGCGCCACAGCGCGAGATTGCGGCAGCGCGTCGCATGGTCGTCGAGGCGGCGCTCCGGCTGTCTGCTTCCGGGACGATAAGCTTGCCAACGGCTGCGTCCGAAACGCAATAGGCGGACGGATGTCGGACGAAACAGATCCGGAAAGCCGCGATCAGGAAGCAAGCGAGAAGAAGATTTCCGACGCCATCGAGCGCGGAAATACGCCTATTGCGCACGATCTGTCGCTGCTTGGGTCTGTTTGCGGCGTTTATGCGGCTCTGGTTGCGATACGCCATTTTGTTTCAAACGCCCATGTGGCGACCCTGGGCGTTTTGCTCGACCGAAGCTGGGATATTCGCATTATAGCCGGGGCCGACGCGATGGGCGTCTTGCAAACGATTATTCTTGCGCTTAGCGCGCCCTGGTTTGCGATCCTTGCCGCCTGTTTTCTGATTTCGCTTGTTCTGGGGGGGGCGACGCAGCGCCCGCGCGTCGTGTGGAAAAGACTGAAGGTCGATGGCGCGCGCCTCAATCCGGTCAAGGGCGTAGGCCGGATTTTCGGCAAGAAAGGGTGGGCGGCGTTTTTCAAGCTGATGCTCAAGAATTGTCTGGCCTTTGCAGCGGCCGGCTTCGCCTTCGGCAAGGCCTGGGTTGAAATCACGGATGGCGCATCGCGCGAGCCGGCGGCGATCGGCGCCGTCGCATTGGCGGCCATGGAGAACGTTACGCTGTCTGTTGCGGGCGTTCTGGCCTGCTTTGCAATCTTCGATCTCGTGATGTCCCGCCTTTCCTGGCGCAAGGAGCTTCGGATGACCCGGCAGGAAGTGAAGGATGAAATCAAACAGGCCGAGGGCGATCCCATGGTCAAGATGCGCTTGCGGTCGCTTGCGCTCGACCGGGCGCGCCGGCGCATGCTGACGGAGGTGTCGTCGGCGACGATGGTGGTTGCAAATCCGACGCATTATGCCGTTGCGCTGCGTTATGTCCGGGAAGAGGGCGGAGCGCCTGTCGTTGTGGCGAAGGGACAGGAGCTGATCGCACTCAAAATTCGCGGAGAGGCAGAGAGACGTGAAATTCCCGTTGTGGAGCAACCCGAGCTGGCGCGCGCGCTCTATCGCGCGGTGGAAGTCGGGCAATTGATTCCGCCCGAGTTTTACAAGGCCGTGGCCGAGATCGTGAACTTTCTTTCAAAGCGCGACGCGGCGACGCCTCCTCCGCGCTGACGCAAGCCTGATGCAAGGCCGTGCGCGTAATCATCCGAAGGTCATGGAGGAAATCGTGCCGGATGCCGGAATTTTCCAAGTCGCACAACGCCAGGCGCAATGGTTGATGGCGCGCCAGCGCGTCATTGCGGAAAATGTCGCGCATGCGGCGTCGCCCGGTTACCGCGCTGTCGATGTTAAGGGATTTTCGGAAGCGCTGGAGCGCACCAGTCTGGGCATGACCGCCACCAGCGCCAGTCATTTTCGACTGGCCGACGAGGAAGCGCGGCCGATCGGCAAGCGTTATACGAAGGCGGCGGAAGTGTCGTATTCCGGCAATAATGTATCTCTGGATCAGCAATTGCTGGCGGCCACCGAGGTGCGACAGGGTTATGCGCTCAACACGAGCGTCGTGAAGGCTTTGCATCGGCTGATGCTTTCAGCGACGAAGGGGTGAGGCGTGATCGATCCGTTACAGACGTCCATTCGCGTGGCGGGGTCGGCGCTTCAGGCGCAAGCGATCCGGATGCGCGTCGTCTCGGAAAATATCGCGAATGCGCAAACATCGGCCAACTCGCCCGATAGCGAGCCCTACAGGCGTAAAACCGTTACGTTTGGCGAGCAGGTTTCACGCGAGGAACATGCGAGTTTTGTTGCGATCAAGAAGATCGGCCGGGACGACGGCCCTCTTCGCGTCGTGCGCGACCCCGGCAACCCCGCGGCAAACGCCAAGGGCGAGGTCTTGATGCCGAATGTCGATCCGGTTCTCGAACTTGCGGATATGCGCGAGGCCAATCACGGCTATCAAGCCAGCCTGCAAATCATACGACAGGCGCGGGATCTGTTTTCCATGACGCTCGACATTTTGAAAACGTGAGGCTCGAATGGTTCCTTTAGCGCTTGGCCTTGGATTGGCGGATGGGCTCGCCCGTGCGGCGTTTCAGACAGACAAGTCCGGTCCCGGGGCGGCGACGCAGGCGAAGGCTGGCGTGGATTTCGCTAACGTTCTGTCCGAAGTCGCGGCTTCTGCGTCGCAATCGATCGCGGCCGCTGAAAAAACCGGCGTCGCCGCATTTCACGGGCAGGCCTCGACACGCGAAGTTGTCGAAAAGCTCATGTATGCCGAGCAGAATTTGCAGGTGGCGCTTTCGTTACGCGACAAGACGGTCGCCGCTCTGCAAGAAATCAGCCGGATGGCGATCTGAGGTGTCGAAATGCGTGCTCTGACGATTGCAGCGACGGGAATGAGCGCTCAGCAACTTAACGTGGAGGTGATCGCGAATAATATCGCCAACATCAATACGACAGGTTTCAAGCGGGCGCGCGCGGAATTTACCGACCTGCTCTATCAGGCCGAGCGTCTGCAGGGCGTGTCCAATCGGGGGCGCGACGCTACGATTCCCGAAGGCGTGCAGATCGGGCTGGGGGTTCGTACCGCAGCCGTCCGAAACCTGAATATTCAAGGCGCCCTGACAAGCACGGGAAACAAGTTCGATTTCGCCATCAACGGGCGCGGATGGTTTCAGATCCAGGGTGGCGACGGGCAGACGATTTACACCCGCGACGGGTCGTTCAGCACCAATGCGCAGGGGCAGGTCGTGACTGCGGACGGTTATGCGCTGATCCCTGCAATACAGGCGCCGCAAAATGCAACCGCAATAAATATCAGTCAATCGGGTCTCGTCACCGCGAACGTCGCGGGACAGGCGGCGCCGCAGCAGATCGGACAATTGACGATCGCCACGTTCACCAACGAGGCGGGTCTCGAGCCCCTGGGAAGCAATCTGTTCCGCGAGACCGCAGCATCCGGGGCGGCGGTGAACGGGGCGCCGGGGGATCCGGGTTTTGGCGTCATCAGTCAGGGATATCTCGAAAGCTCCAATGTCGATCCCGTGAAGGAAATCACCGATCTGATTTCGGCGCAGCGCGCCTATGAAATGAATTCCAAGGTCATACAGGCCGTCGACGATATGGCGACCACGATTTCTAAGAATATGAGGTAGTCTGCCGGTGCGGATAAAAGGGGCTTTTCTCTGTATTTTTTTTCTTGCGCATGCGGCTGCTGCGCGCGAGGCGACGATTCCCGTGCCCTATGTGACGATATATCCGGGCGAGACCATTCGCGATAGCATGCTGAGCGAGGCGGTCTTTGAATTGCGCGACGACAGCCAGGTCATCAGGATACGTGGCGATCTGATCGGGCGTACGGCGAAGCGGACCCTGTTCGCCGGCAAGCCGATCGGGGCCGCTTCGGTCGAGGATCCTTATACGATCGGCAACGGCAATCCGGTTCAACTGATCTACGAACGGCCCGGCATCAGCATCAGCGCATCGGGGCTTGCCTTGCAGGCGGCGCGCACGGGCGATCCTATCCGTGTCCGGAATGTGGAAAGCGGGTTGGTCGTGACGGGAACCGTGACGGCTACGGGAACCGTTTTGGTGGGGCGGTGATGTGGCGCATTATCTGTATGATCGCGCTTTGTCTGTATTCGGGCGAGGTCGCGGGGAAAGTCAGAATTAAGGACATTACGACCGTGCGCGGGCTGCGCGACAATCAACTCGTTGGCTATGGGCTCGTCGTCGGTTTGAACGGCACCGGAGATTCTCTCCGAAATTCCGTATTCACGGAACAATCCATGCAATCGATGCTCGATCGCATGGGCATCGCCGTCAAAAGCGGGACGATGCGCACGAGAAATGTCGCGGCGGTTATCGTTTCAAGCGATATTCCTCCCTATTCCGCGATCGGAACGCGCGTTGACGTTTCGGTATCCTCTTTGGGCGATGCGACATCTCTGGTCGGGGGGACGCTGATCATGACCCCGTTGATGGGGCCGAATGGCGTTGTGCATGTTTCTGCGCAGGGGCCGGTTTCGGTGGCGGGATTTTCGGAGGCCGGTCGATCGGAAACGGTGACGCAGGGCGTTCCGACCGCCGGACGTATTCCCAATGGGGGCGTGGTGGAACGGGAATTGCCGAAGCAGAACGGCGAAGATGCGAACATAGTTCTGGAATTGCGCAACGCGGACTTCAGGACAGCCGTCAAAATTGCCGATGCGATAAACGCCTATTCAAAGTCAAAATTTGCGATGCGGGTGGCGCAGGAGCGCGACAATAGAGCTATCGAAATTCTGAAACCGTCGAGAATTTCGTCCTCCAGACTGATCGCCGACATCGGCGAATTGCTGGTCGATCCGGATCTGCCGGCGCGAATAGTAATCGACTCGCGTTCCGGCACCGTCGTTATCGGGGCCGACGTACAGATATCGACCGTGGCTGTCACGCATGGCGCACTTTCGGTTCGCATTACCGAGACGCCGAATGTTTCCCAGCCAAACGCGATGTCGCAGGGGAAAACCGTTGTCACCAGCGATACCGCGATTTCCGTGGGCCAGGACGGAGGGCAATTGGCGGTGCTGACTGGCGCAAGCCTTAAATCGCTTATTCGCGGTCTGAACCAGATCGGTTTGAAGCCAGCCGGAATCATTTCGATCTTGCAGGCGATCAAGACGGCCGGCGCATTGCAGGCAGAGATTGTCTCGCAATAGGTCAGTGTGGCGCAAGGCTTGCCGGGGACGTTGTCTCGAGCGAATGGGAGCGACTGCGTCCGTGCACTTTTATCGCGACAGAATTGATAGGGAACGGTTTGCGCTCCTTCTGGCGGTTGCGGTGATTGCGGCGATCTTTCTGGGAACGCCGGCGGATGCGCAGACCAGAACCGCAGGAGGCGCCAGTTCCGGAAAGCCCGCCGCGACTGAAAGACGGCATGCTGCGGGCACGAAAGCGCAGAGCCGGAAACCGCACGCGCAACGAAAGGCGCGATCTGCGTCCGCAAAGGCCCGATCCGGACGAAAAAGCGCGGCGCGGCCGGGCGTCAGCGTTTCCAATGCGCCGGCAAAGGCAGAAAATATTCGGAAAGACGATCCTGGTATCGAGCGAAAACCCGAAACAAGTTCTCCGCCTGTTTCTCCGCAGGAGAAGACGGAAAGCAATGAAGCAGGAAGCAAGGAGACGAAAACCGCGCCATCTCGAACCGATCAGGCCGAACTTGCCGCCCTGGCGAAAACCTATTGCTCCAACAATTCCACCAACGCAGCCGAGGCGCGTGTCGCCTGGCAGAGCAGACAATTGCGCGAACTTGAAAAAGAGGTGGATAAAAAATCATCCGAGCTTTCGCGCATTGCCCGAGAGGCGCGCGCATGGGTTGAAAAACGCGAGGCGATGCAGGCGGCGGCGCGCGAAAACCTGATCGATGTCTTTGCTAAAATGAAACCGGATGTCGCTGCGCAACAATTGGCCGTCATGAACGAGGATTCTGCTGCAAGCATTCTCGGCAATCTGAAACCGCGCGTGGCGAGCGCCATTCTAAACGAGATGGAGGCTGGTCGCGCCGCGCGCCTGGCCGATAACGCCATGCGAAGTCAGGGCGCGGTTCCAACACGCGAGAAAAGCGGATCGTGAAAGAGATTGTCGTCATCTGGATTGCCGTGTTCGTTGCGGGGTGCGCTGTAAATCCACGTGATATCGGCCGGGCGCCGCGTATGACGGCGGTCGGGTCCGGCCTCAACGCCAATGCCGATTTTCAACAGATTTCGGATTCGCGAGCGACCTATTCCGGTCCGCAACGCTCGTTGTGGGATGAGCGTGGCGGCGACCTTTTCCGGGATGCGCGGGCGGCGCGTATCGGAGATCTCATCACGGTCGTTATCGCGATCAACGATAGCGCCATACTCGGAAACTCCTCGGACAGGTCGAGCGAGGCGCTTTTCAAAAGCGATTTCGATACGGCGCTTTCCATACCGATCCTGCGCGGCAAGGCGGATGGCGGCGCGCATGTGACGACGCTTTCATCTTCGAAAGGACAGGGGAATATCGGGAGATCTGAGAAGATACAATTATCGGTTGCTGCGATCGTCACGGAATTGTTGCCTAACGGAAACCTGCTTGTCAGCGGTTCGCAGGAAATCCGCGTGAACAACGAGCTTCGTGAATTGACGGTATCGGGAATTGTTCGGCCGCGCGATGTCAGCAGAGACAACGTAATTACTTATGACAAGGTTGCGGAAGCGCGCATTTCATATGGCGGAAGAGGGCGCCTCAGCGAAGTCCAGCAACCGGCGCTCGTGCACCAGATTGTCGATATCGTCAGGCCGTTTTGATGCATAGCGGGCATGTTGAATGAAAAAGCCAGTCGTCATGTTTGTTGTGTCCGCCATTGCTTTGACGCTCGGCGGAGCGTCGGGCTGGTGGGGGGGGAAGATGGGGCAAAGCGAGAGCGCGCATAAGGAGGTGGGAGCAACGGAAAAATCAAATCATGCGCCCGCGCATGCCGGAAAGACGCTGCGCGAACTCAAGCCGATCGTGACTAATCTTTCGGCGCCCGCCGGCGCCTGGGTGCGTATGGAGCTTGCGCTGATCGTTGGCGGTCCTGCCGACCCGAAGCTGGAGCAGAGGATTGCGGAGTTTGTTTCCGATTGCGCGGATTTTTTCCGAACGCTCTCGGCGCAACAGGTAGAAGGCGTAAACGGTCTGCGGCGGTTGCGGGAAGACTTGCTCGATCGCGCACGATTTCGAATCGGAAAAGACGTCGAATCCGTACTCATCCAGACATTGGTCGTCCAATGAGGTTGCGACACAAGCTGCTTCTTGCGCTGGTCGCCGTTGCGCTGGCTGGTTATGCGTCGATGGCGAGCGCTCAGACGCTCGATTTTTCCGACGTAAAGCCAAATGGCCCATTATCTGGAAGAATCGTTCAGCTTGTCGCGGTTCTGACGATCCTGTCGATTGCGCCGAGCCTGCTCGTTATGACGACGAGTTTCACGCGCTTTGTCATTGCCTTGTCTTTTCTTCGCTCGGGCCTTGGTTTGCAGAGCACGCCAGGAAACATTGTTCTGGTCAGTCTGGCGATGTTTCTCACGATATTCGTCATGTCCTCTACATTCGAGAAAGCGTGGAATGAGGGGGTGCAACCGCTTGTCGAGCAAAAGATAAACGAAAAGGAGGCGGCCGAGCGCATCATTGCGCCGTTTCGTGAATTCATGGCCGCAAACGTGCGCGAGGCCGATGTCAGACTCTTGCAAAACCTGAGACGGGAAAAGTCCGGGGGCGCAGATGAGACGGTTGTCGGTCTCGCGATTCTTGTTCCGGCATTCATGATGTCCGAGTTGCGTCGTGGATTTGAAATCGGTTTTCTTATTGCGCTGCCATTTCTGGTCATCGATCTCATCGTTGCGACAATCACCATGTCCATGGGGATGATGATGCTGCCGCCTTCCGTGATCGGCCTGCCGGTGAAGGTGCTGTTCTTTGTTCTTATCGACGGCTGGAGTCTCCTGATAGGAGGGCTTGTTAGATCCTATTCGTGAGCTCGGGGGAGCGATTAAGAAAAACGCAACGTCTGGTTGTTAGAAGCAGACGAGACGACAGATTGGCGCCGATCGACGATAACGCCATGCGCATGAAGCCGCGCTGTCAAGCCGATCAATACGGCATGTCCCCCAGCGTAACGTAATTTTCAAAGGGACGCCTGTATGTCTAGTATTCTCACAAATGCATCCGCTCTGACCGCGCTTCAGAATCTTGCGGCGACGCAGAAGAATCTCCAGAACACGCAGAACCAGATTTCGACTGGTCTGAAAGTCGCGACCTCCGCCGATAACACATCTTATTGGTCGATGGCCTCGACGATGAAATCCGACAATGGCGCGCTTGGCGCGGTCAAGACGTCGTTGGCGCAGAGTGCGTCCATGCTGGGCTTTGGCAACTCGGTGATCAACAATGTGATTTCGGTGATGAACCAGATCAAGAACGATCTGGTGACGGCAAAACAGCCTGGGTCTGACCTCGACAAGATCGGGACGGATATTACTCAGGCCGCCAAGCAATTGACCTCCATCGTCAGTTCTTCGACCTATTCCGGCGTCAACATGTTCGACGGATCGGAAACGACGGTGGACGTTGTTTCATCTTTCGACCGCGATGCGTCCGGGGCAACGTCTGTCGGCAAGATTTCGATGACGACCACCGCATTGACCGGCACGGGAGTCGGCGTGACGGCGGGCATCGGCATTCTGGAAGGCGGAACGGGTTCTGCGGTCGGCACCGACACCAATTTTACGAGTTTGGCCGTTTCCTCAACGACCACCAGCGCCGAGCTCGACACCTATATCGCCGATGCCGACAAAACTCTTGCTGCGTTGCAGGATTATGCGTCCAAAGTCGGCGCCACGCAGATAAGAATTTCGATGCAGCAGAACTTCGTTTCGGCGATGTCGGATGCTCTCACCAATGGCGTGAGCGCATTGGTGGACGCCGATATGAACGAGGCATCGACACGATTGCAGGCCCTGCAAACGCAACAGCAGCTCGGCGTGCAATCTCTGGCGATCGCCAATCAGAACTCGCAGATGATTCTCAAATTGTTCGGCTAAGATCGCTCGTGCGGCAACTCCCACGCAAGATTGGCGGGCCAAGCTCGTTCAAATTGCGTGGGAGCTGTTATGGCGGTGCTTGTCGAGGCGCAGAAGCTGATCCGGACCATAGGCAATCTTGGTCCGCAGCGGCTTTGGCGCCTCGGTCTTATTGGCGTGGGCGTTTTTCTGGCCGTCGGGTTGGCGGGCTATCTGGCGAGCAGGCCTTCTTACGAGACCCTTTATACCGGGCTTGATGCGCAGGATCTTGCGCGCGTGACCGGCGCATTGCGCGATGCGAATGTTCCGTTCGATGTTTCATCGGACGGTGCGACATTGCTGGTCGAGTACGGTCAGGCGTCGCGGGCGCGCATGATACTGGCCGATCGCGGATTGCCGCGCAGTGGCAGCGCCGGTTACGAATTGTTCGATAAAATGGGTTCGCTCGGCCTTACCTCCTTTATGCAGGAGATGACGCGGGTGCGCGCGCTGGAAGGCGAGCTGGCGCGCAGTATTCAGTCCATGCAGGGCGTTCGCGCCGCGCGCGTGCATATAGCGCCGGCGGAAGAGGGTGGGTTTCGGCGCGCCAAACAGGCCGCAACCGCATCTGTCGTCGTGCGGCTGTCAACGTCGGCGGAAAAAAATCTTGCACAGGCGATAAGGCGTCTCGTGGCGGCCGCGACGCCCGGATTGACAGTCGAGGCAGTTACGGTTCTGAGTTCGGACGGAACGGTGCTGGCATCCGGCGGCGAAGCGGAGACCGCAGCGCCGCTTCAGGCGATGTCGCTCGAAAAAAGCGTGTCGGACGCTCTGCAAGACAATATCCGTCAGACGTTGACGCCGATCGTCGGCGCACGAAACTTCAATGTCAGCGTTGCGCTGCGAATAAATACCGACAAACGTCAGGTCAATGAGACGATCTACAATCCGGAGTCGCGCGTTGAAAGATCGGTGCGCGTCATCAAGGAAAATCAGACCACGCAGAATTCAACGGGGCAAACGGCCACGTCGGTCGAGCGCAATATTCCCGGCGACAAACCGAAAGCCGATGGAAAGGTTTCCAATGAGGAGAACAACAAGAAGGAGGAGCTGACCAATTATGAAATTTCGTCGAAATCCGTTCAAACCATGGGAGGAAGCTACGCGATCGAACGGATGAGCGTTGCGGTGTTGATAAACAAGGCGGCTCTCGCGGGAAAGGCAGGCGACAAGGACGACGCCGCCTTCAACAAGCGAATGAACGAAGTAATCGAGCTTGCCTCGACGGCTGTCGGACTGTCGAAGGAGCGTGGCGATACAATCAAGGTATCGGCAATCGACTTTATCGACGGCGGCGGCGATCTGGCGCCTATGGGCGAGCCGACGTTCATGGCGATTGCCGCGCGTCAGATCGGCTCGATCCTGAACGCATTGTCGGTGTTGGCTGCGGCGGCGATCGCCGGTTTTGTGGCGCTTCGTGTTTTGTCGCGTTCGGCCAGTCCGCCAGTGAGCGCGCATGTGCAGGGGGCAGAGCCCGAAGTGGCGGAACTGGCCGGACCAAGAGCTGAAGGCGAGGGGGCGTCGAGCCCGCGCGAATTAATGGAGCTTGGCGCCAATCAGCGCAAACGTGCGCAAAAACGTCTGGAAATGCTGGTCGAGACGGATGACAAGCAAGCCGCGCAGGTCATCAAGGACTGGCTGCGAGCCGAGGCGTGAGGGATAAATGAGCGTCTTGACGCGCTATCTGCGGGATTTCGGCGACTTCAGCGCGCGGAGCGTTGGAGAAACGAGGCCGACGATCTTGCCCGAACAGACGATTCAGGATGCAGAGCGCGCAGCTTATGAAAGAGGCGTCGAGGATGCGACTGCGCGTTCGCACGCCGCGCTCGATAAGGCGCGCGCCGAAGCGGCGGTCGAACTGGAGGCGCAGCAGCGTCGATGGAACGAAGAATGCCAGGAGCGTCTGTGCCGTGAGGCGGCGGAAGGGCGTGCGGCGATCGAACAAAGAATTTCACGCGACCTTGCCGATGCAATAGCTCCTTTCATCGAGGAACGGCAACGGGCTGGAATAGCGCGCGCCTTTGCGGCGCTCTTGCGGGAAATCATGCCCGCAGAGGCCGATATCGTGGTGAACCTGTCGGGACCGGCCAAAGAAAAGGCTTTCGTTCTGGACTGTCTTGGCGGAATGGGAATCAAGGCGACGTACGAAACTTTGGACGGGCGGGTTATCGAGGCGTCGGTCGGGTCAACGACGATACGTGCTGATTTCGATAGCTGGCTTCGACGCCTTCTTTCCGAAACGGAGGAACGTTGCGATGTCGCAGCCCGATCCTGAAAAAAATTGCGAAATCGTCATTGTACGAAGGCGCGGCGGGGACGACCACGACGAGCATCACGGCGGCGTCTGGAAGGTCGCTTTTGCCGATTTCATGACTGCTTTGATGGCGTTTTTTCTCGTTTTGTGGATCGTCAATTCGACAACCAAGCAGACACGCAGTTCGCTTGCGCGCTATTTCAATCCGATACGACTGTCGGACACGACACCGGCCCGCAAGGGACTGAACGATCCAAGAGAAGTCGATTTCGACGCTTCCGCAGATGGGGCGCTACGGCAGGATGCGCCGCCGGAAAAGCAAAAGGCCGCCGAAGTCCGGGACGATCCCGGGGCTGCGGTTGCGCAAGCCATTCGCAGGAATGCACAGGAAAACGAAACGGCGTCCGGTCAGATCAAGGAGGCTGAAAAAACGCAAGGGAACGAGGAGTTTTCCGATCCATTTGCCCAGAAGAAATCCAGGCAAAATGATGCCGAAAAGAGCGAAAAGGCACAAATTCCGGTCAAGAGCGCCCCGGGGCACGCTGAAGAGGCCAAGGCGCTGAAGGCCGAAATAGAAACGAAATTCGGGAACGAATTGAACGCAACAATCAAAGGCGCTTTCGATGTTGTGGAAACGCCCGAAGGCGCCTTGATCAGCCTGACGGATCGGGCCGATCTCGGCACATTCGCGGTCGGATCGTCCGAGCCGGAGCAGCGATTGCTGCGGGCGTTGGCTGCGATCGCCGATACGTTACGAACGAAAACCGGATCGATCGTCGTGCGCGGGCATACAGATGCGCGACCTTACCGGGGCGGAAAATCAGATAATTGGCGATTATCTTTCGAGAGGGCGCAAAGAGCGTTTTCCGGATTGGTCGAAGCGGGGTTCGACGAGCGTCGCGTAGAGCGTGTCGAAGGATATGCGGATCACAAGTTACGAAACGCGGCAGCGCCTGAAGCGCCGGAAAACCGGCGGATCGAGATTTTGTTGCGATGGACCGGAAATTGAATCCGTTACGGATGGCTTTAGCTGTGTGTCTTGGAGCGTTGACGATTGTTGCGCCGCTGACGGCTGCGCAAGGAAAGTCCCGTATTGTCGATCTGGTCGAACAATTACAAAATGCGCACGATGAAATGACTTCCGGAACGGAAGGCGCGGAAAGGCGACGCGACGAGATTGCGTTGCGGCTTAAAACCTATTTGCAAGGGGCAGGCGAAACGCGGCTGGAGCGGCGCGAGGAAAACGCGCTGATCTATTTTCTTTTGACGGGCGGAGAAAGCCAGCCTGCAAGCCGTATCTTGATTGCGCATAACAAGGATGGCGCAAATGCCACCCTGATCGAACATGTCGTGGCTTACACGAGTGGAGATGAGGCAAAAGGGGCCGATGGTTTGCTGACAATCGATTTGCGCGAGGCGACTCCGGAGATCGCAGGCGTTCTTGCGCTCGGTCAGGCGCGAATATTGCTCGGGAAAGATAAGGCGCTATCGGAAGCCAAATTTCTGGCTGCACGAATTCTTGCGCCAGGCGGCCTCATTGAGGAGATAGCGTTGCGGCAGGAATTGTTTGTTCTGGACAAGGATGCGGATGCAAGCAATGTGGAGCGCATTGCCCATAGGTACTCGGGCCGTTTTTCTCATTCGATTTATGCGGAGAATTTTTTTCAAAGGCTAGAAACCCTTTCCGAGAGAATGTGGACTGACGCAAATCCAGCGCGTCGCGCCGATGTTGTGCGCATGTTCGAGGATTTGCCGATGTCGATCCGCATACGCATTGGCGTTCGTATCGCGCGCGCTTCGTTGTTGCGGGGCGATGGCGATGGCGCTCGCCAGGCGAGCGAAGCACTCTGCGGCATGCCGGCCAGCGAGCCTGGATTGCGTGCGGTATGCGAGCTTTATCGAAATATGGCGTCGATCTTCGATGGGGCGATGCGCGATCAGGACGAAGGTTCGTTTCATCTGACGGATGCGAGCCTGTCCGATACAGATCGATTGCTTGGGGAATGCGCCAAGATAATGTTCGACTTTATCAGGCGCGATAACCAACCTCCGGAGGCGCCCGCAAAAGGCGAGGACACAGAAACCATGCGTGAAATTCGCGGGCGCCTTGCTGCGGCGGGCCGCATTGTTGCTGGCGCGCAATAGATGGAAGCGCGAGCGAGCGATATACGCACAGCAACCGCAACGTCGGCGCAACGTTCTGATGATGCGCGGCGTACAGCGAATGCAATGGAATCGTTTTTTCAGGCTCTGATTTGTAACGCGCTTCCGATTGCGCCGATTGCGGTCGCGGCGGATCGGGGCGGCTCTGAAGATGAGGCTTTTGGGGCTGCGTTTCGGAGTCAGGAAAAAAAGGAAGACGCCAAAGGCGCTGAAACACGCGCATCGTCGTGGATCCAATCGTCCAGTTTGACCCGGATGTTGCCGGATAAATTCGTCGCCATGAGTGAAGAAGGGCTGCCGATTGGCTCGGCGGCGCGCGCGATTGATGCGACGATTGTTTCGACGGCAGAGATAAAACCTGTTGTGAGCGGCGCGTCGCGCGCGATGACGTCTGCTGACAAGGAGACAGAAGCTGGTGCGCCCGATCCTGCGGCTTTGATGTCGCCACCCGAGGGCAACGGCGGATCGACAAAGAATTTCGAGCGTCCGGCCGTTCCGCCGGTTGGGCTGGAAACGGCGAAGGCATGGGAGGAGATGAAGGCAGCGCGCGCAAACGGCGCGGTGATCGAACGCGGTTTGAAGGATGTGGGCATAGATAAGCCGCTTCTGCACGCGCATGTGACTTGGAAGGCGGAAACAGAAGAAGCCGGTCATGCGCGATTTGAGGATGCGCATATCGTTCCATTGGCGGACGCGCCTGACGCGACGGCCGATGAAGGCGATGGGGCTGCAAAGAACGACGGAACTACGAGCAATCAGCAGAAGGAGGGCGGGTCAAGCGCCAGGATTGCGGCGCACATCGGCGCCCCCGGCGGCGCGTGGCTTCCTGCCGAACATGGTCAGATCGCAATGCGCGAGGCGATGTCGCGCGACCATGCCGAGGCGCCACGCCAATCCATTGATAGGCAATTGTTCGATCCAACCAGCCTTAAACGAAGCGCGCAGGAAAAGTTCAGTTTCGTCATGCAGGCCGCGACGATCGGCGATGTCGACGTCGAGATATCGATTCGCGATGGCAAGGCGCATGTCGAAATCGCCGCAGCGCCTGATGCCGCGCGCGAGATAAATCGCGATCACGGCGCGCTTGAACGCAATATTCGCGCATCGACAGGTCTGAATGTCGAGGTCTCGGTCGTTGCGAACGGCGACGGCGCGCGCTTGAACGGCATGAACGATGCCGGCGGGGACAGAGCCGGATCCTCGCAAGAGATGACCTTCGGCTCCAATGGGCGCGAGCGCGAATCCGGGGCGAAGGGCGGGGGTGGTCATGGAGCGGGCGAGACAAATGCTGGCGGGAACGTTGAGAGGGCGATGGATCGTTCTCGGGGTTCTGGCGGCAAGCTTATTCTATAATCGCGCGCAGGCGGCCGTGGCTTTCGATGTCAATCAAACCTGCGACCGCGAAATGGTTCGCGCGTCGAAGAAGCACAATGTTCCCCTGGGAGTTCTGTATGCAGTCGGTCTGACGGAGACAGGCGCTGGCGGATCGTTGCAGCCGTTTGCCTTGAATATCGGCGGTCGCGCGCAGTTTCCCGCAACGATGCAGGAGGGCATACGTTTAATTCATGATGCGCAGCGGGCAGGCATTACGCTGATCGATGTCGGCTGTATGCAGATCAATCTGCGGTATCACCGCAATCGCTTTCCGACGCTCGAGGCTATGTTCGATGCTGCGAGCAATGTCGATTATGGCGCGCGCTTTCTGAGCCGCTTGCGCGCGCGCGAGGCGAACTGGACCAATGCCGTCGCTCGTTATCACGCTGGCCCCAATAATGAACGGGCGCAGAAACGTTATGTATGCGCGGTCATCAGGAACATGGTTCTGGCGGGCGTCGGGGGATGGACGAGCGCCGCGCGCGAACTGTGCGGCAACAAGAAGACGCAAAGTAATAAAACTCATCAATTACGTTAGGTAAGATTATTACGTACGTAACTATTTCTGAAAATTAATAAAAATACAAATTTTAACCATTTATTAACCATCGCGATTGAAATATTCATTATGCGAAGCGGTAACGAAATCCGCGCGAACAGGCGACGGTCGAGAGGGTTGGAATGATCATATTCATCGAGGCGAGATGCCAGATCGCATCAGCGTTCAAGGCGCAATTTGCACGCGAGGGTATGGCGTTGACCGCGTTCGGGCCGGAGGAATTCGAGACCTGGCTGGCTGGAGCGACGAAGGCCGAACTGTTGTCTGTCGAATGTTATTTAATCGGCGATACCGCCGAGCGCACGGGATGCGCCCGTCTTATCCGCAATCGGGTTCAGGCGCCGATGATTGCGCTCAGCGATCACAGTACGCTGGACAAGACGCTCGATCTGTTCGCCAGCGGCGTCGACGATGTGGTTCGCAAGCCGGTTCATGTTCGCGAAATACTCGCCAGAGTGCGCGCAATCCGGCGTCGCTCGGAGACGCGACTGGATCTGGCCTCGTTTGGACAGATTCGCGTCTATTTCGACGGTCGGGATCCGGAAGTCGACGGCGACAAATTTCCGTTGCCTCGTCGCGAGCGCCGCATTCTCGAATTTCTGGCGTCGCATCGCGGGCGTCGCGTGACCAAGGCGCAGATTTTTCACTCGATCTACGGGCTGTTCGATGACGATGTCGAGGAGAGCGTCGTCGAAAGCCATGTCAGCAAACTGCGTAAGAAGCTGCGCGAACGCATCGGTTACGATCCGATCGATTCCAAGCGGTTTCTTGGATATTGCCTCGTCGAAAAGCGTCCGGCGATCAAGATGGATTATGCGGAACGCCTGGCCGGCGGGCAGGGCGCGTCCGTGAAGGTTCCTGCGTCCGTCAATTCGCACATGGCCTGCGCGTGAGCGCGTAAACGACCGGAGAAGATCATGTCTATATTCGGCGCCATGCGCACGAGCGTATCGGGCATGAACGCCCAGTCGGCGAGGTTGTCCACCTTGTCCGACAATATCGCGAATTCCGATACGATCGGCTACAAGGCTGCGTCTGCGCAATTCAAGACAATGCTGGTGAATGAGGGTTTCAAGAATTACGCCCCCGGCGCGGTCGATACGCGGGTTCGCTACGGCATCAGCCAACAGGGCGCGCTTGTCGGCACGAAAAGCACAACCGATCTTGCGATTCAGGGCGGGGGCTATTTCGTTGTGTCGGATGCTAACGGGAAACCGCATCTGACGCGCGAAGGATCGTTCCGCATGGATGCGGACGGCAATCTCGTCAACGCTGGCGGGTTTCGTCTCATGGGCGTTTCGGCGGACGCAAGCGATTCTGTCGGCCTGTCGGGATTGTCGGCCTTCAAAGTCAATGCGTCGGGGCTGATGGCGGCGCCGACATCGCAGGGCGTGTTCGGAGCAAATCTTGCTGCGGACGCCGATGTCGTTGCCGCCGCCGATCTGCCGTCGACCAATGCCGCGACTGCGGAATGGACCTCCAAATCGTCGCTTGTCGTCTACGACAATCTCGGCGCCAAAGTCACGCTGGACCTCTATCTGTCCAAGACTGGCGCAAATGCCTGGGAGGCGGCCATATTCGACCAGGCAAACGCAACTGCGGGCGGTTTTCCCTATTCGTCGGGACCGTTGACCACGCAAAGCCTGAATTTCGATGGAACGAACGGCGCGCTTACGACGCCGGCCGGCGGCGAGATCGACATAGCCGTACCCAATGGCGCGACGATGACGCTTGATATCGGCGCTATGACGCAACTGGCGGCGCCCTATTCCGTCAATAAAGTTTCTGTCGACGGCAATGCGCCGACAGCGTTCAGCGATATTTCCATAGAGGCCGACGGGACGGTTTATGCGCTTTATCAGAACGGCGCAAAAGCGAAGCAGGGCGAGATTCGACTGGCGAACGTGGCAAGTCCCGACAATCTGATGCCTCTGTCGGGCAATGTCTACGATGTTTCCTCCAGTTCCGGAGAGGCCGTTGTTGGCAAAGCCGGGATTGGCTCCTGCGGCGTTCTCGTGTCGTCGGCGCTGGAGAGTTCGACTGTCGATATTGCAGACGAACTGACCAATATGATCGAGACGCAACGCGCCTATTCCGCCGATTCAAAAGCGTTCCAGATCGCCACGGACATGGCGGACGTTCTCGTTAA
>JBKDZW010000038.1:0-6981 GCA_047971685.1 Rhodoblastus sp.
CGGCGCAGCGGGCGGCGATTACGGCTCAGACGATTCGACCGATCTCTACGACCGCGCCGTCAACATCGTGCTGCGCGACCGCAAGGCCTCGGTCTCCTACATCCAGCGCCGCCTCTCCGTCGGCTACAACAAAGCCGCATCCATCGTCGAGCGCATGGAAAAAGAAGGCCTCGTCGGACAGGCCAACCATGCCGGAAAACGCGAAATACTCGTCGGAAACGGCGTCGATCGCGCAGCTTTCGACGATTGAGACCGAACAGGCGCGCTTCTTCAATTCGCCATAACTGACGCCTAGATCAGTCGCGACAAGGACAGGCAAATGTTTCATCGAAATCTGATCGTCGCCGCAACAACGGTTCTGCTGAGCGTGGCGCCCTCGCTCGCCCAGAGCGCAACGGCTGGAAAGTCGGCAAAGTCTGCGGCAATCGAAAAGATGGAGCCAGATGTCGCAATCGACCGCGCCACCGCCTATCTCAATAGCGCAACTAACCTGATCGCGGATTTCGTGCAGGTCGGCGCGGATGGCCGTCGCTCCGAAGGCAAGCTCTACGTCAAACGGCCCGGGCGCCTGCGGTTTGAATATGCCCAGCCCGCCACGCTCGAAATCGTCGCCGACGGCACTTCCGTTGCAATCCGCGATCGCAAGCTGGCGACGCAGGACATGTATTTCATCAGCCAGACGCCGCTAAAATTCCTGCTCAAGGACAAGATCGACCTGCGTCGGGACGTCAAGATTCTCGGCGTCAGCGACACCAAGAACGGCGTGGTCATTTCCATCGAAGACAAGGCGACTTTTGGCGGAACGTCGCTCATCAAGCTGATTTTCGATTCCCGCACCTTCGCGTTGAAGCAATGGCAGGTCACCGATCCGCAGGGGTACGAGACGCTGGTCTCGCTCTTCAATGTCGATCTTGCTCAGGCGCCCGATTCTTCGCTCTTCAGAATCAACAACGAACGTATGCTTAACCCAAACTGATTCGGGTTGGGCGCGCCTTGCGCCTGTGGAGGAGAGGCCGCCTCGACTTGCCTCGTTCCCCTCGGCGTGTTCCTTCTGGGCGATGATGACTGACAATTGCAAAATTGCAACATGGAATATCAATTCCGTGCGTTTGCGCATGCCGCTGGTGGCCCGTTACCTGCAAGAACATCGGCCCGATGTCCTGTGTTTGCAGGAAACGAAATGCCGCGACAGCGAATTCCCCAGTTCCGCATTCCGCGAACTCGGCTATGTGCATATCGAGACGCATGGCCAGAAGGGCTATCACGGCGTCGCCATTGCGTCGCTCAGGCCCCTTACGGAAAGCCGACGCCGCGATTTTTGCAGCAAGGGCGACGCGCGCCATCTTTGCGTCAATCTGAAAGTCGGCGCACGCAATATTGAATTGCACAATTTCTACGTGCCGGCTGGCGGGGATGAGCCCGATCCTGAAACCAATCCGAAATTCGCGCACAAGCTCGGATTTTTCGACGAACTGGCGGAATGGGCGCGCCAGGAAGGCGCCGATGCGCGTGACAGGATTCTCGTCGGCGACATCAATGTCGCGCCCCTGGAGACAGACGTCTGGAATCACAAAGCGCTTCTCAAGGTCGTCAGCCATACGCCGATTGAGGTCGAGCGCTTCAACACAGCAATGCGCGCCGGCCAATGGGTCGACGCCATGCGCAAATTTGTGCCGCCCGAAGAGCGTCTCTATACGTGGTGGAGCTATCGCTCGCGCGACTGGGAGAAGGCCGACAAGGGCCGACGTCTCGACCATATCTGGGTCAGCCCCGGGCTGACCGACACACTTTCCGATCTCGAAATTCTCAAGGCCGCGCGCGGTTGGGACCGGCCATCGGACCATGTGCCCATTTCCATTCGGATTTCTGGCTGAATTCCGTCCAGGCGGATTTGAGCGCCAATTTCATTGGAGTTGTGTGAGCTGCGATGACAGGCCCGAGAGGCGCCCGTTGACTTCGCGTTGAATGGCGAGCGCGCTGCGCGGATATTCGCCGAGTACGCGGTGAAAAACCACACGCGATACTCTGAGAAGCGTCGTCGGTTCGCGCGCAATGATCGACCCCGCCGCCTCGGTTGACGTAATCATGGCTAATTCGCCGATGAGCGCCGGCGCCTTGATTATGCTGGCGGGCTCCCCGATGGCGTCGCGATTGTCGAACAGCGCGAGCGACCCCTTCATGACAAGATGACCGCCTTCGAGTTGCGCCGGCGCTGCGCAAAGAACGTCGCCTGCGCGCAAGAGCACGGTTTCGGCGGAAAACGCAAGCAAACGCAGAGCGTCCGGTTCAAGCAACCGGAAGATCGGAATCTGCGAGAACAATTTGATGTCGTCATCGAGCGCCATGGTTCACCGCTGACAAATTATTGCGCCGATTGAGGTCTCGCATCGTTGCGTCTGCGAAAGATCACAGCGCCAGCCTGTAGCCGCCGCCATCCGTTATCAGAAGCTTTGCGCGAACCGGGTCTTCCTCGATCTTCTGGCGCAGGCGATAGATATGGGTTTCCAGAGTATGTGTCGTAACATTGGCGTTATAGCCCCACACATCCCTTAGCAACACCTCGCGTGTCACCGTATTGGGCGCAGCCTTGTGCAAAAACCGCAGGATCGCCGTTTCCTTTTCCGTCAGCCGCAACTTTCCACCCTGGCGTGTGGACAGATTCTTGGAACGGGGATGGAAAATATAAGGGCCAATCACGAATGTTGCATCGTCACTCTGCTCGAACTGTCGTAATTGGACACGGATTCTGGCAAGCAATATATTGAATTTAAACGGCTTTAAGATATAGTCGTTAGCGCCGGATTCAAGCCCGAGCACGGTGTCGGCATCCGATGTATGGCCGGTAACCATGATGATCGGATTAGTATATCCCTCGCGACGCAACAATTTGACGGCTTCGCGCCCATCCATATCGGGCAGGCCGACATCGAGCAGAGTGAGATCAGGCGTTTGATCGCGCGCAATGCTGACGGCTTCTGCCCCCGTCGCTGCCTGAACGATTGTAAATTCCTCGTGTAAGGTCAGTTGTTCAGCGAGCGAACTCCGCAAGTCATCGTCATCGTCGACAAGTAGGAGCTTGCGCACCTGCGCCATTTGTGTTCCCCCGTTACTCTTGCTGATTCCAAGGCGGAGCCTAAGGCGAGCGCGTGCGACCGTCAAAAATTACGCCTTCCAACGGAAAGCCTGTCAAGATCATCCGTCTCGGCCGATCCGCAATCCCGGCGACGGATGGTCGGCCGATTTATTATCTGGACATTGGGTTCTGGCGCTATCCCTGCTCCATCGGCCGATCCGGCCTGACGCGCCGAAAGCGCGAAGGCGACGGCTGCACCCCGATCGGCCGGTTTGCAATTCTGGCCTGGCGATTCCGGAGCGCCGGCGCCGTGCATGCCCGCCCGCAGGCGCCGTGGCGGCCCATTCATCGCAGCGATGGCTGGTGCGACGACCCGTTCTCCGGCGCCTATAACAGCCAGATCAAACTCCCGTCGAGAAGCAGTCATGAAGATCTTTGGCGCCTGGATAACAAATATGATGCTGTCGGCATATTGAATTACAATATCCATCCAAGGCGATCAGCCATGGGAAGCGCGATTTTTTTTCACTTGTGTAGTGCCGAATTCGAGCATACCGCAGGATGTATCGCTGTAACCGGCGTCAGTATGAACAAGATTATACCGCTTCTATCCAGATATACGGTAATCGTTACTGACTAACGGCTGCCAAAAATAGCGGAACCGATACGAACCTCGGTCGCGCCGAGCCTGATCGCCTGCTCATAATCCGAAGTCATGCCCATCGAGAGGGATTTCACGCCATTGCGGGCGGCCAGCGCCGCGAGTTGCGCGAAATAGGGCGCGGCGAGCTGATCGGCCGGGGGAATGCACATCAGTCCCGCGATCTCAAGCGCGAGATCGTTCCGGCAATGTCGGATGAACTGATCGGCAATGCCCGGCGCAACGCCCGCTTTTTGCGGTTCTTCGCCGATGTTCACCTGCACGAAAAGTTGCGGCCTCTTGCCTTCCCGCGCCATCTGCGTCGCCAGTTCCGCCGCCAGCTTGGGCCGATCGACCGTCTCGATCACATCGAACAGACGAACGGCCTCCTTCGCCTTATTAGTCTGTAGGGGGCCAATAAGCCGCAAGACAATGCCTGGAAAAGCCTCTCGCAATCCCGGCCATTTTTTTATGGCCTCCTGAACCCGGTTTTCGCCAAAATGCCGACAACCCGCCGCAAGCACGGGTTCGATCCGCGCAACGGGGATGGTTTTGGAGACGCACACCAATTGGACATCGTCGGGATTGCGGCCGGCGGCGCGCGCCGTGCGCCGAACATTTGCCTGCACTTGGGCAAGACGGTCGAGGTCTGTTTCGGGCGGCGTCATGACGATTTATCCTTCTCCGCGCTTTCTAGCAGGGTGAAAAGGCTCTGCCCATCTGGCCGCATCGCCGATTGATCTGTTGACCCATGGCCGGAAATCGGGCTCATTGCCGCCGCCCGAAAACCAACAGAGCTTGCACCCGGAAATGCGCCCTGATCGCTACAACGCCCGCGAATTCGAGCCTCACTGGCAGCGTATTTGGGAAGAGCGAAAGATATTCGAATCGCGCAACGACGATCCACGTCCCAGCTATTATGTGCTCGAAATGTTTCCCTACCCATCGGGCCGCATTCATATGGGCCATGTGCGCAATTACGCGATGGGCGACGTTGTGGCCCGGTATATGCGCGCGCGCGGCTACAACGTGCTTCACCCCATGGGCTGGGACGCTTTCGGCATGCCCGCCGAAAACGCCGCCATGCAGAGCGGCGCTCATCCCGCAACCTGGACCTATTCCAACATCGACACGATGCGCCGACAACTCAAGTCGATGGGCTTATCGCTCGACTGGTCGCGCGAGATCGCAACTTGCGATCCCTCCTATTACAAGCATCAGCAGCGCATTTTCCTGGACTTTCTCGCGGCCGGCCTTGTCGACCGCAAGACGGCCAAGGTCAATTGGGATCCGATCGACCAGACCGTGCTTGCCAATGAGCAGGTGATCGATGGTCGCGGCTGGCGCTCCGGGGCGCTCGTCGAGCAGCGCGATCTCACGCAATGGTTCTTCAAGATCACACGCTTTGCCGAACATTTGCTGACGGGCCTCGACACCCTCGATCATTGGCCGGAAAAGGTCCGGCTGATGCAACGCTACTGGATCGGCCGCTCGGAAGGCCTGCGCATGCGCTTCGCATTGGCGCCCGATGCGCGTACGCCGTCGCAATCGGAAATCGACGTATTCACGACGCGGCCTGACACTATTTTCGGCGCCTCGTTCCTGGGTCTTGCCGTCGACCATCCCGTCATCCGAAAGCTGAGTGAAAACAACCCCGCTCTCAAGGCGTTCTGCGACGAATGCCGACGCATGGGCACGTCTGCGGCCGTTCTCGAGACGGCGGAGAAAATGGGCTTCGACACCGGGCTGAAAGCCGTTCATCCCTTTGACGACACGATTCTGCTGCCCGTCTACGCCACCAATTTCGTCCTGATGGACTATGGCTCCGGCGCCATTTTCGGCTGTCCCGCGCACGACCAGCGCGACCTTGACTTCGCCAACAAATACAAATTGCCGAAGGCGCTCGTTGTCTGTCCGCCAGGCGTCGATCCAGCCTCAATCGTGGTAGGAACGGAAGCTTTCGACGGCGACGGGACCATGGTCAATTCCCGCTTCCTCGACGGCATGACGATAGCTGCCGCCAAGGACGAGATTTCCCGCAGGCTCGAAACGCACGACTTGTTTGGGCGCCCACAAGGAGAGCGGCAGGTCAATTTCAAGCTCAGGGATTGGGGCGTTTCCCGGCAACGCTATTGGGGTTGCCCAATCCCCGTGATCCATTGCGAGGCGTGCGGCGTCATTCCCGTTCCCTACGACCAATTGCCGGTCGTTCTGCCGCAGGACGTCGATTTCGACACGCCTGGAAATCCGCTCGACCGACATCCCACCTGGAAACACACGCCCTGCCCGAAATGCGGCGGAGCGGGACGGCGCGAAACCGACACGATGGACACGTTCGTCGATTCCTCCTGGTATTTCGCCCGCTTCACCGATCCCTGGAATAAGGATCAGCCGACCGACCGCGCTGCGATCTCCAAATGGTTGCCGGTCGACCAATATATCGGCGGCGTCGAGCATGCGATTCTGCATCTGCTCTATTCGCGCTTTTTCACGCGCGGTCTGCATGCAACCGACCATGCCGATCTTGACGAGCCCTTCAAGGGCCTGTTTACGCAGGGCATGGTGGTCCACGAGACCTATCGGACTACCGATGGCGCATGGCTCGCGCCGAGTCAGATCCGGATTGAAACGGACGCTGACGGCCGCCGCGCCTACGCGCTCGACAATGGTGCGCCGGTCGAGATCGGCGCCATCGAAAAAATGTCGAAGTCGAGACGCAACACCGTCGATCCCGACGAGATCATCGCCGCCTTCGGCGCGGATGCCGCGCGTTGGTTCATGTTGTCGGATTCGCCGCCCGAAGGCGACGTCATCTGGTCTGAAGAAGGCGTGCAGGGCGTCGCCCGTTTCATGCAGCGCATATGGCGCCTGATTGGCGAACTCAAGAATCTCGCCGCGCAACCTGATGCGTCTGCGCCGGAAGCCTTCGACGATTTCGCCTTGTCCATCCGAAAGGCCGCTCACGTCGCACTGGCGAAGGTCGAGGACGATATCGTCCGTCTGCGCTTCAACCGCTGCATTGCCCACGCCAATGAGCTCGTTAACAAGCTCAGCCAGGCCATCGGCTCAGTAGAAACGGCCGAAGTCGGCGCTGATGTCGCCTTCGCCTGCCGGGAAGCCGCCGAAGATCTCGTCATGCTGATCGCGCCGATGATGCCCCATCTGGCGGAAAGCTGTTGGGCCGATCTCGGCCACGAAGAACTGGTTTCGCTCTCGCCCTGGCCTGTTGCCGACCGCGGCTTGATTCGCGAAGATGTGATTACACTGC
>JBKDZW010000039.1:0-35188 GCA_047971685.1 Rhodoblastus sp.
AACGGGCGGGTCAGAAACCCGCCCAGTCGAAGGAATAGGCGACGATGGCGCCGATGGTGAACTGGTTGCGCGAGCCAAGCGCCGTCACGAGCGGGCTGTCGCTCGCCGAGCCTATCAGACGGTTGTAGCGGGCGTAAGCGGTCGTGGTCCACGTGCGCGACCATTCATAGGAGACGGCGCCTGCGAGGCCGAAGGATTTCGCGCCGCCTTCGGCGCGATAGGCTGGCAAGCGGCCGATCATTGCGGCCTCGTAAGGGCGCACGCCAAACAATTTATCCATGTAGCGCGTATCGGCGAGCGACATGCGCGGCCCCAACGAGACGGTCCATGGCCCGCGCCGCTCCACCCAATCGACGGAGAAATCGACGATATTGCCGTGATGACCGACGAAGCCGTGACGCGCCTCGATACGCGCGCGCAATTTCTCGATCGGCCAGAACTCGGCGAACAGGCCCGCCTCGATCGTCCAGTCGATGTCGTGGACGCCACGCAATTCGGGATGTTCGGACGAGCGGCGCGGCCCCTTGAGCTTGCCGACGACGCCAGCCTTCAGCCAGTTCTCGTCGTAAATGGCGAAACCTGCGGAATCGTCGGGCGCAGAAAAGGTGAGCGGGCTGCCCGCGCGCCGAACGCTCAGGCCGGGCAGAATATATGGCGACAATTCCTTGGCGCCCTCCCAGGCCGGGGACATGCCGGCGTTGGCTTTCAGCGTGATCGTCCAGCCCTGCGAGGCCCGATCGGAGGCGATTGCCGCAGAAAGCGCGAGAGGCGACGCCAGAGCGAGCGCCAGCCCGCCGCCCGCAAACGATTTCAAAGCATACATTGGGAACTCACAGACCCCGGCCGGGTTTTTCAATGTCGCGCGTTAATCTTAACGGACGGCAAGCGGACGTAGTAAATATAGGGTTTATGCGCATGTTGGCGCGTCCGATGCAACACGCGCTTTCAGGACGGTCGTTCAGGAGGCTTGCGGGCAAACCAGGTGGAAGCGTCCTGACGTTTCAGACCGAATAAATCGTCTTGTAGCGCTCGCGCAAAACGTTCTTCTGCACCTTGCCCATGGTGTTGCGCGGGAGGTCGTCGACGAAGATCACCTTCTTCGGCTGCTTGAATTTCGCAAGCCTGCCCTCGAGCGCTGCGGTTATGTCCTGCTCGGCGATGGCCGCGCCTTTGGCGCGCACGACGACCGCCGTCACGCCCTCGCCGAAATCTGGATGCTGCACGCCGATGACGGCGCTCTCGACCACGCCTGGCATGGCGTCGATCTCGCTCTCTATTTCTTTCGGGTAGACGTTGAAGCCGCCGGTGATGACAAGATCCTTGCCGCGCCCGACGATATGCACATAGTCGCGCGCATCGATCATGCCGAGATCGCCGGTTATGAAAAATCCATCCGCGCGGAATTCGGCCGCCGTCTTCTCGGGCATGCGCCAATAACCCCCGAACACATTGGGGCCCTTGACCTCGATCATGCCGATCTCGCCCTTGGGCAGATGCGCGCCCGTTTCGGGATCGGCGATGCGCAAACCGACGCCCGGCAACGGGAAGCCGACCGTGCCCGGCACGCGCTCGCCATCATAGGGGTTGGACGCGATCATGTTGGTCTCGGTCATGCCGTAACGCTCGAGGATCGCCTTGCCGGTGCGCGCGGAAAATTCTCGGTGGGTTTCGGCGAGCAAGGGCGCGGAGCCCGAGATGAAGAGGCGCATATGCGCGGTCTTTTCCCTGGTCAGATCCTCGTGTTGCAGCAGGCGCGTATAGAAGGTCGGCACGCCCATCAGCGCGGTCGCGCGGCCCATGCAGGACATGACTTCGTTTGCATCGAATTTCGGCAGGAAGATCATCCTGCCGCCGGCCATCAGAAGCACGTTGATCGCCACGAACAGGCCGTGCGTGTGGTAGATCGGCAGGGCATGGATGAGCGTGTCCTTGCTCGTGAAACGCCAGTAATCGACAAGCGCGCGGGCGTTGGAGGCAAGGTTTTCCTGGCTGATCATCGCGCCCTTGGAACGGCCCGTCGTGCCCGAAGTATAGAGAATGCCGGCAAGATCGTCGGGACCGCGCGAAACGTCGGCGAAGGTCGCAGGCATTTGCGCCGCGCGCTCGGCCAATGAGCCCCGACCCGCCGCATCGAGCGTTTCGACATGAGCCACCTTTGCCGCCGTCGCAGCGCCGGCAAGCGCACCTTTCCTGGCCGGATCGCACACGAAAACGCGGGGCTCGGCGTCGGTCAGGAAATATTCGATTTCGGCCGGCGTATAGGCGGTGTTGAGCGGCAGAAAGACCGCGCCGGCGCGCGCGCAGCCAAGATAGAGCAGGACGGCGGCAAGCGATTTTTCGACCTGCACGGCCACGCGATCGCCGGGCTTCACGCCGAGCGCAACCAGAGCGCCGGCCATGCGGGCGGCGCCCGCCTCAACATCGCCATAGCTGTGAAGCGCGCCATCATGCGTTTCAAACGCGATTTTTTCGCGCGACGGAAAGCGGGAGGACAATTGGGCGTAGAGATGCGCAGACATGGGCGGGCTTTCCGTCTTTGCAAGGAGCGCGAATGCGCGATGAAGCAATCCACCCCTGCAGGACAGGAGCAGCGAAGCGGGATGGACAGCTTCGCTAAGCTCGCAATGGCGATCAAGTCAACCAGCGGCCGCGCTATCCTTGCGCGAAACTCGGCGGCGCTATGCCAAACAGGGCGCGATCGCCCTTGAGCATGCGGCGCACGCCGTTTGCGGCGGTCACTTCGCCATGATTGGCGTAGGCCTCGTGGTTCTTTTCGATCTCGTCGAGATCGTAGAGATAATTGACCATCACGCCGCCGGATTCCTTGAGGCCCTTGCGCGAGAGATCGCCCATCCAGTTGATGCGTTCGAGACGCGCGCCATTGCCCAGATGGAAGCGGGCGACGGGATCGACGATGCGCCCGTTGGGCTGGCGGGCCTTCAGGAAATAATGGGCGGCCAGCGGTTCGATGATCTTGCGCAGGCGCTCTGCGGCCTCTGCATCCTGCGTCCAGGCGGGATCGTCGAGGCTGGCGAGCAGCGGCAAGGCCTGCGAACCGATCGGCGCATCCTCGGCCGTGGCGAGCCAGGCGCGGAAACCGGGAACCGGCGAAAGCGTCACGAAAGTTTCGACGCGCGGCAATTCGCGCCGCAATTCCTCGACCACTTGCTTGATGAGAAAATTGCCGAAGGTGACGCCGGCAAGCCCGGCCTGACAATTGGAGATGGAATAAAAGACCGCCGTGCGCGCGCGGTCCGGCGGCACGATGGCGCGCTCCTGCGCCAGCAATGGCGCGATGGCGTCCGGGATCTGCTCGACCAGCGCCACTTCCACGAAGATCAGGGGCTCGTCGGCGAGCGCTGGGTGGAAGAACGCATAGCAGCACCGGTCCGGCGGATCGATGCGGCGGCGCAGATCGTCCCAATCGTGAATTTCGTGGACGGCCTCGTAACGGATGATCCGCTCGAGCACGCTTGCCGGGCTCGACCAGTCGATGCGCCGCAGGACGAGGAAGCCGCGGTTGAACCAGGAGGCGAAGAGATGCGAGAAATCCTTGTTGATCGGGGCGAGCGCCTTATTAGCCCGGATTTCGGGCAGGAGATCGGCGCGCATGGCCACCAGAGCCTGTGTGCCGCCGGGCGCGCGGTTGAGGCGGCGAAACAATTCGAGACGGCGCGGCTCGGAGGCATAATGCAGATCGGCGGCCGTGCGGTCGTCGGGCGCGGCCTTCCATTTCTCCATCGCCTTGTCGAAGACATCGTGATCGATGCCGAACTCGCTCGCCAACGCCGCGAAAAAACTGCTGCGCGCCTGGGAATCGAGCAGGCGGTAATGATCGATGATTTCAGCGGCGATGGCGACGCCTGTCGCTTCGCCGCGCCCGGTCAGCAGCGCGCGGCACATGTCGATCAGGCTGCTTGCCTGACTGGCCGGATCCCGCGGCCAGGTCTTGAGCCGCAGCAGCGCGCGGCCGCGGTCGGCGATATTGGAGAGCAGATCGGAAAACAGGACGTTGGCCATGACCCAACTATACAGGCGATTGCGGCAAAGCAAGGAACGCCGCGCCCGAATGCCGGCGATCCATTATCGCGCCATGCGCAGCCGGCTCTCGTCCCTATTCGCTCGACAGAATCGCGTTGCGCACGAGCGGATAGATCTGGCCATCCCATTTCTTGCCCGAGAAAACGCCGTAATGGCCGACGCCGGGCTGAAGATGATGACGCTTGCGGAACGGCTTGAGGCCCGAGCAGAGATCGTGAGCGGCAAGCGTCTGGCCGACGGCGCAAATGTCGTCGCGCTCGCCTTCCACCGTCAGCAGGGTGGTCTTGCGGATCGCCTTGGGATTGACGGTGCGGCCCTTGTACTTGAGCTGGCCCTTGGCCAGCGCATAATCCTGGAAGACCAGCTTGACCGTCTCGATGTAGAATTCGGCGGTCAGGTCCAGCACCGCGAAGTATTCGTCGTAAAAAATCTTGGTCTGATTCGCCTTTTCCATCTCGCCGGCGGCCAAACTGTTGTATAGTTCGACATGGGCCTTCACATGGCGGTCGAGGTTCATCGACATGAAGGCGGTAAGCTGCATGAATCCGGGGTAAACGAGGCGCCCCGCGCCCTTGAAGCGCTCAGGCACCATAGCGATGAGATTTTTCTCGAACCAGTCTATCGGGCGGGTGGTGGCCAGATGATTGACCTTGGTCGGATTGAGACGGCAGTCGATCGGCCCGGCCATCAGGGTCAGGCTGGTCGGCATTGCGGGATTGTCGTCCTCGGCCATGATGGCGGCGGCCGCGAGCGCCTGCACGCAGGGTTGGCAGACAGCGACGACATGCGAACGCGGCCCGAGCTTTTCCAGGAATTCGATGACATGGCCGATATAGCCGTCCATGCCGAATTCGCCGGCGGACAGCGGCACCTCGCGCGCGTTGTGCCAGTCTGTAATATAGACGTCATTGTCGGTGAGCAGAGTCTCGACGGTGTTGCGCAGCAGGGTCGCAAAATGGCCAGAAAGCGGCGCGACAACCAAGACCTTGGGCTGTGCGACATCCGTATCCTTGCGGAAGCGCAGCAGGGAACCGAAAGGCGTGGAATAAACCACTTCCTCGACAACCGCGACTTCGCGCCTGCCGACCTTCACGGAATCGATCCGGTAAGGCGGCCGGTGATGGGTGAGTCGTGCGCGCGTCATCATCTCGTAGGAGGCCGAGACATTGCCCATGAAAGGAATGCCCGACTTGCGAAGCCAGGAATTCTCGAGCACGTCCAGCGCCGATCGAGCGAAGACGCGGAACGGATCTATCAGATCGTCCTGCGCCTGATAGGCGTAATACATCATGCGTTGCAACACGTACCCCGCGTCTGTCGGCGCGCCCGCTCCCGCGCGCCTGCCACATTCCGAAACCCTAATATGCTGCCACGCGATGTTGGTGCAACGCAACAGGCGATGCAATTTTCAATTAGACCAAGATTATGATCTGGGACAATGCGACGAACAGGCGATAAAAGTATATGGCCCGCCAAAGTAAGGGCCTGTACTCGTAAAATGCGCGTTTATGTGCATTGATGCATATTTAGCAATGCAAAATTGCACGGTAGATTGGCGGAATGGAGGAATTCGATGCCAAAGGGCGTTTTGACGATTACGAGCCGCAATCATTCCTCCTGGTCGCTGCGGGGATGGCTGATCTGCAAGAGCGCGGGGATCGATTTCGAGGTCAAGACGCTGGCGGTCGACGATCCGGACGTGCGCGCCGAATTGCTGCACCTCTCGCCCTCCTTCCTGACCCCGAAACTGGAATATGACGGCGCCGAGGTCTGGGACGTTCTGGCGATTGCCGAATTTCTGAACGAAATCAATCCGAAGGCAGGATTGCTGCCGGCCGACCGCGCCACCCGCGCCCATTGCCGGGCGGTCTGCGGCGAGATGCACCAGGGGTTCATCAACCTGCGTTCGGCGTTGCCGATGAACATCAAAAGCCATTTCCCGGCTTTCAAGGTCTGGCAGGGCGCACAGACCGACATCGATCGTGTTCTGTCGATCTGGCGCGGCTGTTTTACCGCCTATAGCGGCCCGTTCCTGTTCGGCGAGAACGCGACGCTGGCGGACGCCATGTACGCCCCGGTCTGCTCGCGCTTCAAGACCTACGACGTGAAGCTCGACGCCCAGTGCGCGGCCTATCGCGACATGATCCTGGAGCGCCGTTCCATGCAGGAATGGACGGAAGCGGCCATGGAAGAGCCTGACGAGCTGGAAGAACTGGACGTCGAGTTTTAGCGGCTGCCCGGCGTCCCGCCTCGCGCACCGCATGCGCGCAATTTTCTTGCGCAGGCCTCTCGTGCAAACCTGGCGCCCCTTGTGTGTGCGCCTCTCATGGTCCAAATAGGGAGAGGGAGGTTGGCGGTGGACGCACCACTCGCCAACCGGGTCAGGTCCGGAAGGAAGCAGCCCTAACGAGACCGGGCGGGTCTCTGTCCAGCCTCCTACTTCGGCTTTTCGCAAATTGTCGCGAGCCGATCTGGCCCGAGCCGGCTCTGGCGCGGGTCGCGCTTTGACATCCGGCCTAAACCATACATCGGCCTAAACCATACATCGGCCTAACAAGCAGATACAGGCATGACGGACGAAAGCCCGCAGGACGACCAAGCCGCGGGTGGCGGGCTCTTCGACGAGGCCGAACCCGCCCAGCCGCTTCAACCGGCTCCGCAGGAGCCGGGCGCGCCGGCCGCCGCCTATCGCGTGCTGGCGCGCAAATACCGCCCGAAAAATTTCGAGGAGCTGGTCGGGCAAAACCTGATGGTCCGCATCCTCACCAACGCCTTCGAGCTCGGCCGCGTGCATCAGGCCTATATGCTGACCGGCGTGCGCGGCGTCGGCAAGACGACGACCGCCCGCATTCTGGCGCGCGCGCTCAATTACGCGCTGCCGGCGAAAGACGGGCGGCCTGCGATCGACAAGCCGACCGTGCACATGCCGGAACTTGGCCTTCATTGCCAGGCGATCATCGATTCCCGCCATGTCGACGTCATCGAAATGGACGCGGCCTCGCATACCGGCGTCGACGACGTGCGCGAGATCATCGAAGGCGCCAAATACAAGCCGGCGGTGGCGCGCACCAAGGTCTACATCATCGACGAAGTGCACATGCTGTCGAAGTCGGCGTTCAACGCGCTGCTGAAGACGCTGGAAGAACCGCCCGAACACGTCAAATTCGTCTTTGCGACCACCGAAATCGAGAAAGTGCCGGTCACCGTGCGCTCGCGCTGCCTGCGTTTCGATCTCAGGCGCGTCGAGCCCGCCGTATTGACCGGCCACCTCCGGCGCATCTGCGCGGCGGAAAAGGTCAATATCGACCGCGAGGCGCTGACGCTCATTTCACGCGCCTCCGAAGGCTCCGTCCGCGATTCGCTGTCGCTGCTCGACCAGGCGATTGCGCATTCCGGCGGAAAGGACCGCGTTATTCCCGCCGAGGAAGTGCGCGCCATGCTGGGGCTGGCCGACAAGGCGCGCGTGATCGAATTGTTCAATTCGCTCATGCATGGCGATATCGCGGCCGCGATCAAAAACCTGCAAGGCCAATATGACGAAGGCGCCGATCCGGGCCAGGTTCTGGTCGAGGTCGCCGAATTCGTCCATCTGATCACGCGCGCGAAAATCGCGCCCGACGCGCCGCTGGCGGCAGCCCCGCCGGACGAGGCGAAGGCGGCGGCCGACTTCGCGGGAAAACTGAGCATGGCCGTGCTTAATCGCGCCTGGCAGATACTCATGAAGGGCGTGAACGAGACGCGCGAATCGGCGCGCCCGCTGGCGGCAGCCGACATGGTGCTGGCGCGCCTTGCCTATGCGGCCGATTTGCCGACCCCGGACGAGGCGCTGCGCAAGCTGGGCTTTGGCGGACCCGGCAGCAGCGCGCGGAGCCAGGCCGGCGCCGCACCGCCCCCACGCCCTGCCCCATCCATGGTTTCGTCGCGTCCGGCAGGCGAGGCCGGCGCCCGGAGCGCGCGCGCCTTTGCGCCGGCGCCGGCGCAGAGCGAGGCCCCGCGAGCGACTTTTGCGACATTCGAGGATGTGGTGGCGCGGGCCGACGCCGAACGCGACATCCAGCTCAAGATCATGCTCGAGCGCGACGTGCGGCTGGTGAAATTCGAGCAGGGCCGGCTTGAGTTTTCGCTCGCGCCGGGCGGTTCGACGCATCTGCCGCAAGCGCTGATGCGCAAGCTTCAGGACTGGACCGGCGAACGCTGGGTGGTGGCGCTGGCGAGCCGCGAGGGCATGCCGAGCATTGCGGAAAAAAGAGCGCAATCGGCGCGCGAACGCGAACGCGGCGTGGCCGCCGATCCGCTGGTGCGCGCCGTGCTTGAGCGGTTTCCGGGCGCAGCCATTGTTGCGATACGCGGTGGCGCGGCGCCCGAGCCCGAGCCCGGCGCCGCGCGATCGGACGGACCCGACGGCGACGACGACATCATCTATGCCGACGACGAAGACGGCGACGACGAATTTTAATGCAACGCCCGCCCGTCCGGCCCCCAGCCGGATGAGCCGAAGAACAGCCGCCGACAGGCGCAGGAGTACGAGATGAAAGACATCATGGGCCTGATGAAGCAGGCGCAGGCTATGCAGGCCAAGATGGCCGACCTGCAAGGCGAACTCGACAATGTGATCGTCGAGGGCCAGGCGGGCGGCGGCATGGTGAAGGTGACCATGTCGGCCAAGGGCGCGATGAAGGGCGTCTTCATCGACCCCAAGCTGTTCAAGGCGGACGAACGCGAAATCGTCGAAGATCTGATCGTGGCGGCGGCCGAAGACGCGCGCCGCAAGGGCGAGGAAGCGGCGGCCGAAAAAATGAAGGCGCTGACGGCGGGTCTACCGCTGCCGCCCGGCATGAAGCTGCCGTTTTAGCCATAGCGGCCTGAAGCATCGCAATGGCCGAGCGCGTCGCCGGACCGGAAATCGAACGCCTGATCCAGTTGCTGGCGCGCCTGCCAGGGCTGGGGCCGCGCTCGGCGCGGCGCGCGGCGCTGCATCTCATCCGCAAGCGCGAGGAGCTTCTCGGGCCGCTCGCCGAGGCCATGCATGTCGCGCGCGAGAAAATCGTGATCTGCGCGTCGTGCGGCAATGTCGACACCAGCGATCCCTGCACTTTGTGCCGCGACACGCGGCGCGATGCGACGACGCTCGTCGTGGTCGAGACGGTCGGCGATCTCTGGGCGCTCGAGCGCGCCGGCGCCACGCGCGGCAAATATCATGTGCTTGGCGGCGTGCTCTCGCCGCTCGACGGCGTGGGCCCGAAAGATCTCAATCTCGCGCGATTGAGCGAGCGTGTGCGCGAGGAAGGCGTGCGCGAGGTCATTCTGGCGGTCAACGCCACGGTGGATGGCCAGACGACCGCCCATTACATTGCCGATCTGCTGTCCGGCCTCGACGTGAAAGTCACGCGGCTTGCCCATGGCGTACCGGTCGGCGGCGAACTCGATTATCTCGACGAGGGCACGCTCGCCGCCGCGCTCCGGCAGCGAACCGCGCTCTGACCCATCGACCGGCGACGGCGGCCTATGAAACCATAGGCGACATCTTGAACCGCCGGCATCTCTTCTGACCGTTAACTTGGCAATACGCCGTTTAAAACTTTATTAAGCGCATCGACTTAACTTTTCCGCGAAACGTCCTGTTTCGGGACAATTATTTTGCGCGGGGATTCATGAAAGTCGTCATCCTTGCCGGCGGGCTCGGTACGCGACTGGTCGAGGAAACGACGACCCGACCCAAGCCGATGGTGGAAATCGGCGGCAAGCCGATCCTCTGGCACATCATGAAGACCTATTCGGCCCAGGGCTTCAACGAGTTCATCGTCTGCCTCGGCTACAAGGGCTATTACATCAAGGAATTCTTCGCGAATTACTTCCTGCACATGTCCGATATCACCTTCGATATGACGACAAACAAGATGGAAGTTCATCGCCGCACGGCAGAGCCCTGGCGCGTGACCCTGGTCGACACCGGCGAAAAGACGATGACCGGCGGACGCCTTCTGCGCATTCGCGAGCATATCGCGGACGATGAAATATTCGCGCTGACCTATGGCGACGGCGTTTCGGACATCGACCTCAATGCAGAGCTCGCCTTCCATCGCGCGCACGGAAAACTCGCAACTGTCGCTGCCGTGCGCCCCACGCGCCAGTTCGGCGAGATCAATCTCGTCGGCGACAAAATTCTCTCCTTCCGCGAGAAACCGGAAAACCGCGAAGACTGGATCAGCGCCGGATTTTTCTTCCTGTCGCCGAAGACGCTCGATCGCATTGAGGGCGACGACACGATCTGGGAGCGCGGCCCCATGTCCGGCCTCGTCGACGACGACGAAATGCGCGCCTACGTCCACACAGGCTTCTGGCATCCGATGGACACGCTGCGCGACAAGCTCTTTCTCGAAGAGGAATGGAACAGCGGTCGCGCGAAATGGAGGCGCTGGTGATTTCGTCCGCGTTCTGGCGCAACCGCCGCGTCTTTGTCACCGGCCACACGGGCTTCAAGGGCGCGTGGCTCACCGCCATGCTTGAGCGGTTGAACGCGCAGGCGACCGGCTATGGGCTCGCGCCGCCGACCGAACCGAGCCTGTTTGCGCTCAACGACATGCAAGCGCTGATCGACGACCGGCGCGGCGACATCGCCGATGTCGAGCTTCTTGCGGCGTCCATGGCGCAGTCTGCGCCCGAAATCGTGCTGCATATGGCAGCCCAGCCATTGGTGAGCCGGGGGTATCGCGATCCCGTCGAGACCTATCGCACCAATGTCATGGGCGCGGTCGCGCTGCTGGAGGCCGTGCGCCGCACGCCTTCCGTTCGCGTCGTGGTCGTGGTGACCACCGACAAATGCTACGAGAACAAGGAATGGGCCTGGGGCTATCGCGAGGTCGACCGTCTCGGGGGACGCGATCCCTATTCCAATTCCAAAGCCTGCGCCGAACTCGTCACGCAGGCCTATGCTGCGAGCTTCCTGGGCGAGACGGGCGTGCGGGTCGTTTCCGCGCGCGCCGGCAATGTGATCGGCGGCGGCGATTTCGCCGACAACCGCATTCTGCCGGACGCCGTGCGGGCGCGCCTTGCGGGCGAGAAACTGCGCGTGCGCAGCCCGTCCGCCGTGCGCCCCTGGCAGCATGTGCTCGAACCGCTGTACGGCTATCTTCTGCTCGCCGAACGGACTTACGAACGCGACGATCTCTCGGACGCCTTCAATTTCGGGCCGGGCCTTGCAGGCGAACGCAATGTCGCGCAATTGCTCGACGGTTTTTACCGGGGCTTCGGCGCCGACAAGGGCTGGGAGCTCGACGCGATCCAGCATCCGCACGAAGCCAGCCTGCTGCGTCTGGACATTTCGCGCGCCATGAGCGAACTCGGCTGGGCGCCGCTCATGAATTTTGAAGAAACGCTTGCCTGGACGGCGCGATGGTATCGCGCCTTTATCGAAGGCGACGATGCGCGCGCCCTGACATTCGATCAGGTCGACGCCTATCTGGGCCAGCGTGTGCGTCTTTCGTCTCCCTTTTCTCCCCCGCAAACCGACGCGCCGCCGCGTCCGGCCGAGGAACCGCATGTCCGCAAAATCGCCGTCTGAAGCCGAGGCCCTTCGCACGCAGATTCTCGATCTGGTCGGCCGCTATCATGCGCTCGCCCATCGGCGCGGGCCCTTCGATCCGCAAAATCCCAGCGTGCCCGTGTCGGGCCGCGTCTATGGCGCGCGCGACATGCAGATGCTCGTCGATTCCGCGCTCGATTTCTGGCTGACGACCGGACGTTTCAACGCAGAATTCGAGCAGCGGCTGGCAAAGCGCGTCGGCGTGCGCCATGCGCTGACCGTCAATTCCGGCTCCTCCGCCAATCTCGTCGCCTTTTCGGCGCTGACCTCGCCCCGCCTCAAGAACCGCCAGTTGCAGCCGGGCGACGAAGTCATCACCTGTGCGACCGGATTTCCGACAACGGTCAATCCGATCCTGCAAAACAGCATGGTTCCTGTCTTCGTCGACGTCGATATTCCCACTTACAATATCGACGTGGCGGCGGTCGAAGCCGCCATAGGCCCGCGCACGCGCGCCATCATGGTCGCGCATACGCTCGGCAATCCCTTCGATGTGGCGGCCATTCGCGCGTTGTGCGACAGACATGGCCTGTTTTTGATCGAGGATTGCTGCGATGCGCTTGGCGCAACCGTAGGCGGCAAGCATGTCGGCACGTTCGGCGATGTCGGCACATTGTCTTTCTATCCGGCCCATCACATCACCATGGGCGAGGGCGGCGCGGTTTTCACCAACAACGCCCACATGAACAAGATTCTGGAATCGTTCCGCGACTGGGGCCGCGACTGTTATTGCGCGCCCGGCAAGGACGACACCTGCAACAAGCGCTTCGGCTGGCGTCTCGGCGATCTGCCGAAGGGCTACGACCACAAATATATCTATTCGCATCTCGGCTATAATCTGAAGATCACCGACATGCAGGCAGCCGTCGGCCTGGCGCAGCTCGACCGGCTCGATGGATTCATCGCCGAGCGCCGCGTCAATTTCGAGCGCCTGAAGAAAGGTCTTGCCGCAGTCGAGGACGCCATGATCCTGCCGGAAGCCACGCCCGGAACGGAGCCCTCCTGGTTCGGATTTCCGATCACCTTGCGTAAGGACGCGCCGATATCGCGACACGACCTTCTTCTCGAACTGCAACGCGCCAATATCGGAACGCGCCTGCTGTTTGGCGGCAATCTCGTGCGCCAGCCCTATATGAAGGGCCGCAATTTCCGCATTTCCGGCGCACTCGCCAATGCCGACAGAATTGTCGACGACACGTTCTGGATCGGCGTCTATCCCGGCCTGGGCGAGGCGGAGATCGATTATACGATCGACATCATCACGCGCGCCTGTGCGGCAGGCGGAAAGCAGAAAGCCGTCGCATGAGAGCCGGCGCCCATGCGCCCGACGGCGCGCGCCGGGGCCTGCGCAGCGCGCTCGATCTGGCGATGGGGCTTCTGCGCAAACATCGCTTCCTGCGTTTTCTCGTCGTCGGCGGGCTCAACACGGCCTTCGGCTACGGCCTGTTCCTGCTCTGCCTTTTTATATTTCCCACGACCATGATTGCGCTCACGGCATCGACCGTTCTGTCGGTTCTTTTCAATTTTTGTACAACCGGCAAGATCGTTTTCGGCTCCAGGGATCCCAGCCGCCTGATCCTGTTCTTCGGCGTCTATGCAATCGTCTTCGTCTATAATGCGCTCGGTCTTGCCGCGCTGGAGAGCGCCGGTGTCGCCGCATGGCTCGGCGGCCTTGTCCTGCTGCCCGGCGCCGTCGCGCTCGGCTATGTGCTGAACGCGCGATTCGTTTTCAAGGCCCCGGCATGAGCGATGCATCGGCAATTCCGGCTGAGGGCGCGCGCGCGGCGCGGCTGCGCAATCGCGCAATCCTCGGGCTCGTCTCATTTCTGATCGTCCTGCCGACGGCGCTGTTCGCCATCGCGCTGAACCCTCTGCCTGCGGCCATTCTTCTTGTTGGCTGCGCGGGTGTTCTCGCCATCGCCGTGCAGCAGCCAGCGTCCGCGCAAATGCGCGATGGGATCGGCGCGCACGTGCTGGACCGCCCGCTCGACATGCGCGCATTGGCAATCTCGATCGCAATCTCCGCCGCAATCTTTATTCTCGGCGGCGCCTTGCATCTGTTTTATGCGCCGCAGGACTGGCGCATCCGCGACGCCGTTCTCGGCGATCTCGCGCGCTACGGCTTTCCGCTGATTTACGACGACAAAGGCCGCGAATATCTCCTGCGCGCGCCGCTCGGCATGTACATGGCGCCGGCGCTGGCGGGCAGAATGTTCGGCGCGATAGTCGCGCATGCCGTCATGCTCGTACAGAACAGCGTTCTGCTTGGCGCGACCCTTTATCTGCTGGGCGCCATGGGCCGCGGCTGGCGCCACATGCTCATACTCGTTCTCTTTTCCGGGTTTGCGGTTTTTGGTCTTTTGCTCCTGACCCTGCTCGGCGAGGCGATCGACTGGGAGCGCATGCTGCTGCTGAGCCTGGACGCCTGGCTCCCGAAATTCCAGTATTCGAGCGCGATCACGCAATTTTTCTGGGTGCCCAATCACGCTCTGCCGGGCTGGTGGCTCGCAACGTTGCTCATCCTGCAAACACGCGGCGAAATCGACATGGCCACGGTGGCGGCCGGCATCGGCGGCGCCATGTTCTGGTCGCCGCTCGTCGTACTGCCGGTCGCGCTCTGGATTGCAATTTCGATCCTCTGGAACCTGCGCGAAAACCTTGCCTTGCCGCGCATCTGGGCGGTTCTCGTCCTTGGGCTCTGCTTTCTGCCTACAGCCCTGTACATGGTGATCGGCGCCGGCGAGATCAGCCATGGCGTTCCTGCCGCCGGCGGCTCTTTCGCGTTCTTCTATGCGATCTTCATGTGCGCGCAGATATGGCAGCCCGCCTTCGTGTTCGCCCATCGCGCGCTTATGCCGCCGGCCCTGTTCCGCCTCTTCGTCTTTTCGTTCTGCGTGCTGGCGCTCCTGCCGTTCGTCAGTTTCGGTCCCGCCAACGATCTGATGATGCGCGGCTCCATTCCCGCGCTCGTCGTGGTCGCTTACGCCTTTGGCTGGGTGGCGCTCGATGCGGGCCTGTCGCGCAATGCGCGCTGGTTCGCCGTCGTGCTCATTGCGGGATGTTCGGCGTCGGCGCTTCTCGAAACGATACGCGCCATCGCGGCAAAACCATACGAGATCAGCGATTGCTCGCTGTTTGAAGCAACGCGCGCGCTCGGCGCCGATGGCGTCGCCACCAATTATGCGACGGAACGTGCGCATATTCCCGGCTGGCTGATGAATCTGGGCCGGGCGCCGCATAGTATCGGCGCCGAACGCCGTTGCTGGTCGGATCTGAATCTGCGCCAGGGAGCAGGCTCCGCTCCCTGAGTGTTCACGCAGAAGGCGGCGGCGAGGACTTCCTCGCCGCCGCCTTGAGCATTTTCCTTTTCCCGCCAGCTTTAAGTCAGCGGATGTTGACCGGCCTGGCCACGCTCGGCGTTCCCAGAAGGTTGAGTGCAAACAAGAGGTAATTGCCAGGCAGAACCACGCCGGCGTCGCTGGGAATCCGCAGCGAAACCGAGTCGTTCTGACGGCTGGCGATCGTCAGGGGAATGCGACGCTGGTCGTTATTCACCGAATGCGTGCCCGATCCCATGCGCACGAGGGCAAAGGAGCTGGCGTCCCGCGTGACGATGTTGACGGTGGAGCCGCGCGAAGCCGAGGTCGGCGCGCTCGATATGAGCGGACGGGGCGCCGGCTCGCCCTGTTCGGTCCACAGATAGGGCGGCGAGAACAATTCGGCGTTGGGGTGGTCCGCCGAACAGCCGCACAATCCGCCGCCGGCTGCAATGACACGGCCATCCATCAGCAAGGTTGCGACCGAGTGATAATTGCGCGGCGTCTGCATCGCGGCCGCTTTTGCGAATTTCCTGGTCGAGGGGCTCCAGATTTCCGCCGCCAGAACGGAGTTCACGTCGGAGAAAGCCGTTGCGCCCTCGCCTGCGCCGCCGACAGTGACGACCTCGCCCGAGGGAAGAACAACCGAATTCGCGAAAGAGCGCGCATAGGCCATGGAGCCGGTCTGCGTCACGCGAGGCGGGGCGGGAGGAGCCGCGCTGAAGTCGACGATATGCGCGGCGGCGGTCGGCGAGGCGTGATTATAGGCCGCCGCGCCGCCGAGCGTCAGCATCTTGCCGATGTCGTAGACCACGGCGTTGCCGTTCATGTTGTCCATCGAACCGCGCGTGCCGGCGCTCACGATCGAGCCGGAGCCTGCGGTGCTTACCCAATGCATCTTTTTCGAGGGGCCTGCATGCAGCACCCAGCCGCCGGAAGCGCCCGCCAGCCACATGTGGTTGTCCTGACGATAGAGTCCTGCGGGATCGGACGTATTGAAGTCGGTCGGAACGACGCCGTCCAGCACCTTCCAGCCGGAGCCTGGCGTGTAAAGCTCGCCCTTCTTGATGCCGACGCCGCCGCTCCACGAGCCGCCGACCGTGAAGACCTTGCCTTCGGACGTAATCGTCTGGCCGGCGTAGCCGCGCGCGATGTTGAGGTTAGGCGTGGCGACAAAATTTCCGTTGGCGTCCATCAGCGTCGAGGACTTCGTATTCGAGCCGCCCGTCACCAGCAGAGAGCCATCGCCCAGAAGGGCCGTACCCTCGCAGAAATATTCAGTCGACGGCTTGTTGAGGAGCTTGGCCTGCTGGGAGCCGGTAGCCGGATCGTAAAGCACGGTATAGGTCTGATTGGCGCCGCCGAATGTGGTGCGCCCGCTGCCGGACATCAACATGAGCTTGCCGTTGAAAAGCATGCTCATCGTGACAGGCACGATCGGGAAGGAGACCGGCGCGCTCCATGCGCCGACTTTTCCCTTGCTGTTGGCGGGATAGTTCGGGTCGTCGAACGACCAGGAAAACGTCGTCGGCGTATCGCAGGAATCGATCGAAAGCGGCGCGGCGACCGTTTCGAGCCGCTCACGTACGCCCATGCACAAGCCGTTGGCCTTGTTCTTCATCCTCCACGCGCCGTTGACGTAAACCGGCTGCCAGAGCTGCGTGTTACGTTGCTCGCACGAATAGAGGGAAACCCCCGCACCTGCCTGTGCCCCATCGCGCTCGGCGCCAAGGCATTTGGCGCTTGCTATATTGACGATGTAATGAGCGTCGCCTTTCCTGACGAGCTTGAACTGCTGATTGCCGCCGTCGTGGCAGGGATAATCGATCAGTTTGGACTCGTTGGCGGTCTCGGCGCCACTCACGTCCGCGCAATAATTGGTCGTCCTGTTTATCAGGCGGAACGTGTCGACCGGCATTGTCTGCGAGGCTGGAGTGGTTGGCGTGGTAGTTCCGCCGCCGCCCGTGTTGCCGCCGGAGGACGCCTGCACATCGTTGAAGTTCCATTCATAGGTTCCCGTATTCTCGCATGTTCCCATCGTGATCGGCGTCATGACCGCCGTCTGATGCGCATAACGACCCGCGCAATTGCCGCTGGCCTTGTTCTTGAGCGTCCATTTTCCGTTGAGATAGATCGGATTCCAGAGCTCCGTGCGGCGCTGTCCGCAGGTGTACTGAACAACCTTCATATGCGCCTGCGCCACATCGTTCTCGAGGGTCAGGCATTTGCTGCTTCTGACGCCGACGATCCGATAGGCATCGCCTATCGCGACGAAACGATATTGTTCGTTGGTGGCGCTGCCGCAGGGATAGATGATGAGATTTGTGTTGTCCGCATATCCTCCGCCGTTCACATTGAGGCAGAGATTTGTGCTTGGATTCTTGACCTGAACAATGCCGGAAGGAACCGTCTGCGCGGACACGCCCGGCGCAAAAACCACCGATCCAACGAACACAGACGATAAATAGGAGACGGCGCGCAACCTGCCCATGCTCAACCCCTCTTGTTGCGTCGGACATGCACGCCAGATCGAGAATTCAGCCAGGCACGACCGGCATTTGAATTTTGTTTTCTCCAAATCGTGATAACAATTTTTTCAATCTTGAAGGGTTTTTCCGTTTGTTATTCTTACCGAACCTCCCGTGATTAAATTTAACCTTGCTCATTAAAGAAATTTCTCTCGCGCGCCCGCGACATTCGGCGTTCGTCCTGTCTTCCCTGATTTTTCAGGCGACGGCGCTCCCCGTGCGGTTCCCGTCAAACCTGCCTTGCCGGACGCAGTGCGTTTCGCCCAGGCAAGGCCTGCGCCCTTGCCTCTGCCGCCTGTGCCTTTGCGGTCTGCGTGGATTTACCTTGATTGCCTTTTGCGCGCGCAATTCATGCGCAATGCGCGCCCGACTGCGCATGCGCGATGCGCGCCGGCTTTCGCTTGCAACATCCAGCGATGCGGAAACGAGTCAGGCCGTTTTGAACGTCTCGCGCGCAACGATCAGTTTCTGCACTTCGGTTGCGCCTTCATAAATGCGCAGCGCGCGGATTTCCCGATAGAGGCTTTCGACAATCTCGCCGGAGCGCACGCCGCGCCCGCCGAACATCTGCACTGCGCGGTCGATCACCCTTTGCGCCGTTTCGGTCGCCGTCATCTTGGCCATGGCGGCTTCCTTCGTCGTAGGCAGGCCCTGCACGTCGCGCCGCCATGCTGCGCGATAGGTCAATAGCGCTGCGGCGTCGACATCGGTCGCCATGTCGCCGATAGCTGCTTGCGTCAATTGAAGATCGGCCAATGTCGCGCTGAACATTTTTCGCTCCCGCGCATGGCGGACCGCTTCGTCGAGCGCGCGGCGGGCAAAGCCCAACGCCGCCGCGGCGACGGAGCAGCGAAAGATGTCGAGCGTGCGCATGGCGATCTTGAAGCCTTCGCCCGGCGCGCCCAGAAGACGATCGGCGGGGATCGTGCAATTCTCGAAACGCAGTGTCGCCAGCGGATGCGGCGCGATCACGTCTATCCGCTCGGCGATGGAAAAGCCGGGGTCGCCGGGAAAGACGACGAAGGCCGAGAGGCCGCGCGCGCCCGGCGCCTCGCCGGTGCGCGCGAAGACGCAATAAACATCGGCGATGCCGCCGTTTGAAATCCAGGTCTTTTCGCCGTCGAGAACATAATTCTCGCCGACGCGCCTGGCCTTGCAGGCCATGGCCGCGACATCCGAGCCTGCATCCTTTTCCGACAAGGCGAAAGCCGAAAGCCAGACGCCGGCCCGCACCTTCGGCAGGACCGAGCGGCGCAGCGCCGCCGAACCGGAAAGCCCGATGGCGCCTGTGCCCAGGCCCTGCATGGCGAAAGCGAAATCGGCGAGGCCTTCGTGATAGGCGAGCGTTTCACGGGCAAGGCAGGCCTTGCGCGAATCTATGGTCGAGGCGTCGCCGTCGGCGGCGGCCACGCAGGCGTCGAGCAGGCCATTGTCGCCAAGCGATCTTGCAAGCGCGCGGCATGCGCCATCGACATTGGCGTGATCAACATGGGCAAGCGCGCCGGTCGCCGCATAAGCATCGAGCGACTGCGCATAGGCGCGATGCTCCGGCCCGAAGAACGGCCAGTCGAGATGTTCCCGCGATATTTTTCGCGCAACCGAAGCCGCCATTGTCGTGTCTCCCGATTTCCGGTTGCGCATGCTCTCGAAGCAAGACGAGCGAAGCCGTTTTTCGCGCAGATTGGCGGATAAATGGCGCTTTGACCAGATCGGGCGGAAAAATCACACGGGCGGCGCAACTGGCGTCTTACCAGCCCACCGCCGCCGTGCCGCGCTGGCGCGTATCGGACGCGCCCATCATCAGGCCGTCGATGATCTGAATGGTGGCGACGGAGCCCATGGCGCCGCCGACCACGACCTTGTGCCCTTTCTCGCGCAACAGGCGGATGGTGTCGAGCGACATGCCGCGCTCGACGCGCAATTCGTCCGGCAGCCATTGGTGATGAAAGCGCGGCGCCTCCATGGATTCGGCGGCGTTCATGCCATGGTCGATCAGATTTGAAACCTGTTCGAGCACGGTCGTGATGATGCGCGGGCCGCCGGGCGAGCCTGTCACGATCTCGGGCTTCCCGTCTTTCAGCACGATGGTCGGCGTCATCGAGGAGAGCGGGCGCTTGAGAGGCCCCGGCGCATTGGCCGTGCCGCCGACAAGGCCAAAGGCGTTGGGGGCGCCGGGCTTGGCGGAAAAATCGTCGAGTTCGTGGTTGAGCAGAACCCCCGTGCCATCCGCCACCAGTCCCAGGCCATAGGAAAAATTGAGCGTATAGGTATTGGCGACCGCATTGCCGTCGCGATCGACGACAGAGAAATGCGTGGTCTGGTCGCCTTCGTAGGGCGCGGGATCGACATGCTTGATTTCAAGCGCGGGGCGCGCCCGCTCGGTCGAAATTTCCGTCGCCAGTCTGGCTGCATATTTTTTGGACAGGAGGCCGGAGAGCGGGATTTTCACGAAATCGGGATCGGCAAGCCATTCCGCGCGGTCGGCGAAGGCAAGTTTCATCGCTTCGGTCATCACATGGATGGTGGCCGCGCTTTGCGGCCCGGTTTCGGAAATCGGAAAATGTTCGAGAACGTTCAGCATTTCGACGAGATGCACGCCGCCGGAAGACGGCGGCGGCATCGAGACGATGTCGTGGCCTCTGTAGGTTCCGCGCACTACGGCGCGCTCGACCGGCCGGTACGTCTTGAGGTCTTCGCTGGTCATCGACCCGCCCGCGCCGCGCACGGCGGCGGCGATCCTGTCGGCGATCTCGCCCTCGTAGAAGCCTTTGGCGCCAGTGTTTGCGATCTTCTCCAGAGTGGCGGCAAGATCGGCCTGCACGAGCTTGTCTCCCAGCCCCAGCACATTGCCGTCGGCTTTGAAAAAGATCGGCCGGCTGGATGGCCAGCGCCACAGGCGGCGGGCGGCCTGCGGCAGGGAATCGGCGAGATCGTGCTCGACTATTATGCCTTCGCGCGCAAGCCTGATCGCCGGCGCCAGGAGTTGCGCGAGCGAGAATTTGCCCGACCCCCATTTTTCGTGCGCAAGAGCAAGGCCCGCCACCGTGCCCGGCACGCCGACGCCAAGCCCGCTGTCGCGCGATTTCGCGGGATCGGCGGCGCCGGAGGCGTCGAGAAAGGCGTCCGCGCGCATCGCAGCAGGCGCGCGCTCGCGGTAGTCGAGCGCGATGTCGCGGTTTCCGGCGGCCAGATGAACGACCATGAAGCCGCCGCCGCCGAGGTTTCCCGCACGCGGCAGGGTCGCAGCAAGCGCAAAGCCGGTTGCAACGGCTGCATCCACCGCATTGCCGCCATGCTTAAGAAATTCGACACCGATTTGCGCAGCGGTTCTTTCCTGCGCGACCACCATGCCGTTGCGCGCAAGCACAGGCAGATTGCGGGCAAGACCGGCGATGATCGGCGGCGTCTGGTCGGCGTGTGCAAGGCCGCCCGTCCCGGAAAGCGCTAAAAGAACGCAAAATATGAACCCGCTTTTACGTCTTGCTCTACCGCCTGTTTGAAAAATATTTTTCAACGTCCGGCATCCTTCGGTACGATTTTGTTTTACGCAACTTGGTTTGACGCATCACACTTTACGCAACGTCTTTTATGATACGAACCTCCGCATGGTACACGCAGAATGCGCAAATGGCGCGAATGATGAAAAAAACTGACGACCTTTTTGCCGCCGCGGCCGCGGCGCACGCGCATGCCCATGCGCCCTATTCCGGCTTTGCGGTCGGCGCCGCCGTGCGTGGCGCGTCAGGCAGAATCTATGCCGGCTGCAATGTCGAGAACGCCGCCTACCCGGAAGGCCTGTGCGCCGAAGCCAACGCCATCGGCGCCTGCGTGACGGCAGGCGAAACACAAATTGTGGAGGCCCTCGTCATCGCCGACACATCCGCCCCCACAACGCCCTGCGGCGCCTGCCGCCAGAGATTGCGTGAATTTTCCGCCGACGATACGCCCGTTCACGTCGCCAACATCGACGGCGTTCTCGCTACATATTCGCTTGGTTCGCTGCTGCCGCATTCCTTCGGCCCGGGCCACATCAGCCGGAAACCCTCGCCATGACCGAGACAGTCGAACAAGCCGTGGAAATCATCAATGCGCGCAACGTCCTTTCGGTCGACATGGCCGTTGTTCTGGGCGCAGGTCTTGGCGGCGTGGCGGACGAGGTCGACGACCCCATCATTATCCCCTATGCGGATCTGCCTGGCTTTCCACAGGGGCATGCCGAACCCGACGGCGTTCTGGTCATCGCCAATCACGACGGCATGAATGTCGCCTATATGCGCGGCCGCGCCGATTTTCACGATTGCGGCGACGCCGCCGCCATGGCCGCGCCTCTGGAAACGCTCGCCATGCTCGGCGCCACCAATTTCATCCTCACGAGCAGCGTCGGCTCGGTGCGCAGCGATCTGCATCCAGGCCATCTCGCGCTCATGACCGACCATATCAATTTCGGCGGCATCAACCCCCTGATCGGCATGTCTGCGGACGGCGGATTCATCAGCCTGACCGAAGCCTACGATCCCAGATTGCTCCGCCGGTTGAAACGCGCCTCGGTGCATAGCGGCGTGCATGTGCATGAAGGCGTGATGATGTGGTTTTCCGGCCCCTCTTTCGAGACGCCGGCCGAAATCAGAATGGCGCGCGCGCTCGGCGCCGATGTGGTGACGACATCGATGGCGCCGGAGACGATTCTGGCGCGCCGGCTCGGCGTCAATGTCGCAGCGATCGCCGCAGTGACGTATTATGGCGCGGGCTTTCAGGACGCCGCGCCGCAACACGACCAGACCTTGCGGCAGGCGCAGGCCACAGCCGTCAATATACGCAAGCTTCTGCGCACTTTCGTCAAAATGGGCGAAACGACGGTTGGCTGATGCAAAAAAATTCCGCGCCTGAAATCATCCGCCGCAAGCGTGACGGTCTCGAAGTTTCGCGCGCCGACATTGACTATTTCATCAATGGTCTTGTATCCGGCGCGGTCGGCGCCGATCAGGCGGCGGCTTTCGCGATGGCCGTATTCTTTCGCGGCATGGACGCGCGCGAATGCGCAGACCTCACCGCCGCCATGACGGCCTCGGGAACACGGCTCGACTGGCGTTCGCAAAACCTGCCGGGGCCCGTGCTCGACAAGCATTCGACCGGCGGCGTCGGCGATGTCGTGAGCCTGATTCTCGCGCCTGCCGTTGCAGCCTGCGGCGGATTCGTGCCGATGATCGCGGGCCGCGGCCTCGGGCATACCGGCGGCACCGTGGACAAGCTCGAAGCCATACCCGGCTACGCAACCTCGCCCGATCTTTCCACGCTGCGCCGGGTCGTGCGTACGGCAGGCTGCGCCATTGTCGGCCAATCCGACGATCTCGCGCCGGCCGACAGGCGCCTTTACGCCATCCGCGACGTAACGGCGACGGTCGAATCCATTCCGCTCATCACCGCCTCCATTCTGTCCAAGAAACTGGCCGCCGGCCTCGATGCGCTGGTCATGGACGTGAAGACCGGCAATGGAGCGTTCATGACCCAACTCGACCAGTCGCGCGCGCTGGCGCATTCCCTGGTCGACACCGGCGCCGCCGCCGGCCTGCCGACGCGCGCGCTGGTGAGCGACATGAACGAGGCTCTGGCGTCTTGCGCGGGCAATGCGATCGAAGTCGCCTATGCGATCGACTATCTGAAGGGTGCGCGCCGCGATTTGCGTCTGCATGACACCATTCTCGCATTGGGCGTCGAGATGCTGCTGCTCGGCAAGCTCGCCGCTTCGCCTGCGGATGCGCGGGAAAAACTGACGCGCACGTTCGACAACGGCAGGGCGGCCGAATGTTTCGCCAGAATGGCCGCAGGTCTCGGCGGGCCCTCCGATCTGATGGAGCGGCCCGCGCAATATCTCGAAGCCGCGCCGCATATCGCCGAGGCCCACGCTGCGGGACAAGGGTTCGTGCGCGCAATCGACGTGCGCGCGCTGGGGCTCGCCGTGACGGCGCTTGGCGGGGGGCGGGCGCGGGCGGGCGCGCCCATCGACGCCGCCGTCGGCTTATCGGAACTCGCCCCGCTCGGCGCCGATGCGGCGGCAAGACCGCTTGCACGGATACATGCGCGCGACGCTGCGAGCGCGCAGGCCGCAGCCGAAACCGTCCGGCGCGCCTATGCGATCGGCGACGCCGCGCCCGCCGCCGCGCCCGTTATTGTCGAACGGATCGCTCAGGCGCCGGCCTGAGGCGCGAGCCGCTTGATTGCGACGATTGCGCCAAAGGAATTGACGGCTATGCGGGCGCGCGCCTGCGCCAATGGTTCGCTTGCCACCAGCATGTGGTGGCCGTTGGCGTGCAGCAACGTCGCCGCGTCGCGCATGATGCCGACATGGCCTTTCCAGAAGACGAGATCGCCGCGCCTGACATGCGACAGATCGTCGGTCACGGGCAGGTTTTCGCCAAGCCCTGCCGCCTGCATGTCGGTGTCGCGCGGCGCCTGTCGCCCGCAAGCGGCAAGAGCCGCCTGCACGAGGCCCGAGCAGTCGATTCCCGCAGGCGTCTTGCCGCCCCAGAGATAGGGCGCGCCCAGCATGCTCTCGGCGACCGCGACGAAGTCCGTTTCGTTCTTTTCGCGCGCCGCCAGATGACGCGTAAAAACAAATCCGCTGCGAGAAAGTTTTGCGAAATCGCCTTCGATGCGCTCTATCGCGACCGCAGCGCCAAAGGGCAGGGTTTCCACGACCGGCAATTTCATATTGGCGGCGGGATAGACAAAGGTCGCCCGGCTTGCGACGCGATGGGTGGACGCAACGATGTTTTCGGCGAGCGCGTGTTCGGGCAGATAACCGACATAGGAATCGTTTTCGAGTTGCGCCCAGGCCCAGCCCTCGCGGCGCTCGTAGACCGTTGCGATTTCACCGGCGAGCGCCTGCGTGTCGAGAGCAGCCTCCGGCGAGGGCGCGCCCTTGAGGTCTGCGACCGGCGCAGCCACCTGCATGCGCTGGCCGGCGACGAAGCGCGCGGCCTCCACCTTGCCCTCGAGATGGGCGGCGGCAAGATCGGACCGCGCCGGCGTCAGGCGTCTGTCGAATTTCATCACGGCGCAAGCCCCTTTGCCTTGTCCACGACGAGATCGCCGATCTGTTCGACAAACAGCGCGCCTTTCACCGTGCGCTGGACGATCACATTGCGCCGGTCGCTCTCGTCGCGCCGGCGCGTGACAAGTTCGAGCGCGCCGAGCGAATCGAGCGCGCGCGTGACGACCGGCTTGGTGACGCCGAGACGGGCGGCTATGCCGCGCACGGTATGGGGTGGGCGCTCCAGATAGATGGTGAGCAATATCGACATTTGCCGGAAGGTGAAGTCCGGGTGTCCTTGCGGGCCTTTTTCACGCACGATCTCGAGCGCGACATCGGAGAGCAGCCGCAACGCCTGATGCGGCGCAAGGACGGTGGACATGGCGCGCGGCGCTCCCACAAATTATTTCGCAAGCGTATCGACTTCTCTTTTACATGCCCTGCCGCTCATTTCGCAATCTGCGCTCTTTGATGCGCCTTTGGGCGCGCCGTCTTGCCGATCATCTTGCCAACCGTCTTGCCAAGCGTCTTGCCGGACATATTGCCGGCGACGCGCCGGCTGACGAGCTCGAAGACCAGGCGGGCGGCCTGAATGTCGCCGCCTTCGGGTCTGGCGGGCTTTGCCGCGCCGTTCCAGTTGTAGACGTCGAAATGCGCCCAGGCCGCTGTTTTCCGCACGAACCGCTTGAGGAAAAGGGCCGCCACGATCGCGCCGGCGAAGGGCCCGGCCGAGACATTGTTGAGGTCTGCGGTCTTGCTTTCCAGCAGTCCGGCGTAAGGCGCCCATAGCGGCAGGCGCCAGACCGGATCGGCGGCGGCGTCGCCGGCGGCTGAAATTTCTGCGGCAAGCTTTTCGTCGCCGGTGAAAAAGGCCGGCAGATCCGGCCCGAGCGCCACGCGCGCCGCGCCCGTCAGCGTGGCGAAATCGACCAGAAGATCGGGCGCATCCTCGTCGGCAAGCGCCAGGGCGTCGGCGAGAATGAGCCTGCCCTCGGCGTCCGTATTGCCGATCTCGACATTGAGGCCGGCGCGGCTCGGGTAAATATCGCCAGGGCGAAACGCTTGCGCGGAAACAGAATTTTCGACAATCGGCAGAATTACGCGCAATTGCACGGGCAGGCCCGCGCGCATGATCATGGCGGCGGCCGCAAGCGCGCTCGCCGCCCCGCCCATGTCCTTCTTCATCAGCAGCATCGAAGCGGGGGGCTTGATGTCGAGCCCGCCGGTGTCGAAACAGACGCCCTTGCCGACCAGCGCGATCTTCGGCCCGTCCTTCAGCCCGCGCCAGTTGAATTCGAGCAGACGCGGCTCTTCGGCTGCGCCCTTGCCAACAGCGTGAATGAGCGGAAAGCCTTTCGACAATTGCGCGCCGCGCACGGTTTTCACGCTCGCCCGATATCTGGCCGCAAGCGCGGCCGCAGCTTCCTCGAGCGCCTGCGGCCCCATGTCGTTGGCGGGCGTGTTGATGAGATCGCGTCCGAACGCAACCGCTTCCGCAATCGTCTCCACACGCTCGCGCCTGAGCCCGCGCGCAGCCTCGAGAATGGCCGCCTGCGGTTTGGTCTTGCGGTAGCGCATAAATTTAGAGGCCGAGAGCAGGAAGGCGAGTTCGGCGTGCTCGGGCGCGAGCGCCTCGTCTGCAATGCGATAACGCCCGGCCGGCAACAGATTGGCGAGCCGGCCGAACGCCATTGGATTGAGATTGGGGCCGGCCTCGCCGTCTTCCGCCAGCCCGAACAGAACCGCCTCGATCTCGCCCTTGCCGTTGGGGACGACGAGATGGGCGCCCGGCGCGCCGTCATAAGCGTGGCCCCGCGCATAGGCGCGCGCCTGCGCGCTCAGGCTGTCGAGGGTGGCGCGCAGACGCGTGCGGCTGGTGAGCCGGACGGGAACCGCATTGCGTGAAAAATCGCCAAGTACGAGAGACATGCAGCCCTCCAGCCAGATCGTTAACACTCGATTAGGGTTAACGCTTTATTGCTCGAAACACCGTTCCTGCAAGCCCGGATTGAGACACGTGCCCAGCTTTTCAGACGCCAGAAACCCGCGCTCGGGCCTTGCCGTTCTATCCGTTATGGCGCTCGGGCTGTCGATGGGCCTTGGGCTGGGTGGCTGCAACCGTCCCTCCATGTCCGATGTCACGGGCTCGATTGGCGGCAACGACCAATTGCCCAATACGCTCGCCGCCCAGCGCCACTACGCCGAGGAATGGGGAAAGCGCTACGATTCCGACCGCACCAACAAGCGCGCGGCGATGAATTACGCGCGCGCATTGCGCGCGCTCACCCAGCATTCGCAGGCTGTCGCCGTGCTGCGCGGTCTGGCGGTTCGCTATCCCCGCGACATGGAGGTTCTCGGCGCCTATGGCAAAGCGCTGGCCGACGACGGCAAGCTACAGGAGGCCGCCAAGGTTCTCGAGAACGCGCATACGCCGGAGCGGCCGAACTGGTCGATCCTGTCCGCTCAAGGGTCGGTCGCCGACCAGATGGGCGATCACGACCGCGCCCGGGATTATTACAACGCGGCGCTGAAAATCAGGCCGAACGACCCGGCCGTCCTGTCCAATCTCGGATTGTCCTATGCGCTTTCGCGCAATCTGCCGAGCGCTGAATCGACCTTGCGGCTTGCCGTTGCGCAACCTGCCGCCGATATGCGCGTGCGCCAGAATTTTGCGCTGGTGCTGGCGCTGCAAGGCAAGTTCGGCGAGGCCGAGGAAGTCTCGCAACGCGATCTTTCGGCGGCGGATGCTGCTTCCAATGTCGCGGAAATCCGCCGCATGATCTCGCAATCCAACACGTGGAGCGCGATCCGAGGCTCCGACGGCAAGGCCGCAAGCCGCAAGCGCGCCGGCAAATCAAAGGGCGCGAAAGCCAGGACCGACAGGTCCGACGAAGGCTAGGCTGTAGTGACAATTTAGTCATTTGAGCCATAGCATGATGCTGGCGAGTTTGACGAAGCCGAGGAAGTTTGCGGCGAGTTTATCGTAGCGTGTGGCGATGCGGCGCCATTGTTTAAGTCTGGCGAAGAAGCCTTCGACGCCCCATCGGTGTTTGTAGGCGATCTTGTTGTATGGATGCTGATATTTGCGGTGTCGGCGAGGGGGGATGACCGGTTCACCGCCTTGCTCGTAGATCAGATCGTGCAGGCTGTCGGCGTCGTAAGCTTTATCGGCGATCACCTGCCCGGCGGGGATGCCACGGATCAACTCGCACGCCGGAGCCATATCGTTTTGTTGTCCCGGCCCGAGATCGAAGCGGACAGGCAGGCCGAGCGCATCGACTACGACGTGGAGCTTGGTTCCAAAACCGCCGCGCGAACGCCCGAGAGCCTGGGTTTCAGATCCCCCCTTTTTCGCAGCGCGCCGGCGGCCTGTGCATTCGCACGGATGACGGTGGCGTCGATCGCCAGCCATTCGAGATCGGGATCGACTGCAACTGCTTCGAACAAGCGATCGAACACACCCATCCCGATCCAGCGATAGTAGCGTCGTTTGGCGGTCTGATACGGGCCGAACCTGTCTTCAGGCAGATCGCGCCAACGAGCCCCCGAACGGGCCAGCCACAAGAGCGCGTCGAAAAAGCGTCGTCCATCGCTTCTGGGGCCGCGCTTGCCCTTGCGGCCGCCCGGCACAAATGGCTTGATCTTCTCCCACTGATCGTCGCGCAGAACTTCACCGTCCATTCGCTGACCTCCAAAAGTCAGCCTTGAATCTGATTTGCGCCCACTTGGGAATCCCATTCCTTAAATCGTCACCGCAGCCTAACGCATGTCGAGGCCGGTTGGTTTGCGCGGTTCGCTACGCCCGTTCGCCTTTGTTATGCCCGCTCGCCTTTTTATGCCCGCTCGCCTTGGAACGTCGATTCGCCGAACGGTCCGAGCGTGACGGCGCCGGAGAGTTCGTCGCCCGAGACCTTGCCTTTGAAGGTGAGCGTCATCGGCATGGGCGAAACGATGTCGATCGACCAGCTCGCCTCGTCGCCGTTGACCGCGCCGTCGTTGATCGCCTGTGCGCCCTGCGCGCCGGACTGCGTGCCGGTCAGGTTTGCGCCGGACGAGGTGACTTCGAGCGTCGAATACTGTGCGCCCATGGGCGTGTAGATCGTCAAATTCCACTTGCCGTCGATGGCCATTTGCATCTCCTGAAAACATTGCGCGCAAACACGCTGGGGTCCGGCAGGACGATAGGCCGTTTGGTCACGGCCGATCAACAGGCGGTTTCGCTTAAATGGAGCTTGCAAAACACAAGCGGCGCAAGGCCCGGTTTCAGGTCTTGCGGGAAGTGAATTTGCCGGAAGTAAATCCTGCCGGAAGAAAGAACGCCAGGCCGCGAGGACCGACTTCCTCCCGGCCTGGCCGTGTATTTGTATACATACAGATGCGAGCTATGAGAATTCCAGATATAAGCTATGAGAATCCCGTCGATTTTGTGTCTGTGTGAGTTTGAAGGCTTGCGTAATCCCGCAGCTTCAGCCAGCTTGGTCGACAAGAAAGTCTGGGGGGAGCCGGCCAGAAACCGCCAGATCGGAGTAATCGACACGGCGAGGGGCGCCGCTAGGGCAGCGCGAGAGCATTTATGCTCCAGGACGACGATCCGGCAGGGATTTTCCGTATCTGGTCCAATCTGATTGGCCTGGTTGCGGGGCTTGCGATCGGCCATTTGCAGATGGCTATCGATGCGCCGTTCTGGGTGCTCGGCCTCAGCGTCGTCGTCGGGATCGGCGCCGGCGAGTTGACCTTCAGACGTACGCTGAAAAACGAAACTCCGAAAACTTCAACATCCAAACGGCTCAGGTTTTTCGTCGGCGGGCTGTTCGGCGGCGGCGTTTCCGCCCTCGTCAGCCAGGCCGCGCAAATCTACGTGACCTCGGGCGCGGTGCTCGTGTGCGTGCTCGCCTTCGTGCTGCTGACCATCTATCTCGGCTCCATCGCCGGCCTCGGCGCGATAATCGGCAACGTTGGCGGCATTTTCTACTGGCTCATTCCGCCGCAGAACACGTTTGCAATCGCCGACGCCAACGCCGCAATGCAGCTCTTCACAGCCATGGCGTGTTCTGCGCTGGCCTTCGGCATGATCTGGGCGCAGCGCAGGCTGAAAGCGGAATCGCGCGAGCGATAGGCGCCCGCCAGCAGGCCGGCCTTATGAGAGCGCTGCATAAACGCTCTCCCGGCGAGATTCAGTCCCCGACCAACAGCATTCTGGCCTTCGCCGTACGGGGATTGCGCATGGCGCTCTTGAGCCAGTGGATATGGAATGTGGTTGCGGGATTGCCCCTGGGGCCGGCGATCTCCCTCAATGCGGCGTCAGCCAGCGAGGGGGCCGCGAGATAGCGTGGCAGAACGGTCCAGCCCAGGCCGCTGGCGGCAAAATTGCGCAGCGCGCGCAGGTCGGGAGCGGTTGCCAGCTCCTGTCCCAGAACCGCTTTTACGCCATTGTAATCAAGCCATATTTCAATCAGCGTGCGCTGCGGATCATAGATCAGATAAGGCGTTGACGCCAATCCTGCGGCCAGACTTCCGGTTTGCGCGATCGTATCCGCCAGGGGCGGCGCTGCGACCAGCACAAGTTCCTCCTTGCTATAGACCTGATGGTCGATACGGGGGTCGTCGAAGGCGGGAATGGCGAATGCGAAATCCACCCTGCCTTCGATCAGCAATTCGACCGAGGCCGCATCGCTGGAGGGGATGAGTTTTATCGCGAGATCCTGGGCGGTCAGACGGCGCAGCCCGTCCACGATGAAGTCGGAAAGAATTTCCGAGGGGCCGCACAAATGGATCGTGCCCGAAAGCACGGAGGATCGCGCTCTGACTTCCGCAAGGGCGCCCTCGGCGGTGTCGAGCGCCTTTGAAACGCGCTGCGCCAGTTCGTCGGCGATGGTGGTGGGCCGCATGCCGTAGGGCTGGCGTGTGAACAATTTGCGTTCGAGCAGCGCTTCCAGACTGGCGATGTGCCCGGAAACGGCCGGCTGAGTCAGGCCAAGTTCGCGCGCGGCCCTGCTCACGGAACCCTGCCGGTAGACCTCCACGAAACTTCGCAGCAGAACGATGGACATGCCACAGGACATAGCCTGCGTTGCAGCGGCAGTCGAACATGTAGACTGCGCCTCGTCGAAGCGGGCCAGGTTTGCCCGCTTTGCGCCGAATTTGATGTACATGGCGATTCACCCAAGAAGTGCGAGGAAATTCGGCTGCCCGTTCGATGCGCTCAGTCCGCCGTCGACGGGCAGGATCACGCCATTGATGAAGGCGGCCTGATCGCTGGCCAGGAAAACGACGGCGTTGGCTACGTCTTCCGGCTCGACGAGACGGCCCATGGGGATGCGGGCGGCGAAGGCTTGCGCCGCCTCCGGATTGTTCCGGAGCGGCCGTGCGAGACGTGTGTTGACGATGGCGGGCGCAACGGCGTTGACACGAATGCCTTCGGTCCCGAAATCGAGCGCCATGCCCTGCGTCATGAGCGAAACGGCGCCCTTGGAGGCGTTGTAGCCATACATGCCCCAATCGCCGCCCAGGCCCGACACCGATGAAATATTGACGATATTGCCGCGCGTTTTGCGCAATGCGGGCAGGGCGGCGAGCGAAACATTGCGCACGCCGCCGACATTGACCGCCATCATGCGCTCGAAATCCATGTCGGAGAGCATTTCGACCGTGCCGCCGTTGATGACGCCGGCATTGTTGACGAGGACATCGAGACGGCCGAAGCGGAGGAGCGTCTCGGCGACAATCCGTTTGGCCTTGGAGCGCAGGGAGACGTCGGCGACCACGGTTATGGCGCGCTCCGGTCCGATGAGCGCGGCGACTTCGTCGAGCGTGGCCTGGGTCTGTCCGTTCAGCACGACATTGTAGCCGGCTTCGGCGAGACGCAGGGCGATGGCGCGGCCAATGCCCGTGCCGCCGCCGGTGACGATTGCGGTTTTGTCGCTGGTCATTTCTTTCTTCCGAAAATTGCGGCGCCGGAATGCGTGGGCTTTGGCGCAAGCAGCGCCGCCCCGTGCAATCCCGGCGTCCCTGTTGGAAGAAAGGTGGGCTTGCTTACATATAAAACAAATTAGATAAATTATATTCTATCATAATATAAATTATATCAGACGAGGCCGCCAGCACTGAACAGGCTCGTCGAGCAACCGAGAACAATCACGTCAATCTGGAGTTGGAGTCGCCCCGCTTCGGTGGGCGGTTTGCGAGCCATGAAGCCTGGCCTTCCCCAGTTATCGGCGCGGTCCACGTGGAGCCGGTTACATGCCGTCAGCGCCGGAAGTCTTCGTGCCTGCGGGCGCCCGCAGGCACGGGCCGACGCCGTAAGGACCGAAGCCATGCTGAAAAACTCGGCCCATAAGGGCCTCACAGGGGCGGCCGTGCGGGAACTGGCGATCGAGGCGCGCACCGGGCTTCGGCTCGAAAAGGGCGGCTATCGGCGGGATCACGTCCGGGCTTTCGCCCAGCATGTCGAGGTCGCGGACGACGCGATCTACATCAATGGCAGCAAAAATACGCTGTTGAAGGCGCTGATCGCCGCAAAGGGAGGGAAATCGGCGTTCCCGATTTTATACCAAGGTGGCGGAAGGGGTGGGATTCGAACCCACGGTGGGCTTGCACCCACGGCGGTTTTCAAGACCGCTGCCTTAAACCACTCGGCCACCCTTCCAATGCGTTGATATTCGACCGGCATGGTTAACAAGTCCGCCACGTTTCGGCGGCGTCGCCGGTTTGGCCTCATCGCATTCGCGGCAGTGTCTAGGGCGGGGCGGATCGAGGCGTCAACCTCTGCCCAAGCGTCAATCTCTGCCCAAGCGTCTTTTCGTTGCGCAAGCTCTTTACGCGTTTCCGGCGATGCAGGCGCCAGGCGCCGGGCCGGCGCAACGGCAAGGGCCGGGCAAGGCGTTATGATCAATATTCTATGAATATATTTGCCGAGTTTGACTTTACGTAACGGAAATTCTGAAGGGCGTGTTTTTATACGCGGCATTAAAAAATATTCGGTTCAATTTTTGGACAAAATATGGAGCCGCTCGTGTTGAATGTTACGGTTTTTCGCGATTTGAAAGAAGTCGAGGCTTTATTTCCGGAATGGGAGAAGCTCGTTCAGGATTGCGAACTTCGTTTGCCTTTTCAGACGCCGGAATGGGTGACCAATTGGTGGCGGCATTTTCGCCGGGACGGCTTTCTGGTCAAGGATCAGCTCCAGCTTTTCGCGCTGCGCGATCCCGATGGCGCGCTGGTCGCCGTCGCGCCGATGATGTTGACGCTTCGTCCCGGCATAGGCCCGATCAAGACGCGCGAACTGCAATTTATCGGCGCAGACAATAATATCACCGAGATACGCGGGCCGATCTGCCACCCCGCGCGGTTGCAGGAGGCGTTCGCCGCGCTGCGCGCCCATGTTTCCGGATCGTCGTGCTGCGATTGGGTGCAATGGCGGGGGATCGGGGCAGGCCTCGACGCTGCGGCCCAGGCCGGCGACCTGATCGCCGACGACGGGCTTTGCAACATCGGCTTCATTCTGCCGCTGGCCGGCGACTGGGAGCAGTTTCGGAGCAAATTGCCGCGCAACATCAAGGAAGCGCTGCGCAAGTGCTATAATTCGCTCGCGCGCGACGGTCACAAGTTCCAAATCCGGGTCGTGTCTGCGGCAGACGACGCGCCGGCGGCTCTCGACAGGTTCTTCGCCTTGCACAATGCGCGCGCAAGCCGGACCGACACGACAAGTCATCCCGATATTTTCGACACGCCGGCGGCTCAGGCGTTTCTTCGGGATCTTTGCGCCCACAAGGCGTTGCGCGGGCAATTGCGTATTTTCGAACTGGTCGTCGCCGGCGAGGTGGTGGCGACAAGGATCGGCTTTTTGCTGGGAGACCAGCTATACCTCTATTATTCCGGCTATGCCCCGGCCTGGGGGCGCTACAGCGTGATGACCACGGTCGTCGCCGAGGCCATTCGCTGGGCGATCGAAGCGAAATGCCGCCTGGTCAACCTGTCCACCGGCGCCGATGTCTCCAAGACGCGCTGGCGGCCGCAAGCCGTTTCCTACCACGGCTATTACGAGCCGAGATCCCTTCTGCACAGGCAGACGACCTTCAAGTTCATTCAGCGCGCCCGCCGCCGGGCGTAAACGTGCGACGAACAAGGGTCCGCCTGCGCCGCCTGTGAATCGGGCGCCATTTGCGCGCTTTCGCCCGCCTCGATTTTCGACGGCGGCGCTGGCGATTTCCGCCTCTTGCGACCTTTATGCAACATTTTATAAAAACTTATATATATCAAAATGATATGTGCGATATTTAATTCATTGCGCGAATAAGATTGTGGCGGCGCAGGGCCCTTGCCGCATTTTCGTCTCATTTGGGCGGCCAGTCTCCCCGCGCGTTGTTGTCGGAGTTCCCGCCGGGGCTCGATCTGGCCGCGAGGCCGGATTAATGGACGCTTAAACAAATAGATTGAACTTGCGGGTCTGCGGTTCGCAGGCGCGCCCAGGGATCAGGACGCCGTCGTGACGAACAGCAAGTCGTTCAATTCGTATCTTGTTGAAGCGTTCCTGCCCATGAAACCTGATTTTTCCGCTTTTGTGCAATCGGCCCGCGCCCTGAAGCCGGCCGCGTCCGGCTGGCGCGTTCTGGCGGTCGCCGCCTTTGCGTCGTCGCTGGCGGGCTGCGCCCAGAATCATTCGCATGTCGCCTCGAGCGGCATCGACGCCAAATACGGCGTTGCGGCCTCGCCGCGCGTCGTCGCCGACGGCGAGGCGGTTCCCAAGGGCGGCGGCCAGTTCATGGTCGGGCGCCCCTACAAGATCGCCGGCAAGACCTACGTTCCCTCCGAGAAGCGCGTTTCTCAGGTCGGCATGGCCTCCTGGTATGGCGCGGCCTTTCACGGCCGCAAGACCGCCAATGGCGAGATTTTCGACAAGGATTCGATTTCGGCCGCCCATCCGACCATGCCGCTGCCGAGCTATGCGCGCGTCACCAATCTGCGCAATTCCCACTCAATCGTCGTGCGGGTGAACGATCGCGGCCCGTACCATGGCGGGCGCGTCATGGACGTGTCGCGGCGCGTCGCCGAAGCCCTCGACTTCAAGCGGCTTGGCACCGCCAAGGTGCGGGTCGAATACCTGGCCAGGGCGCCGCTCAAAGGCTCCAGCGACCGGCTCTTGCTGGCCTCGCTGCGCACCGATGGATCGGCCGCCACGATCGACGGCGCGCCTGCCGGCGGCTCGACGACCATGATCGCCGACCGGACGCCGGCGCGTCCGCGCATGGCCTATGCGGCGACGCATCGGGCCGCATCGCAGCACGTCGCCGCAGCCGGGACGGAGGCCGAAGATCAGGCCGAGGCGCCGCTCCAGACCCTGGCGTCTGCGCCGCTGCCGCCGTCGCGTCCGTTCGATCTCGACACGGTTGCGCGCGGGCGCATCGCGACACGCTGATCTCATCCTGTAGGCTTCCGCAACGAAGGGTTCGGCGCTAATCTCTCCCGTTTGTTCGGGCAGGGTGCGCCGATCGTCCGATCTTGAGTTGCATGACAAGCGGCTTGGCGCTGAAGGCAAGCGTGCTTGGCGCTGCAAGCACGGGCGTCGGGCTGCGCGCTGCAAGCGGAAGGTGGGGTGAAATTGAGTTCTGCGACAACGATGTTGCGTGTGAAAACCCTGCCGGGACCAGCCGGGTTCGCGCTCGGGCTGTTTGCGGCTTTCGCCGCTCAGGCG
>JBKDZW010000040.1:0-39304 GCA_047971685.1 Rhodoblastus sp.
AGGCCGCCGCAAATCTCGAATTCGAGGAAGCCGCACGCATGCGCGACGAGATCAAGCGGCTGGAGGCGACCGAACTTCTGCTCGCCGAAGACCCCATGGCCAGGCAGGCGGAAGTCGAAAGCGAGGCCGGAAAGTTTTCGGGCAGGCGCAAATATGGCGGCGGCGCCAACCTGCCGGGCGGCGATGCGCCGCTTCCCCCCACACGCGCCCGAAAACCGGGCGACGAGGACATGGGCCCGCCTAATTTCGGCGGTGGCGACGCCCGCCCGCTGGCGCGCGGCGCGCCCCGCCCGCGCGCCCGCTCCATGGCCGGAAAGCCGGGTTCGCGCACCTTCAAGGGCAAGCCGCATTAGAGCAATTCCAGCAGAAGCGGATACCGGTTTTGTGTCCGGAATTGCGGAAAATCAAATAGTTAGAGCGCCGCAATGATTCAATGAAAAGCGGAAACGCTCTAATTGAGTCCGGACCCTAGAATTTGTAGTTGGCGCCCGCGCGAAACAGGTTGAGGGTATGCGATATCTTCCAGCCGACCGTGCCGTCCATGGCCATGCCCGCGCGATCGAGCTTCCATTGCGGCGGGCAGCTTCCCGGAACACAGGTGATGTTGACGTAGCCGGTCGATTTCGACTTCTGGAATTCCATGTGCAGCCAGTCGAACTTGACGGTGATGTGATCGGTGAGGGCGTATTCGGCGCCGGCGCCGACCGCATAGCCCCATTGAAGCGCCGTTTTCTCGGTGCGAACGCCGACCGCGATATCGGGATCGTCGACGTAGGAATTGAAATGCGCCGAAGCCGCGCCAGCGGTTCCGAACAAGAGCAGCCGGTCGAAGGCCACGCCAAATCGCGCACGCAACGTCGCATAGTCGGTCGCCGACGTGTGAAGGAATGTGTCGTCCATACTGGCGGGGCTTGGCCCCGATTCGCCGGCCGCGCTCAGATAGCCGTAGTCGGCCTCGACACCGTAGACGAAACGGTTCCATTGCCAGTTGTAGCCAGCCGTGACGCCCGCGACGGTTCCGCGGGTCTTCATGCTCCAGGTATCGCCGATCGCGTTGAAGGAGGAGATCGGGAATGGACCGGGATGAGGCTGCCCGTTCAGGTTGCAGGTATAAATTCCGTTGCCGTTTGCATTGCAGAAGGTCAGGTCGTAGGCATCCGCGCCGATGGGATTGAATTCGGTCGCCCGCGACCAGCCGCGCGCAGCGCCTATATGCAAACCGATATAGCCGCCCGTCCAGTCGTAGCTCGTGGCGGAAGGCGGCTCCAGCGCCGGCCGCAGCACGCTGGGCAGATCGGCGGCGTTCGTTGCCGTTGAAACCGGCAAGCACACGAGCGCAATACCGATGATTTGCAATTTGTTAAACATGACAAGCCTCGACCGTTATTGTCGAGAGTTTGTTCAAAAATGGTTAACGAAACCCGAATGCACTTCTTGAGAACGCTGTTAACTTGTTGAAGCCCCCGATTTTTCCGAAGGCTCCAGCCCATGAGCGGATGAGACTAGGGACAGCGATGATTTGAGCAAGAGCATTCCCCCGAAATTCGGGAGAATGCGGCTTCGATGGTTTTCGGCCGTCAGAGCGCGCGCCTCGCAATGCGGCGATGGTTTCGATCGCCGCCAGGATCGGCTGCAACGGCGAACCCGCGCGCCCATTTGGACGTCCGACCGACGGTCCTTCGGTTCGGGACCGGGGCGGCGCGTCTTCACGTTTCAATCGGGTTTGCGGCTTGTCAGAAACGCGCCCATGCGCGCGAGCGCCTTGCGGATATTGTCGGCGGAATTGGCGTAGGACAGGCGGATGTAGCCTTCGCCGTGGATACCGAAATCGGGGCCGCCGATGACGGCCACGCCGGCTTCCTCGAGCAGCGCCGAGGCGAGCGGTTTGGCCTTCCAGCCGGTCCTTGAAATATTGGGAAAAGCGTAGAAGGCGCCTTTGGGCGTCGCTGCCGACACATTTGGCAATCCGTTCAATCCTTCGACCACGATTTTACGGCGCGCGTCGAATTCCGCAAGCATGGCGGCGACCGCATCCTGCGGGCCTTCGAGCGCGGCGATGCCGGCAAATTGCGTCGCCGCATTGGTGCAGGAAAAGGAATTGACGGCGAGTTTGCGGGCGTTTTCGTAAAGCGCCTGCGGCCAGACAGACCAGCCGAGCCGCCATCCCGTCATGGCGTAGGTCTTGGATGCGCCGTCAAGCAGAATGAGGCGGTCGCGTATCTCGGGATAGGCCAGCAGCGTCTGGCAGGCGAAGCCGTCATACGTCATCTGGCCGTAGATTTCGTCCGACATGATCGCGACATCGGGGAAGCGGGCAAGCCCGCTCACCAGCGCGTCGATCCCGGATTTCGGCGTCACGCCGCCGGTCGGATTGGCGGGCGAATTGAGAATGAGCAGGCGCGTCTTCGGCGTAACGAGCGCCAGCGTTTCCTCCGCCGAGAAGGCGAAGCCGTTTTCCTCGCGGATCGGCACGGCGACAGGCGTTGCGCCGGTATATTCGATCATCGAGCGGTAGATGGGAAAGCCGGGATCGGGATAGAGAATTTCCGCGCCGGGCTCGCCGAACATCGAGATCGCCATATACATGGTCACCTTGCCGCCCGGTACGACCATGACACTCTCGGGCGAGACATCGACATTCAGGCGGCGGTGCAGATCGGCGGCGATTGCTTCGCGCAACGCCAGTATGCCGGTCGCCGGCGTATAGCCGTGATGGCCGTCGCGCAGCGCCTTGATGGCGGCTTCCACGATATGCGGCGGGGTCTGGAAATCCGGCTGGCCGATGCCGAGATTGACGATGTCGCGGCCCTGGCGTTGCAGGTCCGTTGCGCGGGCAAGAACGGCGAATGCGTTTTCTTCGCCGATGCGCGCGAAGGCTGGTACGACATGCAGCATAGGATTTCCCCGGAACGATCGTCTGCTCCTTGATCCGGGAAATCCTGGGGGCGGTCAATAACTGAAATGTCAGCGTCGCGGAGGTTCGACGCCGGCGTTTTGCTTGTTCAGCCGCCGCTGAATTTCTTGACGGCTTCCTCGACGGCTGTGCGCTGGCTGGCGGAGAGCTGGGTCAGGCGGCCGTCGAGCCATTCGTCCTGAATGCCGGCGTTGCGCGCCAGCAGATGCCATTTCATGGCCTCGACCAGATTGACCGGCACGCCCCGTCCGGCGGCCAGAAGGCGGGCGGCGCGGTTCTGGGCTATCGGATTGTTGCGTTGCGCGGCCTTCAGAAACCAGTGCGCGGCGCCGGTCTCGTCCTTGGACGCGCCTTCGCCGTTGAACAGCATGATGGCGTATTCGACCATGCCGGGCACATTGTCGTGTTCGGCGGCCTGTTTGAACCAGTTGGCGGCCTCGACATTGTTGCGATCGACGCCGCGGCCGTTGTGATAGAGCACGCCGAGGGAATAGGCGGCATCTGCGCTGCCGGCCGCCGCGCCGCGCAGGAAGAAACCGACCGCGCGCTTGAAATCGGGCGCGTCGGGCGTGTCCTCGATCGCCATGACGCCGAGATTGTAGAGGGCTTCGGCGTGGCCCTTGTCGGCGGCGCGCTGGAATTCTTTCTGGGCGGCGGCGCGGTCGAGCGCCACGCCCTGTCCCTTGAGCAAGGCGACGCCATAGGCGAAGGCGGCGTTGGGGTCGCCGAGATCGGCGGCAAGACGGAACCAGCGGGCGGCTTCCCTGGGGTCGCGCGGCGCGCCCGCGCCTTCGCGGTAAAGCTGGCCGAGCAGGGTCATGGCCGCAGCGTCGGTCTTGTTGGTCTCCACGCGCTTGAGGGCGAGCTGGAAGGCGGTGGCGTAAAAGCCCCGCTGATAGGCGGCGAAGGGATCGGGCGTCTCGGCAAAGCCTGGCAGGGACTCCGGCTTTGCAGACTCCGATTTGGCGGGCTCCGATTTCTGCGCCTCCGGCTTTTCCGCAGGCTTTGCGCTGGAGCCGGCGGGTTGGGCCAGCGCCGGGGCCGCGCTCAGCAGCGCTGTCACGGCCAGGACGCCGAACCGCCTCACGCGGGAACCTCCACCAAATGCGCCGCAACTTCGGCGACGGCCGCCGCCGGTCCCCTGGGATCGTCCCAGACGGCGGCTTCGAGCGCGATGAATTCCGCGCCGGCTCTGGCGAGCGCGGCCACTTCGCCGAGCGAGCGGGCGAAGGCGACGCAGGGCACGTTGAAGATTTCCGCCCACCATTGCGTGCGTTCGAGAATGTCGGCGGTCGTGGCGTCATCGTCGGGCGCGCCGAACATCAGATAGTCGATGTCGCTTTCGCCGGCGTCCATGCATTCGTCGCGCGTCGCCAATCCACCGACGCCGACGATGCGCTCGGGCTTGAGGCTTCCGGTCGCCTCATCCAGCGTCTCGCCGCCGCTCGTGACGTGGACGCCGTCGGCGCCGGCGCGCGCGGCAAGTTGCGCGTCGCCATCGACCAGAAGCGCTGCGCCATGGTCCTGGGCGAGCGGGGTCAATGCGCAAAGAATCGCCTTGCGCTGGCCGGCGTCGCGCGTGGCGAAGCGGGCAAGGACACAGGCGACATCGCCCGCGCCAAGCGCTGCTGCAAGCACCTTGTCGAAGGGAGTTGCGTTTTCCAGAAGGGGGGTGATGAGATAAAGGCGGGCCGGAGGGGCCTCGGAATCGCGCGCCATCGCTGCTTCCTTGTGAATCCGTCTGACCTATTCCTACGCAAATTCGGCAAAAGCGCGGAAAGAATGTTTTCTTAACGGGGCGCGGCGAAATCTCTTGCCGGAAAGCGGCCGGCATGAAGGCGCGTCTCTATAGCCTCGCCGTCGCGCCAGACGCGATGAAGATCATGCTCCATTATTGGAGGCAAAACATGAACCGAAGCTTACGCCCGGCCAACCGCATCCCGTTTCCCGGGCGTTGCGGATATTGCGGACCGCGCGTCTTGAGGCGCGCGGTCCTTGCCGTCACAGGAAATGCGCGCCTGAAAGCGCGCGGTCCATTCAGGCGAATTTCGGGTCGAGTTCGCCCTTGGCGTATTTGGCGGCCATTTCGGCGAGCGTGGCGATGCGCTTGATCTTGGAGGCCTGCCCGGCCGTGCCGAATTCCTCGAGGCGCATCCGGCAGATCCTGGTCATCGCCTCCTGCGCGGGCTTGAGATATTTGCGCGGATCGAACTCGCCGGGATGTTCGGCGAAGACCTTACGGATCTGGCCCGTGATCGCCATGCGATTGTCGGTGTCGATGTTGATCTTGCGCACGCCGTTCTTGATGCCGCGCTGAATCTCCTCCACCGGCACGCCCCAGGTCTGGGGCATTTTGCCGCCGAACTTGTTGATGATGTCCTGCAAATCCTGCGGCACCGAGGAGGAGCCGTGCATGACCAGATGCATGTTGGGCATCTTGCGGTGAATTTCCTCGATCACGTTCATCGCCAGCACCTTGCCGTCGGGCTTGCGCGTGAACTTGTAGGCGCCGTGCGAGGTGCCCATGGCGATGGCAAGCGCATCGACCCTGGTCTCCTTCACGAATTTCACCGCCTCGTCCGGGTTGGTCAGAAGCTGGTCGTGGGAGAGCTTGCCCTCGGCGCCGTGGCCGTCTTCCTTCTCGCCTTCGCCGGTTTCGAGCGAGCCCAGCACGCCCAGTTCGCCTTCGACGGAAATGCCGCCGAGATGCGACATGTCGGCCACCTGCCTGGTGACGCCGACATTGTAGCTCCAGTCGGCCGGCGTCTTGCCGTCTTCCTTGAGCGAACCGTCCATCATGACCGACGTGAAGCCCGCCTGGATCGCGGTCATGCAGGTGGCCGGGCCATTGCCGTGGTCGAGATGCACGCAGACGGGAATGTGCGGATAGATTTCGACGACCGCGTCCATCATGTGCTTGAGCATGATGTCGTTGGCGTATTGGCGCGCACCGCGCGAGGCCTGGATGATGACGGGCGCATCGACCGCATCGGCGGCGACCATGATCGCCAGCGCCTGTTCCATATTGTTGATGTTGAAGGCTGGAACGCCGTAGCCGTGCTCGGCGGCGTGATCGAGAAGCTGTCTCATCGTGATGCGGGCCATGGGTCTCTCCGTTCCTGATCCGTTGCTGGGATTACACGCGAAGCGCTTCGACGCCGGGCAGCGGCTTGCCTTCCATCCATTCGAGGAAGGCGCCGCCGGCGGTCGAGACGTAAGTGAATTTATTGGCGACATGCGCCTGGTTGAGGGCCGCCACCGTGTCGCCGCCGCCGGCGACCGCGATCAGCTTGCCGGCCTTTGCCAGATCGGCGGCGTGATGGGCGACGGTCATGGTGCCCTTGTCGAACGGCGTCAGTTCAAAGGCGCCGAGCGGGCCGTTCCACACCAGGGTCTGCGCCTCCGCAAGAGCCGCGTTGATGCGCTCGACCGAGCGCGGGCCTACGTCCAGAATCATGGCGTCGTCGGGAATGGCGTCGAGGCCGTAGACCTGGTTGGGCGCATTGGCTGCGAAATGATAGGCGATGGTCGCATCGACCGGCAGGATGATGGCGCACCGCGCCGCTTCCGCCTTCGCCATGATCGCGCGCGCCGTATCGGCGAGATCCTTTTCGCACAGGCTCTTGCCGACGCCCACGCCTTGCGCGTGCAGAAAGGTGTTGGCCATGCCGCCGCCTATGACGAGCGCATCGACCTTCTCGACGAGATTGCCCAGCAGATCGAGCTTGGTCGAGACTTTCGCGCCGCCGACAATGGCGACAACGGGCTTTTTGGGATTGCCCAGCGCCTTGTCGAGCGCTTCCAGTTCGGCCTGCATGGTGCGCCCCGCATAGGCCGGCAGTTTATGGGCGAGGCCTTCGGTCGAGGCGTGGGCGCGATGGGCGGCCGAAAAGGCGTCGTTGACATAGGCGTCGCCGAGCTTTGCGAGCCCGTCGACGATTGCGGCGTCGTTCTTTTCCTCGCCCTTGTGGAAGCGGGTGTTTTCCAGCAGCAGCACGTCGCCGTCCTCCATCGCGGCCACGGCTTTTTCGGCGACCTCGCCGATGCAATCGGCGGCGAAGGCGATCGGGCGGCCAAGACGATGCTCCAGCGCCTTGCCGACAGGTCTCAGGGAATTGGCTTCGTCCGGGCCGTTCTTGGGGCGGCCGAAATGGGCGAGCAGAACGACCTTGCCGCCCTTGTCGGCGAGTTCGCGGATCGTCGGCAGGATGCGGTCGATGCGGGTGGCGTCGCTCACCTTGCCATTTTCCATGGGCACGTTCAGATCTACGCGCACCAGCACGCGCTGTCCCCTGGGCCGGAACTGATCGAGTGTGCGGAACGCAGCCATTTTTCTCTCCTTCAGAGCGTCTGCCCGTCCGACTTCGGCATCAACGTCGTGAGAACGCCAATGGCCGGAGGAATGGAGCGGACGCGATAGACAAATCGAGGCTCGCACGGCCGGCGAGCACGCCGGAGGCGGGCTGCAACAAGCCCGCGGCAATCTGGAAGACGCGCGTGACGAGGCCGGTTCCAGCGAATGACCGCAACAATTCCTGTGTGAGACCGGGATGGATCGCCGGCGACGGCGATTGCAGGAGACCGTCGGGACAATGCGAGACGCCGGACCGCCCGAGCCGGCGGCGCGGTTTGCGCGGCGGATGCGTGTGGAACAGGGCGTGCCGCTTGCGGGATCAAGGAAATTCCTGAACCAATTGGAAACTGGACCGCAAGCCCCGGGGCTCGCGATCCATTGTCGGATCGACTTGCCTCAGATCAGCTTGCCCATCGCAACGGCGGTGTCGGCCATGCGGTTGGAGAAGCCCCATTCGTTGTCGTACCAGGACAGGACCGAGCACAGAGTTCCGTCCATCCCCTTGGTCTGGTCCATGTGGAAGATCGAGGAATGGGAATCGTGGTTGAAGTCGATCGAGACGTTGGGCAGGGTCGTGTAGCCGAGCACGCCCTTGAGCGGGCCGTCCGCCGCCTTCTTGATGGCGGCGTTGATCTCGTCCTTCGACGTTGCACGCTTGGCGATGAACTTGAGATCGACGACCGAGACGTTGGGGGTCGGCACGCGCATGGCGAAGCCGTCGAGCTTGCCGTTGAGCTCCGGCAGCACGAGGCCGACCGCCTTGGCCGCGCCGGTCGAGGTCGGGATCATCGACAGGGCCGCAGCGCGGGCGCGGTAGAGATCCTTGTGCATCGTGTCCAGCGTCGGCTGGTCGCCGGTGTAGGAATGGATCGTCGTCATCATGCCCTTTTCGATGCCGATGGCTTCATGCAGCACCTTGGCGAAGGGCGAGAGGCAATTGGTCGTGCAGGAGGCGTTGGAGACGACGAGGTGATCCTTGGTCAGCTTGTCGTGGTTGACGCCGAAGACGACGGTGAGATCGGCGCCTTCGCCGGGCGCCGAGACCAGCACGCGCTTGGCGCCGGCGCTCAGATGGGCGGCGGCCTTGTCGCGCGCGGTGAAAATGCCCGTGCATTCCAGCGCGATGTCGACGCCGAGCGCCTTGTGCGGCAGCTTGGCGGGGTCGCGTTCTGCGGTCACCTTGATTGAGCCGCGGCCGACGTCGATCGTGTCGCCTGCGACCTTCACCTCATGCGGGAATTTGCCGTGCACCGAGTCGAAACGCAGCAGGTGGGCGTTGGTTTCGACCGGGCCCAGATCGTTGATCGCGACGACTTCGATGTCCTTGCGGCCGGATTCGATGATGGCGCGCAACACGTTGCGCCCGATGCGTCCGAAACCGTTGATCGCGACCTTCACAGCCATTTCAAGTTCCTTTCAGGGGGTGTCCTGGAGATGATCAGATGGCGCGCTCCTTACCACAGGCGCGTCCGTTCGTCATGCCGGACGAGCGGGCAATCCGGCCAAGCGCGCTTTTAGATAAATCGCGCTCAACAAATGTTTTACGCCGCCGCCAGGGCTTTACGGACCGCGTCTGCTGCGGCTTGCGCGGTAATGCCGCAAGCCGCGTAGACCTCCTTGTAGGGGCCGCTGATCCCGAAGCCGTCCATGCCGATGAAAACGCCATCTTCGCCGATGAAGGCGTCCCAGCCCTGGCGTACGCCGGCCTCGATGGCGACCCGCACGGGCGCATTGCCGATGACGGCCTTGCGCTCGGCCGCAGGGCGGGCGGCAAACAGCTCGGTCGAAGGCACGGATACGACGCGCGCGGCTATATCGTCGGCAGCCAGCAGGTCGCGGGCGGCCAGCGCAATTTCCACTTCCGAGCCGGAGGCGAAGATGGTCGCCCTGGCGTTGGCGGCCTCGGCCAGCACATAGGCGCCTTCGGCGGTGCGGTTGGCGCCCGCGCCGCGCACGGTAGGCAGATTCTGGCGGGTCAGCGCCAGCAGGGTCGGGCCGTCCTTGCGGTTGAGCGCGACCTCCCAGGCCTCCGCCGTCTCGATGGCGTCGGCGGGGCGGATGACGACGAGATTGGGCATGGCGCGCAACGCCGCCAGATGCTCGACGGGCTGATGGGTCGGGCCGTCTTCGCCGAGGCCGATGGAATCATGCGTGAAAACATAGATCGCCTGTACGCCCATAAGCGCGGCGAGGCGGATCGAGGGACGGCAATAATCGGAGAAAACGAGAAAGGTCGCGCCGCCGGGAATGATCCCGCCATGCAGGGTCAGGCCGTTCATGGCGGCGGCCATGGCGTGTTCGCGAATGCCGTAGTGAATATAGGTTCCGCCGTAGGCGCCGGGCGCAATGGAGGCGGCCGTCTTGGCCTTCACATTGTTGGAAGGCGTGAGGTCGGCCGAGCCGAGGATGAGTTCCGGCGCATGGGCCGCGATCGCCTCGATCGCGGCTTCGCTTGCCTTGCGGGTGGCGAGCGAGGGCTTTCCGGCCGCATGTTTCTCGATGAGCGCGGTCAGCGCCTTGCCTACTTCCGGTTTCAGCTTGCGGGCGAGACGGCGCTCGAATTCGGTTTTTCGCGCGCCGGCGGCCTCGAACCGCGCCTGCCAGGCTTTGCGTTCGCCGCCGCCGCGCGAACCGGCCGCGCGCCAGGCGTCGAGGAGTTCGGCGGGCGTCTCGAAGGGAGCGGCGGTCCAGCCGAGCTTGGCCTTGGTTTCTCTCGTCTCCTCGGGGCCAAGCGGCTCGCCGTGCGCCTTGGAGGTTCCCGCGCGATGGGGCGAGCCGAAACCGATGGTGGTGCGGCAGGCGATCAGGCTCGGTCTGTCCGATTTCCTGGCCGCCTCGAGCGCTGCGACGATGGCGTCCTGATCGTGGCCGTCGATGCGGGCAGCGTTCCAGCCCGCCGACTGGAAGCGGGCGATCTGGTCGACGGAATCCGACAGGCTGGTCGGTCCGTCGATGGAAATCCGGTTGTCGTCGTAAAGAACGATCAGCCGCGATAATGCGAGATGGCCGGCCAGCGCAATCGCCTCCTGCGACACGCCTTCCATGAGATCGCCGTCGCCGGCGATGACATAGGTGTGGTGATCGACGAGATCGTCGCCGAATTCGGCGGCCATATGCCGCTCCGCAATCGCCATGCCGACGGCGGTGGCTATGCCCTGGCCGAGCGGGCCGGTGGTGGTTTCGACGCCGATCGTGTGGCCATATTCGGGATGGCCCGGCGTTTTCGAGCCGATCTGGCGGAAGTTGCGCAATTGCTCCGTCGTCATGCCCTCGAAGCCCGTCAGATGGAGCAGGGAATAGAGCAGCATGGAGCCGTGGCCGGCGGAAAGAACGAAGCGGTCGCGGTCGGGCCAGTGTGGGTCGGCCGCATCGAACTTCAGCACGCGGGTCCACAGGGCGGTCGCCATGTCGGCTGCGCCCATGGGCATGCCGGGATGCCCGGATTTTGCGGCTTCCACGCCGTCGATGGCCAAAGCGCGGATGGCGTTGGCCATCATGTCCTGTGTTGCGCTGTTGGTCATGGCCCGAGTGCTCCAGAAAATACGCGAAGGGGATGGGCGTTCCTTAACAGGCGCGGCATGCGAGTCAACGCGGGCTTTGTCAGCAAAACGTGAGGATTGCGCCGCAAGTCGCCATTAATCCACGAAAAACCACTTCTTTTTGCATTGACGCGAATCGGTCGCTCCCGCCTTATGTTTTGTGCGTGAAAGGGCGTTTGGCCCTGCGCGAAAGACGCGTCTTGCCGGCGGGAAGCGGGCAGGCCCGGCGGATTTGAACTGGCCGTTCGCGTGAAAATTGTTTCCCATGAGCGCGCCTGTATGAGCTTGTCCGTATGAGTGAAATTGACGGCAATTCCGGCTCGGGCGCGCCGAGGACGGGCGATCCGCTCGCCGCCGCGCTGGCGCGCCTGCTGTCCGCGCTGGCCGCGCTCGAGGCCGCATGCGGGCGCAGGAGCGAAAACGATCTGGCGCGCTCCGATATTGCCGAAACGCTTGGCGCGATGCAGGACGACCGGACGCGGCTCGCGCTCGAACTCGATGCGGCGCTTGCGCGCGGACAGCGGCTCGAGGCCGCCAATGACGAAGTCGCCAAAAGGCTGGAGGCGGCGGCGGTCGCGCTCGCCGGTCTCGCGCGCAATGTCGAAGGAGCCGATTGAACATGGCGCAGGTTGTCGTCACCATCGCCGGGCGCACCTATCGCATGAATTGCGAGGATGGGCAGGAGGGCCATATCGAGGGGCTGGCGCAACATGTCGACTCCAAGATGGCGGGCCTGCGGACGAGCTTTGGCGAGATCGGCGAGCAGCGTCTTGTCGTCATGGCGGCGATCACCGTCGCCGACGAACTGGCCGACGCCAAAGGGCGGATCGCCAGCCTCGAACAGCAGCTCGCAGCGCTTGCCGAGGTCAATAAGGACGCCCGTCAGACGCGCGCGGCCCGCGAAACCCATCTGGCGGACGCGATTGGCGGGGCAGCCGAGCGGATCGAAAAGCTGGCGCGCGAGATTTCAGGGAAAAGCAGCGAGCCCGGAAAGTAACGTGGGCGCAGCCTTCCCGCGCGCCCCTTGCCCGCGCCGGACTGTTCGGCCGGACCTCTGGCGCAAATCGCTGCAAGGCCTTACATTGCAGAAGCGGCGCTGCGGGATGCGTGTGGATTTGTATTCCCGGGGCCTTATCGACTCTCAGGGAGCTGTCCCTGTCCTTGCCCGAGGGCTTGGGCAACACGGCGCCCACCTACTCTGTAGGTTCCCGGGGTCGATGTCCCACGGTCATCGTGGCCCGCAACTTTCCTTCCCCGAACCTCCCCTTTTTCTTCCCCCAACCCCTCCCTTCGTCGGTTCCTGCTTTCCGTCGCGCCTGCGGGTCGGTTAGTCTTGGGCCATGATCGACGATCTCGCCTCCAAACCCGTGCTGCGCCGCCATGCGCTGGCCCGGCGCGATCTGATCGAGCCGGAAGAAGCCCATGCGGCGGCGGCAAGCATTGTTGCGCCCGCCATGGCGCTGGTCGCCCGGCTGGTCGGGGCCGGCGCCATTGTCAGCGCCTATTGGCCGATCCGCTCGGAATTGTCGCCGCGCCCGCTCGTCGAGGCGCTGGCGCGCCAGAATTACCGGACCGCGCTGCCGGTCATGAAGGGGGCGGCCAAACCGCTGCTGTTTCGGGCATGGGCGCCAGGCGACGAACTCGCCAAGGGGCCGCTGGGCCTGTCCGAGCCGCTGGCCGATGCGCCCGAGGTCGAGCCAGACCTCATGTTCCTGCCACTCGTCTGCTTCGATGCGCGGGGCGGGCGGATCGGCTATGGCGGCGGCAATTTCGACGCGACACTTGCGAATTTGCGCGCAAGGCGCAAGATTCCGGCCATAGGGCTTGCTTTTGCCGATCAGGAGATCGCCGCCGCGCCGCCCGAGCCGCACGATCAGGCGCTGGATTTTGTGATAACCGAGGCAAAAGTATTCGATTTTGGAGCTAGGGGCTGAATGCGCCTTCTGTTTATTGGAGACATCGTGGGGCGCGCCGGACGGACGGTTCTTGTCGAGAAGCTGCCGGACCTGCGCCGCCGCTGGGCGCTCGATTTCGTTGTCGTCAATGCGGAGAACGCCGCCGGCGGGTTTGGCGTCACCGAGGCGATCAGCGAGGAATTCTTCAACGCCGGCGCGGATTGTCTGACACTGGGAAATCATTCTTTCGATCAGCGCGAGACGCTCGTCTTCATCGAGCGGCAGGAGCGGCTGATCCGTCCGGTCAATTATCCGCCGGGCACGCCGGGGCGCGGCGCCTATCTCTACGAAGGCGCCAAGGGCCATCGTGTGCTCGTGTGCAATGTGATGGGGCGGGTGTTCATGGACCCGATGGACGACCCCTTCGCGGCGGTCGAACGCGAGATCGCGGCCTGCCCGCTGGGCCATGGCTGCGACGCCGCAATTTTCGACGTTCACGCAGAAGCATCCAGCGAGAAGCAGGCGGTCGGCCATTTTCTCGACGGGCGGGTCTCGCTGGTCGTGGGCACCCATACGCATGTGCCGACCGCCGATTGCCAGATTTTGCCCGGCGGCACGGCCTACCAGACCGATGCCGGCATGACCGGGGATTACGATTCCGTCATCGGCATGGACAAGGAAGAGCCGCTGCGGCGCTTTACCCGGAAAACGCCGGGCGCGCGTTTCGAGCCGGCCGAACAGGAGGCGACCCTGTGCGGGGTCGCCGTGGAGACCGGGGAGAACGGTCTGGCGACAAAAATCGCGCCCGTGCGGCTTGGCGGGCGGCTGGCGGAGGCGGTTCCCACGTTTTGGGAATAAGCTCCGGCTTTGATTTGGCCGCTCCGGGCGCGTATACAGCGCGCGATTTTCCAATTTCGTCCGGAGCAAACGCTGATGGCCGGCCATAGCCAGTTCAAGAACATAATGCACAAGAAGGGCAAGCAGGATGCGATCCGCTCCAAGCTCTTCTCCAAGCTCGCGCGCGAAATCACGGTTGCAGCCAAGCTGGGCATGCCCGATCCCAACATGAACCCGCGCCTGCGCATGGCGGTTCTCGCCGCGCGCGCGGAAAATATGCCCAAGGACAATATCGAGCGCGCGATCAAGAAGGCCTCGGGCGGCGACGCCGAGAACTACGACGAAGTGCGTTACGAGGGCCGCGCGCCCGGCGGCATCGCGATCATCGTCGAGGCGCTGACCGACAATCGCAACCGCACGGCGGGCGAAGTCCGTTCCTATTTCTCCAAGGCCGGCGGCGAACTCACCGCCAATGGCGCCGTCAGCTTCATGTTCGATCATGTCGGTTCGATCGAATACGATACGGAAATCGCTTCCGAAGACGCGATGATGGAAGCGGCTCTCGAATGCGGCGCCGACGATGTTGCGACCGGCGAAGACGGTCACGAGATTACGACCGCAATGGAAAGTTTTGCGGAAGTCGCCAAGGCGCTGGAAGCGAAATTCGGTGAAGCGCGCAAGGCCAGGCTTATCTGGAAGCCCCAATCGACGACCATGCTCGACGATGAAACCGGCGAGAAAATTCTCAAGCTCGTTGGCGCACTCGAGGACAATGACGACGTTCAGAACGTCTACGCCAATTTCGAGATTTCCGACGAGCTCGTCGAAAAAATGGGCGGATAGCCGCTGCGCCGTTCCACGATTGCGCGCTGCACAATTGCGTGTCGCACATAAGCGCCCCGCCGTGAGCGCTGTTTTCAATGCCTCTTTGAAGCGCCTACCATTGGCGTCGATGAGCTGAGAATACAGTGCTCAGGGAGGGATTGATGAAAAATAGATTGAGCGGCTCCACGCGCGCCGCAATATTTGCCGCCAGCGCGGTCTTTGGCGCCAGCGCGGTCTTTGGCGCGAGCATGGCGCTTGCCGCCGACGGTCAGGGCGTGACCGCGACCGAGATCAAAATCGGGCAGACCACGGCCTATTCGGGGCCGGCGTCGGCCTATGCCACGATCGCCAAGGCAGAGGCTGCCTATTTCACCATGATCAACGCGAAAGGCGGGATCAACGGCCGCAAGATCAATTTCATTTCTCTCGACGACGCCTATAGTCCGCCCAAGACCTTCGAGCAGACGCGCAAGCTGGTGGAGCAGGACGGCGTGGCCGCCATTTTCAATCCGCTGGGCACGCCTACAGGCCTCGTCGTGCGCAAATATCTCAACGACAAGAAAATCCCGCAGCTTTTCATCGGCGCCGGCGCAACCATGTTCGGCGATTACAAACATTATCCCTACACGATGGGCTTTCAGCCAAATTACCATATCGAGGCGTCGATTTATGCGCGCCACATAATGGCGACGCAGCCGAACGCCAAGGTTGCGATCTTTTATCAGAACGACGATGCGGGCCGCGATTACGCCAATGGCTTCAAGGAAGGTCTCGGCAGTCCCGAAAACGTCAAGAAATATATAGTGTTCGAGACGACCTACGAATCGACCGATCCGACCATCGATTCCAAAATCGTCGCGCTGAAGAATTCCGGCGCGGACGTTTTGTTCATGCACGCCATTCCCAAGCAGGCGGCGCAAGCCATCCGAAAAGTGGCGGAGATCGGCTGGAAGCCGACCTTCTATCTCGCCAGCGTCTCGGCGTCCGTCGGCGCCGTGCTGAAGCCCGCAGGGCTTGAAAACGCCAAGGGGCTGATCACGGCCTCCTACGCCAAGGATCCTGCGGACAAGCAATGGGCCAACGATCCCGGCTACAAGAACTGGCTTGCCTTCATGAAGGAATATTACCCGAGCGGCGATCTGATCGACGCCTCGAACGTCTATGGCTACACGCTTGCGCAGACCTTGGTGAAAGTGATCGAGCAATGCGGCGCCAAGGTCTCCTCCGAATGCATCATGAAGGAGGCGGCCAATCTCGATTTTTCGCCGGAAATGGTGCTGCCGGGCGTGAAGGTGAAGACTTCTCCGACCGAATATTATCCGATCAAGAAAATGTATCTCCAGAAATTCGACGGCGAAGTCTGGAAGCTGTTCGGCGGGGCGTTGAGCTCGGAGTGAGCGACTGCGGCCTGAATACGGAAGCCGGCGGCGGCATTGGCCGCCGGCTTGCTTTCAGGATGTTTCCGTTTTCAGGATATTTGCGCTTTCAGGACGATTTCCACGGCGTTTCCGCGACGGGATCCAGCGGGCCCCCGCCATTTGCAAAAGCGCTTATGTTCTCGATGAGGCGCGCGGCGGCGGTCTTCATCACATAATCCGTCGCGCCGCCGACATGGGGCAGCAGAACGACATTTTCCATTGCGACAAGTTCCGCCGGCACTGAGGGTTCGTCGGCGAAGACATCGAGACCTGCGCCGGCGATGCGGCCTTCCTTCAGGGCGGCGATCAGGGCCTTTTCGTCAACGCTCGTGCCGCGCCCGATATTGACGAAATAGCCCTTTGGTCCGAGCGCATCGAAGATTTTGGCGTCTATGGCCGCTCGTGTGCCCTCGCCGCCTGGCAACACGCTGAGCAGGATGTCGCTGTTTGCGGCAAGTTCGACGGCGCTCGCATAATAGAGAATTGCGACGCCTTCCTGCTTGCGGCGGCCGGAATAGCTTACCGCCAGCCCGAAAGCCTCCGCGCGGCGCGCGACCGCCTTGCCGATGCGTCCGAAACCCAGAATGCCGAGCCGTTTTCCGCGCAACGACGCGGAGGCGCCGAAGGATGTTCCCGGCCCCCACTTTCCGGCGCGCAAAAACCTTTCGGCTGCGGGGAAACGGCGCACGCAATCGACAATCAGCGCGAAGGCGGCGTCGGCGGTGTCTTCCGTCACCGCATCCGGCGTATTGGTCACGCACACGCCATTGGCCGCAGCGTAGACGACATCTATGTGCTCGTAGCCCGCGCCCATGGTGGCGACGAGTTCGAGTTTTGGAAAACGCGCCATGAAATTGCCCGTCAGCGGGCCGCCGAACGGCGTCCAGACCATGCCGCGCACCTTGCTGGCGAGGTTTGCAAGGACCGGATCGTCCGGTCCGTCGAAGCGATGCAGCAGCGCAACCTTTTCAATTGCGGCGGCAAGCGGCGCCGGCAAATTTGCCGGCGCCAGCAGAGTAAAATCAGTCATTTTGCAGCTTTTTCCCGCGTTGCGCCCAGCGCCGGCTTCGCGCCGATCATGGCGAGCGCGTTCTCGACGGCTTCCACGTCGCGCACCGCGCCGCGCGAGGCGGAGGTCGCGGTCAGCGCGTAATGGCGCAGCGCAATCGACATGAGGCGTTGGCGCGGTTTCGGTTTCCAGGCGCCGCGCCCGCGCTTGTCCATTTCGGCGCGGCGCTGCGCAAGTTCGTCGCCGCTGACCGCCAGATGCAGGGCGCGGGCGGCAATGTCGATCTCGATCTTGTCGCCGTCCTGCACGAGCCCGATGGCGCCGCCCGAGGCTGCCTCCGGCGAGACATGGCCGATGGAAAGGCCTGAAGTTGCGCCGGAAAAACGTCCGTCTGTCACGAGCGCGCATTTCTTGTCGAGGCCACGGCCTTTCAACGCCGTGGTCAGCGCAAGCATTTCCTGCATGCCGGGACCGCCGCGCGGCCCCTCGTAGCGGACAACCATGACCATGCCGGGCTTGACCTTGCCGGAGCGGATGGCCTGCGCGCCCTCGTCCTCGCTGTCGACGACGAGGGCCGTGCCTGAAAACTTGTGTATGGCGGCGTCCACGCCCGCCGTCTTCACAATAGCGCCGTCGGTGGCGAGATTGCCGTACAGCGTCGCAAGGCCGCCATCGGGCGAATAGGCGTGCGCGCCGTCGCGGATGCAGCCTTTTTCGCGATCGCGGTCGAGCGTCGAATAGCGCTGGGACTGCGACATGCCCTCGACCGTGATGCGCCCGCCCGGCGCTGCCCGGTAGAATGTCTCGACGTCCTGATCCTGCGTGCGCAGGATGTCCCATTTGTCGATAGCCTTGCCCAGCGTTGCGGCGTGAACCGTGCTCACGTTGCGATGAATGGCGCCGATGCGGTCGAGTTCGCCCAGCAGGCGCATGATGCCGCCGGCGCGATGCACGTCCTCCATGAAATAATTGGGCGTGGACGGCGAGACCTTGCACAGATGCGGCGTCGTGCGCGACACGCGGTCGATATCGCTCATGGTGAAGTCGACTCCGGCTTCGTGCGCCGCCGCCAGCAGATGCAGCACCGTATTGGTCGAGCCGCCCATCGCCATGTCGAGACGGATGGCGTTTTCAAACGCCTCGAAAGTCGCGATCGAACGCGGCAGCACGCTTTCGTCGTTGCGCTCGTAATAGCGATGCGCAATTTCGACGACGAGTTTCGCCGCGTTCGCGAAAAGGTTCTTGCGGTCGGCATGGGTGGCCAGCATCGAGCCGTTGCCGGGCAGCGCAAGGCCCAGCGCCTCGACGAGGCAGTTCATCGAATTAGCGGTGAACATGCCCGAGCACGAACCGCAAGTGGGGCAGGCGTTATGTTCGTAAGCGGCGATTTTAGCGTCGGAAATTTCGGGATTCATGGTTGCGACATAGGCCTCGACGCCGGAAAAGCGCTCGTCCTTGCCGTCCCAGTTCATGCGGCCGGCTTCCATCGGCCCGCCCGAGATAAAGACTGTGGGAATGTTGAGACGCAAGGCCGCCATCAACATGCCCGGCGTGATCTTGTCGCAATTGGAAATGCAGATCAGCGCATCCGCGCGATGGGCGTTGACCATGTATTCGATGGAATCGGCGATGAGATCGCGCGAGGGCAGGGAATAGAGCATGCCGTCGTGACCCATGGCGATGCCGTCGTCGACCGCGATCGTGTCGAACTCGCGGCCGACGCCGCCGGCCTTGGCGATTTCGCCGGCGACCATCTGACCGAGATCCTTGAGATGCACATGGCCCGGCACGAATTGCGTGAAGGAATTTGCAATGGCGACAATGGGCTTGCCGAAATCGCCGTCCGTCATGCCGGTCGCCCGCCACAACGAGCGCGAAATCGCCGCATTGCGGCCCGATGTCACCTTCTTGGAGCGCAATTCGGGCATGTCGTCCTCCGGTTTCTTTCTGGCTTGAATGGATCTCGACAGGATTATGAGGCGCCGGACGCGGCGATGAAACCCGTCATACTCGGGGCGCAGCGACGCCCACGCTTTGCGCGGCGGCCGATATCTCGTTCCAGGTCGTTGCGTCGATGGGAAGGCCGGCTGCGCGTTCGGCGGCGGTCTCACGCTCGGGCTCGCCGGGCACAAGCACGGGCGCAGCCGGATCGGCCGGCGGCGAGGCCTTCACATAGTCGATCAGTTCCGCGACATCGTCGAAATAGGGGCTCTCGCCGATCAGACGTTGCTGGTCGATCACGATGGAGAACAGGCCGTTGACGAGCCCCTTCGGTTTGTTTTCCGCCGCCTGCGTGCCGCCGCCCGCGAGCGCGCCGCCGAGCATTTCCGCAACCAGCGCAAGACCCCATCCCTTGTGCAATCCAAAAGGCAGGATGGCGCCTTTGGGATCGACGAAAATCCGCCGGGGATCGCGCGTGGGATTTCCCTTGTGATCGACCAGCGTATTTTCGGGCGTCTCCACGCCCTTGTTCATGGCCACGCGCACCTTGCCCATCGCGATCGCCGATGTCGCGAAATCGAGCACGACAGGCGGTCGGCCAGGCCCGACCGGCGCGGCGATGCAGACGGGATTGGTCATGAGGCGGGCGTCCGAGCCGCGAAACGGCGCGACGCAGGGCTGCGCGTAAACGGCGTTGACGAAATGGATCGACAGCAGGCCTCTTGCCGCAAGCTGCTCGCCATAGGCGCCGATGCGCCCGACATGCTGGACATTGCGCAGCGCCGAAACGACGACGCCTGTCTCCAGCGCGCGATCGCCCGCCTTGGCGAACACGGCGTTGGCGGTCGGCTGGCCATAACCGCTGTCGCCGTCGTGAACGATCATCGCGCCGAGATCGCTGACGCATTTCGGCTTGCGGTTGGGAAAGACCGCGCCTTCGCGCAAATGCTGGAGATAGGCGGGAACGAGGCCGACGCCATGGCTGTCGTGGCCCTTGAGATTGGATGTCACGAGATGTTCGGCGATCTCGCCGGCTTCTTTGCGCGCGCTGCCGGCCGCAACGAAAATTTCTCCGACGAAACTTTGCAGGCGCGCAGGCTCGATGAGCATGGCCGAATTTCCTCCCGTGATTTTCGCAGGCTTTCGTTGTGTGCAGATTTCCTTCAGCCTCGCATATGCGGGAAAAGCGTCAATCGCGCGATGCGCAATGGACCCATGCGGCCAGACGATTGACAAGGCCGGCCCCTTCCAAAACAACCGTAAGAGACAGCGGGCGCAGTCCCGGAATTTTGCAGGCGAGGGCGATATGAACGATATGGATTTTTCCGGCAAAACCGTTTGCGTTGTCGGCGGCTCCAGCGGCATCGGCAACGGCATCGCGCAGGGTTTTCGCGCAAGAGGCGCAAGCGTGCATGTGACGGGCACGCGCGCCGCAGCCGCTGACTACAAGAAAGAAGACGGTTCCGATCTCGCGGGCCTTGCCTATCAGAAACTCGACGTGTCCGAGGCAGGCGCGGTCGAGGCTTTCAAGCCGGCGTTCGGCAAGCTCGACATCCTCGTGCTGTCGCAGGGCACCGTGCTCTACCGGCGCGGCGAGTTCGAGATGGAGGGCTTTCGCAAGGTGATGGAGGTCAACCTGATGAGCCTGATGGCTTGCGCGGCCAAGTTTCACGACATGCTGGCCGCCGCCAAGGGATCGCTCATCATCGTGTCCTCGACGGCGGGCTTTCACGCCACCAAGGGCAATCCCTCCTACAACGCCTCGAAGACAGGCGCTGTCGGTCTCACGCGCACATTGGGCCAGGCCTGGGCGGAAGACGGCGTTCGCGTCAACGGCATTGCGCCGGGTCTTGTCGATTCCAAGCTGACGAAAGTGACGACCGATCATCCCAAGCGGCTGGAAGGCGCCTTGCAGAAAATTCCGCTGCACCGCCTCGGCACGCCGCAGGATATGGCGGGCGCAGCCCTCTTTCTCGCGTCGCCCCTCTCCTCCTACATCGTCGGCCAGACCTTGATCGTCGACGGCGGCCTGATTCTGTGAGGACGCTGCGATGAGCGAGGAGAAATGGCAGGACCTCGTCGATCTCGATGCGCTGCGCGCGTGGATGGATGCGCACAAGCTGGGCGCGGGTCCGCTTGAAAAGCCACAGCAGCTTGCCGGCGGAACACAAAACATCCTGCTGCGTTTCTCGCGCGAGGGCCGCGATTATGTGCTGCGCCGCTCGCCGGCGAGCCCGCGCGGCGACGGCGACGCCACCAACCGCCGCGAGGCGCGCGTGCTCGGCGCGCTGGCGCAGACGGACGTGCCGCATCCGCGCCTGATCGCCGCCTGCGCGGAAAAAGAGGTCATCGGCGGCGCCTTCTATCTCATGGAGCCCGTCGACGGCTTCAACGCGGTCGTCGGCATGCCGGCGCTGCACAAGAGCGATCCCGCGATCCGCCGGCGCATGGGATTTGCGTTGGTCGAGGGCGCGCTGGCGCTCGCGCGCGTCGATCACGAAGCGGTCGGCCTGTCGGATTTCGGCAAGGCGGACGGCTTTCTCGAACGGCAGGTTCCACGCTGGCGGGCCTGGCTCGACTCCTATCGCGATTACGAAGGCTGGCCGGGGCCGCAGTCCATTCCGGGCCTCGATGCGGTCGCCGACTGGCTGACGCGCCACCGCCCGCAGACGTTCAAACCGGGAATCCTGCACGGCGACTATCATCTCGCCAATGTCATGTACCGCAACGACGGGCCGGAACTTGCGGCAATCGTCGACTGGGAGCTGGCGACCATCGGCGACCCCTTGCTCGACATGGGCTGGATCATGGCGACATGGCCCGAGCCGGACGGAACGCGCACCGCCGGCACGATCGCCGAACCATGGCAGGGCTTTCCGACGATCGAGGAACTTGTCGCGCATTACCAGGCGCACAGCGACCGCGACGCCTCCAACCTGCGCTGGTACGGCGTTCTCGGCTGCTACAAGCTCGGCATCATCCTCGAAGGCACCTACGCGCGGGCGCTCGCCGGCAAGGCGCCGAAGGCGACCGGCGACAAGCTGCACGATCATTGTCTGCGGCTGTTTGCGCGGGCGGCGCGTTGGGTGGGATGAATTCGGGTCCGGCTCGATCGGTTCGCGGCCGAACCGGACCTTGCGTTTGTGGCCATCGCCTTCACGCTTGGCGGGAAGCCGCAGTTGCAATCGCATACGCGCCAGCGCAGAATTTTCCGCCAGGGCGGGATTGGATATGACGCGCGCGGACGTTCGCAAAATACTGATGGGAGATCCCTGGTTTGCGGGTTTGCCGCCGCCGCTTGTCGATCTCATCGTTGAACGCTCGACGCAGCGGCAATTCGCGGCGCACGCGCCGGTATTTCTGACCGGAGACCCGCCGACCGGCCAGTTTGCCGTGCTGCAAGGCAGCGTTCAGTTGACCTTGACTACCTTGCGCGGAAAACAGGTTCTTTTCAGCCTGTTCCGGCCCGGCGCGTGGTTCGGGCATTTGTCCGTGCTCGACGAAAAGCCCCGCTTCCAGGACGCGATCGCCGCCGAACGCACGCTCCTCCTGTTCTTTCCGAAGAGCGCCTTCGACGCCATCGTCGACGACGAGCCGCGCTATGCGCTGGATTTCACACGCCTCATCTGCCAGCACATCCGCATAACGATGGAGATGCTGGCCGAGGCCCTGACGGCGCCCCTGCCCGCGCGCGTCGCGCAGGCGCTGCTGACGGTCGCCGACGAATCCGGTCCCAGCCCCGGTAGCGCGGCGCGAATGACGCAGGAAAGCCTAGCCTCCATGCTGGGCGTGACGCGGCAGTCCGTGAGCCGCGTTCTGAAAACATACAAGACTCAGGGTCTCATCGACGTGCGCTACGGTTGCATCATCGTATCCGATCCGCAATCGCTCGCCGCGCTGACGCGCGTACACTGAAGCGCGTCACGCCGCACGGGCCGGCGCCGGCGCTTGCGGGCGCGTGTGCGCGATGGCGTCGAGGACCGGCCCGAACGGCGCATTGAGCCCGAGATCGGCGAGCGCCGCTTCCACTTCGCCCTTGTAGAGCGCGACATTGGCGATCTTCACGTCCTCGTAGCCCCGCACCATGTCCGGCAGGTTGGCGAGCGCTGCGACCTGATCGTAATTGGCCGGCGTCAGCGCGGCAAACGTCGCCTCCAAGACGACGCAATAATGCGCCGGCAGCGCCCGTTCAATTCGCCGCACACGCGCACGCCCCGCCAGATCGAGCGCGCCGCCGCGAACGCCCTTCATCGACGCCAGCAATCTCAGCACGGGCCGAAACCACGGCCCGAGGCGCAATTTCTTGCGCAGGCCGAGCGCGCGCAGGAACGAGGGATGGAAATGCCAGAACACGCGCGCGCCCGCGCCCAGTGCGCCCGTCGCCTTGTGCTGCACGGCGGCGTCGAGCATCAGCCGCGCAACTTCGTATTCGTCCTTGTAGGCGCTCAGCTTGTAGAGATGACGGGCGACCGCCTCCGACAGCGCGGTGCGGCCGCCACCCACGCGGCGCTCGATCTCGACCGCGCGCCGGACGAAAGCGGCATAGTTCTCCGCCAGCGCGACGTTCTGATAGTCGATCAAATCCGGCGCGCGCACTTCCAGCAGGCGCAGCGTCTCGCCTGCGGCGCCCACGCTGTCGACGATGCGGCGGGCGATGGAATCGAGCGGCGCCGGCGTCGCGCCCGGCATATCGCTTGCGTCCGCCGCCGCCTCGGCAGGAATGGCGGCGGGATCGGCGACCCACAACCGCCCCCAGCGGAAGGCGGCAAGGTTCATCTCCACCTGCGCGCGATTGAGCCGGATCGCCTGTTCGATCGCCTGCGCGGGGATCGGCAGCGCGCCGCGCTGGTAGGCCGCGCCGACCAGCAGCAGATTGCTCGCCATGTGATCGCCCGTCAGCCGTTCGGCCAGCGCCTGAGCGTCGACGAACAGGTTGCGGTCCTCGCGGCTCGTGGCGTTGATGCGGTCGACCAGCGCGGCGACGGGCGGATAGACCTTGGAGGGATTGGCCACCATCTCGCCGGTCGGCGCCTTGCTCGTCGAGACGATGGCGGTCGTCCGGTCGGGCGCGGCCATGACGATATTGGCGGGGCTGACGGCGCCGAGCGCGTCGAAGACGAGGTAGAGATCGGCTGCCCCGCTCGACACGGTGGGCGCGCTCGCCAGCGGCGTCTGCGCGATCTTGAGATGCGAGATCACGGGACCGGCCTTCTGGCTCGAGCCCGTGTGGTCGTAGGTCTGCGCATGCAGCCCCGCGATGGTCGCCGCCGTGCCGAGAATCTGATTGACGGTGACGACGCCCGTACCGCCGACGCCGACGAGGCCGGCGCAGAATTCCCCGCCGGCAAAAGCGTTCTCCGGCTCGGGCAGAACCACGTCCGGGAACGGCAGGGCGGCGGGCTTGCGCCGTTCGCCCTCGACGGCTGCGCCCTCGATCGTCAGGAACGACGGACAATCGCCGAGCAGGCAGGAAAAATCCTGGTTGCATGAAGATTGGTGAATTTGCGTTTTGCGACCGAATTCCGTCTCGATCGGCTGCACGCTCAGGCAATTGGATTTTTTGCCGCAATCGCCGCAGCCCTCGCACACGCGCTCGTTGATCGCGACCATGCGCGGCCTGTAGGCCATCGCCCCGCGCTTGCGCTTGCGGCGTTTTTCGGCGGCGCATTCCTGATCGTTGATCAGCGCCGTCACGCCGGGCGTGGCTGCAAGTTCCTTCTCGACCTCGATCAGGTCGTCGCGATGGCGCACGCGCGCGCGCGAAACGTCCACGCCGCGATATTTTTCCGGCTCGTCGGACGTGACGACGATCTTCTTCACGCCTTCGGCCTCGAGCATCCTGATCATGTCGGGCACGCTCATGCCGCCGGCGACATCCTGGCCGCCGGTCATGGCGATCGTGGAATTGTAGAGGATCTTGTAGGTGACATTCGTCCCCGCCGAGACCGCGAACCGAATCGCCAGCGAGCCGGAATGCGCGAACGTGCCGTCGCCGAGATTCTGGAAGAAATGCTTCGTGCCGGTGAACGGCGCAAGGCCGACCCATTGCGCGCCTTCGCCGCCCATCTGCGTGAAGCCGACCGTCTGCGGCGCAAACGGCGCCATCCACACCGACATGATGTGGCAGCCTATGCCGCCGCCGGTGAGCGAACCTTCCGGCAGGCGCATGCTGCGGTTGTGCGGACAGCCGGAGCAGAAATAGGCGCTGCGCGCCGTGCTGACAGGGGTGGCCTTGTTGCTGGCGCGCATGAGACGGTCGAGCCGCTGGTCGATACGCGCGACATCCGACACGCGCGCGCGCAGGCGCGAGCCGCAGGCGCGCGAAATGGCATCCGCCGACAATTCGCCCTGCGGCGGTAGAAATTCCGCGCCCGTCTCGTCGAACTTGCCGACGATGCGCGGCCGTTCCGGCGCATCGTACAGAACTTCTTTCAGCGCGGTTTCCAGCAGCGGCCGCTTGTCTTCGACGACGATGATCTCCTCCAGGCCGCGTGAAAAATCGCGCAACGCAGTCGGCTCGACCGGATAGATCATGCCCATCTTCAGGATGCGCAGGCCGAGCCGTTCCATCTCCGCTTCGTCGATGCCGAGGTCGCGCAGCGACTGCCGCAGGTCGTAATAGGTCTTGCCGGTCGTCAGCATGCCGATGCGCGGACGCTGCGGCTCGAACATGATGCGGTTGAGCCCGTTCGCCCGCGCATAGGCGCGCGCGATCTCGTGCTGGCCGAGCAGCATCCGGCGCTCGCCCTCGATCAGCATGGCGCCGGCTTCCGCCACGCGCAGCTTGGGTTCGAGCTTTGCGCCGCGATACATGACTTCGGGGATGACCGGCGCGATACGATCCGGGCCGACGAGCGCCGTGCCCGCGCTGTCGGCGACATCCGTCACCAGCTTCAGCGCCACGAGCAGGCCGCTGGCGCGCGACAGCGCATAGCCGTGCAGCCCGTAGTCGATCACTTCCTGCACATTGCCGGGATTGAGAACAGGCATGAACAGGCTGGAGAAAATCGCGTTCGAGTCCGAAGGGAAGATGGTCGAGCGCGCGTGCGGATCGTCGCCGGCGATGGCGAGTACGCCGCCACGCGGATCGACGCCGCGGAAATTGGCGTGACGGAAGGCGTCGACAGAACGATCGACGCCCGGCGCCTTGCCGAACCACATGGCGAACACGCCGTCGAACTTCGGATCGGGCGCAGAGCGCAACGTCTGCGTCCCGAAGGCGGCGGTCGCGGCAAGCTCCTCGTTCAGGCCGCGACGATGGACGATGTCGTAGGCGTCGAGATGTTTCCTGGCGCGCTCCATCTCGTTGTCGACGCCGCCGACCGGGGAGCCGGGATAGCCGCAGATGAACCCCGCAGTGTTCAGGCCGCCCCGGCGGTCGGCGCGCTTCTGGTCGAGCAGGATGCGCGTCAACGCCTGAATGCCGTTGAGATAGATCGCGCCGCTCTCGAGCGTATAGCGATCCTCGAGCGAAAAATTCGGCGCGCAGGCGCTCTCGGATGGGGCAAGCGGAGGATTCGTCGGCATGTTCATCCCGGAAGCTTAAGTGAGCGAAGGACCGGCAACTGTCACAAGTGCGACACTTCGCGTCAAAGTCGGCGCTGCCGACATTGCGGATTTCTGTCAGACCGTAACGTTTCGGACAGTGTCGTCACTGTCCTTCTGCAACCTTGCACACAACAAGCCCGGCGCGCGCATGCCTGGTGCGCACATGCCGGCGCCCAAGGAGGAAAGCATGAAGGCTCTGACCGTCTCTCTGGCCATCGCCGCAGCGGCGGCCTCGCTCGCGCCCGCATACGCTGCGGAATCGCGCAGCGCTACGGACGCCGAGATCAGGATCGGCCAGACCATGGCCTATTCCGGCCCGGCGTCGGCCTACAGCGTCATCGCCCGCGCCGAGGCCGCCTATTTCAAGATGGTCAACGATCAAGGCGGCGTGAACGGCCGCAAGATCAATTTCATCTCGCTCGACGACGGCCTCAGCCCTCCCAAGACCTTCGAGCAAACGCGCAAGCTGGTGGAGGACGACGGCGTCGTCGCCATCTTCAATCCTCTCGGCACGCCGACCGGCGTGGTGGTAAGAAAGTACCTGAACGACAAGAAAATCCCGCAGCTCTTCGTCGGCGCGGGCGCGCAGACCTTCGGCGATTACAAGGACTTCCCCTATACGATCGGCTATCAGCCGAACTACCAGATCGAGGCGACGATCTACGCCAGACACATGCTGGCGAACAAACCGGACGCGAAGGTCGCGCTGTTCTACCGCAACGACGACGCCGGCCGCGATTACGCCAACGGTTTCAAGGCCGGGCTCGGCGGACCTGACGCAGCAAAAAAATACGTCGTCTCCGAGACGACATTCGAATCGAGCGACCCCACAGTCGACGCGCAGATTCTCAAGATGAAGAATTCCGGCGCCGACGTTATGTTCATGCACGCCAACCCGAAACAGGGCGCGCAGGCGATCCGCAAGATGGCGGAAATCGGCTGGCGGCCGATCTTCTACCTCTCCAACACTATCGCATCCGTCGCCGGCGTACTGAAACCGGCCGGGCTGGAAAACTCCAAGGGCCTGATCACCGCCGCCTATCTCAAGGATCCGAACGACCCGCAATGGAAAGACGATCCAGGATACAAGAAGTGGCTCGCCTTCATGAAGCAATATTATCCCGACGGCGACCTCAGCGACGCGCTCAACGCTTACGGCTACACGGTGGCGGAAACTCTGGTGAAGACCCTGCAACAATGCGGCAAGGACGTCACCCCGGCAAACATCATGAAACAGGCGGCCAATCTCAATTACACGCCGGATCTGACCCTGCCGGGCGTCGACCTGAAAACGTCGCCGACCGATTATTATCCGATCAAGAAAATGGTCCTCCAGCGGTTCAACGGCGAGGTCTGGGAGACCTTCAGTCAGGCGATGAGCGGCGAGTGAGAGCAAGATGAGCGATCTTCCTGAAAACCGCGCCGCAGTATGCGCAAAACTGGCGACGCGCTTCGGCGCCCGCGCGACGACAAACAACGACGTGCGTCGCCAGCACGCCGTCAATGCATTCGGCCATACCGCCAACCAACCGGCCGACATCGTCGTCTTCGTCGAGAGCGAGGACGAGGTGGTGGAGATCGTGAAGCTCTGCCACGCCACGCGCACGCCGATCGTCCCGTTCGGAACAGGCACGTCGTTCGAGGGGCAGACCAATGCGCCGCATGGCGGCGTCTGCATCGACGTCAGCCGCATGAATGCGATCCTTCAGGTCAACGCGGACGATCTGGACTGCCGGGTGCAGCCCGGCGTGACGCGCAAGCAGCTCAACGCCTACCTGCGCGACATGGGTCTGCATTTTCCGATCGACCCCGGCGCCGACGCTTCGCTCGGCGGCATGACGGCGACGCGCGCCTCGGGCACCAACGCAGTCCGTTACGGCACGATGAAGGACAATGTCCTGTCGGTGCGCGTCGTTCTGCCGGACGGCAGCGTCATGCGATCGGCGTCGCGCGCGCGCAAGTCGAGCGCGGGCTACGATCTGACACGGTTGATGGTCGGCTCCGAGGGCACGCTCGGCGTCTTCACCGAGATCACGCTGCGCCTGCATCCGATTCCCGAGGGGATATCGGCGGGCTCGTGCTCCTTCCCGTCGATCCGGGCGGCCTGCGACGCCGCCATCGTCGCGTTGCAGGCGGGTCTGACGATCGGGCGCGTCGAACTGCTCGACACCGCGCTCGTGCGCGCGGTCAACGCCTACTCGAAGCTCGCCTTGCCCGAGACGCCGCTGCTGCTGTTTGAATTCAGCGGAGCCGAGTCACAGGTCGCCGAACAGGCGAAACAATTCGCCGAAATCGCAACGGATCACGGCGGCGGCGATTTCAAATGGACGACGCAAACCGAGGAGCGCGCGCGGCTCTGGCAGGCGCGCCACGACGCATTTCTTGCCGCCCTGACCCTGCGCCCGGGCGCCGCGCCGGTGACGACCGATGTTTGCGTGCCGATCTCCCGCCTCGCCGAATGCGTCGAGGCGACCAATGCTGATGTGCAGGCGGCCGGCTTCGTCGCCGTGGTCGGCGGCCATATCGGCGACGGCAATTTCCATGTCACGCTGCTGATCGACCCGGCGAGCGAACAGGAAATGCAGGCGATCGACGCTTTTATGGACACCCTCGTCAAGCGTGCGATCGACATGGATGGCACATGCACCGGCGAGCACGGCATAGGTCAGAACAAGAACGAGTACCTCGTGCGCGAGTTCGATGCGGCAGGCGTGGCCGCCATGCGGGCGATCAAGACGGCGCTCGATCCGCTGAACATCATGAATCCGGGAAAGATTCTACCGGCCTGACGAGCGAACGCTTCCGGCCTGCCAGTGCGGCATGTTTTCTCGCTGGCGGCCTGTTGGAACCCCGTCGATGAGGCTCCCGATCAAGACGGCGCGCTGTTGAAGCGCATTGAATCAGGAGGGTTCCCGGAGCAGTTTCTTCAGGTAAGCGCCATAATCGCTCTTGGCGAGCTTGTCGGCGGCGGCGCGCAATTGCGTCGCGTCGATCCAGCCACGAGCGAAGGCGATTTCTTCCAGACAAGCGATGCGCTGGCCCTGCCGCTGCTCGACGACGCGCACATATTCCGAAGCTTCCACCAGCGAAGCCGGCGTTCCCGTATCGAGCCACGCAAAACCGCGCCCGAGCTTCTCGACATTGAGTTCGCCGATCTCGAGATACGCACGGTTGAGATCGGTGATCTCCAGCTCGCCGCGCGGCGACGGCCTGAGGCCGGCGGCAAAGCCCGGCGCGCGCGCATCGTAGAAATAGAGCCCCGTGACCGCCCAGTTTGATTGCGGCGCTGCGGGTTTTTCCTCCAGCGCAACCGCGCGGCCGGAGGCGTCGAAGGACACGACGCCGTAACGCTCAGGATCGTTGACGTGATAGGCAAAGACCGTCGCGCCGGACGTGCGGGCCGCCGCGCGTTGAAGATTTTCCGTCAGCCCGTGACCATAGAAAATGTTGTCGCCAAGCACGAGCGCGGAATTGTGGCCCTCCACGAATTCCGCACCGATAATGTAAGCCTGCGCGAGACCTTCAGGCCGTGGTTGCTCCGCATAGGTAAGAGCGATCCCCCATTGCGCGCCACTGCCGAGCAGCCGCTTGAAGGACGGAGCATCTTCCGGCGTTGTGACGATGAGGATTTCGCGAATGCCCGCGAGCATGACGACGCTCAGCGGATAGTAGATCATCGGCTTGTCGTAGACAGGCAGCAATTGCTTCGACATCGCCAGCGTCATCGGATGCAGCCGCGTTCCGGAACCGCCCGCCAGAATGATACCGCGCATGTAGCTTTCCTCAGGCAAACGTATCAGCAAGATCGCGCAGGCGCGGCCAGCGCGTGTCGCGTTCCGACAATAGCGGCCCGCCAGCCGGAATGCGCCAGCCGATGCCGATATCCGGGTCGTCCCAGGCCAGGCCGCGATCGTGCGCGGGCGAGTAGAGGCTGGTCACCTTGTAGAGAACTTCCGTATCCGGTTCGAGCGTCACGAAGCCATGTGCAAAACCGATCGGCACGAGCAATTGCCGCCAGTTTTCGGCGGACAGTTCCACTGCGACATGTTTGCCGAAAGTGGGGGAGGACCGCCGGATATCGACCGCGACATCGAGGATACGGCCGCGCACCACCCGGATCAGCTTGTCCTGCCCGGCCGGCTCGATCTGGAAATGCAGGCCGCGCAGCGTTCCGGGCGACGCCGAAAAAGAATGATTGTCCTGCACGAAGTCGAGATCGAGCCCGACTGCGCGCCAATCGGACTGCTTATAGACCTCGGAGAAGAAGCCGCGCGCATCGCCATGCTTCTTCGGGGTCGCGATCTTCAGGCCGGAAATATCCAAATCTTCAAAAATCATTCATGTCTCGCGCAGGTATGAAATTCATTGCAAGGCGCCGAGGCGTTCGCCACGATACTTGCCGTTGCGGATCGCCTGCCACCATGCCTCGTTCTGGAGATACCAAAGAACGGTCTTGTGCAGGCCGGTGTCGAAGGTCTCGACAGGCCGCCATCCCAGTTCGCGCTCGATCTTCGTGCAATCTATGGCATAGCGCAGATCGTGTCCGGGGCGGTCGGCGACAAACGAAACGAGATCGTGATACGGGCCCGCCGCGCGCGGGCGCAATTTGTCCAGAATCGCGCAGATCGCCTCGACGACTTCGATATTCTTTTTTTCGTTACGCCCGCCGACATTGTAGGATTGGCCGACCTGTCCATTGCGCGCGACCAGCATCAGCGCGGCGGCATGATCGTCCACGAACAGCCAGTCGCGCACATTCTCGCCGCGTCCGTAGACGGGCAGCGGCTTGCCCTCCAGCGCGTTGAGAATGGTCAGCGGAATGAGTTTCTCGGGAAAATGATAGGGGCCGTAATTATTGGAGCAATTCGTCACGATCGTCGGCAGGCCATAGGTTTCCCGCCAGGCGCGCACGAGATGGTCGGAGCCGGCCTTGGTGGCGGAATAGGGCGAGTTCGGCGCATAGGGCGTATCCTCGCGGAACAGCCCCGTTTCCCCCAGCGCGCCGAACACCTCGTCGGTTGAAATGTGCATGAAGCGGAATTTCTCCGCCGCCTGCCTGTCGAGCGACCGCCAATAGTCGAGGGCGGCGTCCAGAATGACGAATGTGCCCACGACATTGGTCTCGATGAAGGCCGCCGGACCGTCGATCGAGCGGTCGACATGGCTTTCGGCGGCCAGATGCATGATGACATCTGGCCGAAATTCCGTGAAAACGCGCCGCACCGCTATCCGATCGCAGATATCTCCGCGCACGAAGCCGTAGCGCGGGTTCGACGCGATCGGCGCGAGCGAATCCAGATTGCCGGCATAGGTCAGCTTGTCGAAGATGAGAATGTCGTCGCGAGCCTCGGCGATGAAACGCCGCGCAACCGCCGACCCTATGAATCCGGCGCCGCCGGTGATGAGCACACGCATGATCGATCCCGCCTGAACGGCGCTGCGCAATTGCCTCTTGAGCTTCGGCCACCCTTTACAACATCGCCGACGCAGGCGAAAGACTGCGCCCGGCAGCCGGATTTGGCCGTTTTGAATGGGTCGGAGGCTCGATGAGCGTGCATGAAGGCGCAGACAGGGCCAGCATCGTCCTTTGTGCGAACGCCGCGTGGAACCTGGTCAATTTCCGCGCGCCGGTGATTCGCGCGCTCGTCGCGGACGGATTCCGGGTCGTGGCCGTGACGCCTGCCGACGAATACGTCGCCCAACTTCGTGAAATGGGCTGCGACTGGCGCAAAATGACCATGGACAACAAGGGAACGTCGCCAAATGCCGACGCCGCCCTGTTCCTGCGTCTTGTCTTGCTCCTGCGCGAAATCAGACCGGCGGCGTTTCTCGGCTACACGATCAAGCCGAACGTCTATGGCGTTCTGGCTGCGCGCTTGCTCGGCATTCCCGCCTTTCCCAACGTGTCGGGGCTCGGCACTGCCTTCATCAAGGAAAACTGGGTGACGCGGGTCGTTCATCTCCTTTACAGAACTGCATTTTCCGGGGCGACGCGCATTTTTTTCCAGAACCCCGAAGATCGCGCCTTGTTCGAGACGCTGAGACTGGTTCCGCGCGAACGGGCTGCGACGCTCCCTGGCTCGGGCATAGATCTCGTCCGGTTCGCGCCGCGCGAAAGATCGCTGCGGGCCGGCGATGAAATTGTCTTTCTGCTGATCGCGCGGCTGCTGCGGGACAAGGGCGTCGTCGAATTCGTCGAGGCCGCGCGCCTGTTGCGCGAAAAATATCCGAATGCGCGCTTTCGTCTTGCCGGTCCGCTCGGCGTCGACAACCGGACGGCGATCGCACGCGAAGAGGTCGAGGCCTGGGTCGCCGAAGGCGCGATCGACTATTGCGGCGCTCTGGCCGATGTTCGCGAATCGATCGCCGCCAGCGACGTTGTTGTCCTGCCCTCGTATCGCGAGGGCGCGCCGCGCGCCTTGATAGAGGCTGCGGCGATGGCGCGCGCGACGGTGGCGACGGACGTGCCGGGATGCCGCCATGTCGTGGAGAACGGCGTCACGGGCCTGCTGTGCCGGGTCCGCAACGCCCCGGACCTTGCGCGCGCCATGGGCGAAATGATCGCGCGCGGCCGTGCGGCGCGCGACGCCATGGGGCAGGCGGGCAGAGCCCTGATGGAAAGGTCGTTTGACGAGGCCCTGGTGATCGGCGCCTACCGCCGGGCGTTGGCCGAGGCGGGCGTCAGGCCGTCAACGGGCGCCTGACATGGCGCGGCGCGCGGCGAGCGCGCCCTTCAGCCATGCAGCGCGCCACCGCCACTCGGCGCCGAGATTGATTGCGCCGCCGCCGAACCCCTTCTTGAAGCGCGAAATGCCATCTGCATCGTCAAAGCTGCGCACGCCCCCGAGGTCGTACCACCGCAGACCGCGCCGCTTGAGGTCGCGGATGATTTCCCAGTGCAGGAATTGTCCGGCGCCGTCGTGTGCTTTCGCGGGCGTCACGCCGGTCATGAAAATAGCTGACGGACCCGCCTTGTAGACATGCAGGTAGCCGGCATTCTCGCCGTCTTGCCGCAACACGTAAAGGATAGCATCTCCGGCTGCATACATGCGCGAGTAGGCGCCAGGGTCGAACGCGGCGAGGCCCCGGTCTTGCGCGAGCCGGCCGAAGGCTGCGGAAAATTCTTGCACGAGCTCTGTATCCGGCCGCTCGACTGCGACGACGGAAACGCCTGCGCCTGTCGCCTTTCGTATCTTGCGGCGGTAGTCGGAACTCATCGCACCCATCAGCGCCTCTTCGTCCTGCGACAGGTCGATGACGTAGGTTGCGATGTTCAGCAGACGTTCCTCGTTCGCCAGGGGCGCGAAGGCGCGGCCGTTAACCGAGAAGGACGCAGCTTCCCCGGCCTCGAAGGCATGGACGGTGATCTCGGCGGTTGTCAGACGCGCCGGGATTCCGGCTGCAAGAGACGCAACGGACTGGCCTGGCTCGACCAGCGCCAGCAGACGCTCGGCGCCGCGTACGGTTTTTGAAAGAATGCGAAGACCCGGCGCGCAATCGCGCGTCCGCCATCCGAAATATTTCTGATGCGCCCAATCCGGTTCGAGAAAGATCGAACGATAGGACGCGCAGTCGCTCACGAGGCTGTCTTTCGCGCCGCGTAATAGAACCAGGGCTCCATAACGTCGGACGCACGCGCGGGATAATGCCCGCCGATGGTTTCGACCAGCTCGAAACCTGCCGCTGCAAGCTGCGGCACTATGGTCGCGGGCGTCGAGACATAGGTCTCGAGGCCGCCGTGCGTGGGATCGACGATATAGCCCTCGCCGCGCGCATAGGCGCCCGATCCGACGTTGCGGAACACGAGTCCGATCGACTTGTAGATTGAGCGCGTCAGGCGCCAGACGACTTGATGCGGCGCGGCGTCGGCGAGCGAAGCGCGATAGACCAGGGTCCGCGCATTGTGCGACGAGAAGACGAACATTCCACCGGGCGCAAGCACACGCGCAATCTCCCTGAAACAATCGGCGCGCTGCGCATCGACGGTGATGTAGTCGATGCCGTTAAAGGCAAACATCGCGCAATCGAAACTCGAATCGGTAAATTGCGAGAGATCCGCGGCGTTGGCCTCGCGAAAGTCGAGCCCGGGAAAGCGCGCCCGGCAGGCGTCGACCATGGCGGCGGAATAGTCGAGGCCGACATATTCCGACGCGCGCGCCGAGAGCGGGCCCGCCGTCCGGCCCCCGCCGACGCCGATATCGAGGAGGCGCGCGCGCTCGGGAAAATAACGCTCGACAAGATGGGCTTCCGAAGCGAACAGCTCGGATTGCGTCCGATAATAGTCGACGACGGATTTGTCGCTGTAGATCGAGAGATTCTTGTCCAACGTCAGGCTCGCCGTTCTGCTCTGCCGCATTCCTCGATACACCGCATGAACAACGCGCTCCACTCCGATGCGATCGGCCCCAGTTCGTACAATCTCGAGACCGCCAATCCGCGGCTCACGCGCGCGGCTGCATCGGCCCGATTCTGATAAACGTCCCAAATCGCCCCGGCAAGCGCGTCTGGGTCGCCGGCAGGAACAACCAGTGCGCAATCGCGCCCTTCGGTGATTTCCTTCAGGCCATCGGCATTGGACACGACCAGCGGCGCTCCCAGCGCCATGGCCTCGAGGGCCGCCAAGCCGAAAGATTCGCGCAGCGAGGGCAGGACGACGGCGTCCGCCGCCCGAATGAAACGAAACAAGTCGCGCTGGGGCGCCGATTCGTGCAGGCGCAGGCGGACGCCCGCCTCCGTGGCGGCGGCGGCGATCTCGTCCTTGATCGGGCCTTGGCCGAAGGCGAGCGCCAGCGGCGACCAGCCGCGATTTTCGCGCAGCAGCTTCAACGCTTCGATGAGGACCGGATAGCCTTTCACGTGAACGAAGCGGGCCGGCACAATCAGGAAAAATTCGTCGGGACGGACATCTAACTGCGCACGTATCTCGCGCTTTTCGTCATCGGCGAGCGGCGGCGGCAGCGTCGAAGGATCGAAGCAATTTGAAATCACCGCTATATCCGGCCAACCGAAAAACCCGCCATAGTCGCGGACAACCGCATTGGAAACGGCGACCTTTGTACAGCGCGCAAGCAAGCGGCCCTCCAACGTTGTCGTAACGCGCGCGCGCAGCGGCAGCGGACCGGCTTGCACGTAGCCCACCGAATGCAGGGTCGCAACATGGGGCAGGGTTCTTCCCGCAAGCGCAATGGCCCCCGCCATGCTCGATTGACGAGAATGGGTCCAGAGCAGATCGTAGCGGCCGGCGGCGAGCAGCCGGCGCAGCCCCATAATGCTTTGCGCAAATGCGAAACGGCCGCGCGCATGAAGAAAATGTGTCGTCACGCCGCTTGCGGCGAAATCCGGCCCGAGGTTCGGCGACCAGTCGCTTAGCGCAACGATTTCCACCCGATGGCCGAGGGCGTTGATCGCAGGCAGCAATGTCAGAAGCAATTGCTCGGCGCCGCCCATGCCAAGCGTGTCGATCGCGGTCAGGATTTTGATCGGCATAGAACAAAGTCCAGCATGCATTCCAGCAAGAAACCCATGCAATCTGAAGTCGGGCGAAGCAATCTGACATCGCGCGAAGCAGCCTGAAGTCAGGCGAACCGCTATCATTGCAGCGCAGCATCCACAAGCCGCGCTTGTCGGCGCGCCGAAAACATGCCGTGGGAACAAAATATTGCCGGATTGTGTCTGGCCGCCTCTCGTCCGTCTCAAGCCATAGTAACCGGCGAAAACATTTGCTAGATGAATCCGCATTAACGCTCTGCGCCCAGCACGGAATTTGTCGTGCAACACACGAAGATCAGGAGACTGGGTTATCGCGCCTTGTCCGCGCGGCCGCTTGTCGATTGGCGCTTGAAGCGTATATCGGGCAAGGGCCAATTGACTGTCTTGAACTTTCACAAGATCAGCGACCATCCCTTCGATCGCCATGAAGCCGTTCCTCCGCTCGTTTTCGACGAGATCGTGGGCTGGCTCAAGCAAAACTTCGACATCGTTTCGTTTCGGGATCTGCCTCATCTGCGCCCGGGCGGCAGGCCCCGGCTGATCGTGACATTCGACGACGGTTATCTCGAGTTCATCGACGTGGCGGCGCCGATCGCGCGCCGCCACGCAATACCCGTGAACATCAACATCGTCCCGGGCTGCGTCGATGACGGGACGCCGCCGTTCAACGTCATTGTCAAGGATTTCATCTTTCAGGCGCCGGCCCTGCTCCTGCGCGAGACGCCGCTTCCCGGTCTGCCGCATGGCGCTGATCCGGACCGCCGGGACGTCTCGGCTCTCATCGCCTCGGCAGCCCTGAAAAACCGGCCGATCGCACAGCAACGCGCCGAATGGAAGACACTCTGGCCGAAAATTTCACGATTCGACGGGCTGAAAACAACCCCGATGATGACCAGGAGCCACATTCTGCAATTGATCGACGAGTTTGAATGCGGCGCGCATTCCTTTGAACATGCGACAATGAGCGCGGAAACCGACGACTACCTGCGCGACGACTTCGAGCGATGCAGGAAGTGGTGGCGCGACGTGATCGGGCGCGAGTGCGAAATCTACTCTTTCCCGAACGGCGGGGCGACGGCCCGGCAGACGGATCTTGCTTTGCAGCATGGTTTTTCGCAGGCTCTTCTCGTCGGCGAAAACTACTCCGCCATCGACGCGCGCATTCATCCGCGTCTCACCATGAGCGGCCGCCATTTCAGGGAAGCGCTCGTGCGCGCCCTCGGCGGCCCGCGATACTGGAAACATGGTGTTTAAATCCCGCCGGCGCCGGGAAACCGAAGCCCCGTGCGAATACGATTTTAAAGATCAATACTTTTAAAGAGAATACAAAGGGCGCCGCATCGAGTCCTGGCTCGCCGCCCAGGCGGCTTCCTGCAATCTGCGCCATCCTCCGATCTGCCGCAATGCGGAAAATCCGTCGCATGCGCCTTGCTTGCCGACAACCGGACTTCGCACAACCTGATTCGCAATTCCGGATAATTAATATTTTATTAACATTAACCAGCCAGATGATTTGTCCACAGTAAAAATTGCTGCCAAGTCCAGACAATACGCCAGGCCCGGACAAATTGGCGCCTGGAGCGACGGCGCGCGAATTATGTACTATTTCTCCTGAATGTTGCGTAATTGCAACATTTACATCGTTGACTCGTTAAGGAATTCTGCGATACCACTCTCATACCATTATTTAGAGGATCCATATATGAGAGCGATCTCTTGTTTGTTTGGGGTAGCGCTTGCCGCGTCGTGTGCAACTGCCAGCTCCGCAGATGTGGTCGTGGAGTCCAGCGCAACAGGAGTTCGGGCCGGCAACGCTCGCGTCGCCGTCGGATCCTCCGTGGACGCCCAGTCCCGCATCGTCGTCGGGAAGGGTCGCGCGGGCAAGAACACCGTGTTGCGCTACGACGACGGCTGCCAGGTTAGCCTTCGCCCGGGTCAGGTTTATACCGTGCCCGATATTTCGCCCTGCAGGCAGGCGACCCAGCAGCAGCAGCAGCAGCAGCCGGCTCAACAGCCGGCCACCGAAGCGTCTACCTTCGGCGGCATCTCTACGCCGGTTGTGGTCGGTGGCGTACTCGTTGCCGGCGCGATCGCCGGCGGGGTGGTTGCGGCGACCTCCAACAATAACAATAACAACTGGAATTATTGGATTCCCACGACCTACGTCAGCCCCTGATCTGAATTACGATCGGATGAACGGTGAAATGGGCCTTTCGGGGCCCATTTTGTTTTCAAAGTCCGTCATTGACGCCACACGATTCCACCGTATCTGCGGACGCCGGCTCGGGCGGCGTTACGCGCCGGACAAGGCGACAGCCGCAACGGCAAGTTGACCCCCCGGTGGGCGATGCGCGCCGCTCTCGCCGCCGCCATGGCCGCGCAACCCGGCAAGCCGACCCAGGGACGCGCAAATCGCGTACGCCAAAGAATACCTTCCCGAACGCGCTGCGAGCCGGTATTGGAGACTGGTTGACAAGAGGGAAGCGGCTTGCGGCTGAACGCTCGGTTTCAAATGCTTGAAAAGATGCACACTGTCGCATGGTTTGCGGCCCGGCCGGCGTTCTGGCCGCACATGGCCGCTCTTGTCGGCCGGAAGTTTCAGGAAAACCGCGACACGGCGCAGCACGTTGCGCAGGCGACCGCCTGGGCGAAGGCGCGCACGGTTCCGGTCGATGCCGCGCTGCGGGCCATCGGCCTGCTGACGGTCGGGCCCGCGCCGGAACTGCCGCCTGGCATGATCGCCGAAGCGACAGAGCGCGCCGCCAGGTCCAAAGTGGCCATGGGCGGACCGGCGGACCTGCGGCTGCTTTACGCCGCAGCGCGGCTGGGCGGCGCCCGGCGGATGGTGGAGACGGGCGTGGCCTATGGCTGGTCGAGCCTTGCCCTGCTCGCTGCGTCCGAGGACCGGCCCGACAGCCGGCTGGTCAGCGTCGACATGCCCTATCCGAAGATGAACAACGAGGCCTTCGTCGGCATCGTCGTTCCCGAACGCTTCCACGCGCGCTGGAAGCTCGTTCGCAAGCCTGACCGCAATGGCCTGCGCGAAGCGTTACAGGTTCTGGGCGGCCGAATCGATCTCTGCCACTATGATTCCGACAAGTCCTATCAGGGGCGCCGTTTCGCCTATCCGCTTCTCTGGGCGGCGCTGGAGCCGGGCGGCATCTTCATCTCCGACGACATCGGCGATAATTTCGGCTTCGCCGAATTCGCCGCCGAGACCGGCGCGCCCTGCGCGATCGTCGAATCCGAGGGCAAATTCGTCGGCATACTGCGCAAGCCCGGCGCGCGCCCCGAATCGCAATGACCGCGCGCGGCGAGGTCGCATGAGCGAAGCCTCGCGCCCCGACGAAACGGCGCGCCCCGCCAGGAGTTTGCGCGCCCAGATCATCGGCGCGCTGATCGGCGGGGCGGGCGTGCGGCTCGCTGGCGTCGCGGTGACCTTCCTCGTCGGCATCCAGCTCGCGCGCCACCTCGGCCCGGCAGAATACGGCGTCTACGGCACGGTGATCGCGGTAACGTCGATTGCTGCGGTCAT
>JBKDZW010000041.1:0-13518 GCA_047971685.1 Rhodoblastus sp.
AAGGTGCGCCGCACCATGTTGCGCGACGAGCGCGCGCGCTGGCTGGAGGAAGGCCGGGAGTTTCGCGTGATGGCGACGCGGAAATAGCGTGGGCATCCGTTCAAACGTAAAACCGTTTGAATAGCGTGGGCATCCGTTCAAACGCAGAACCGTTTGAACGGTGCGCTTCAGGCAATAGTCGGCAAGCCGGTGAAGGCTACGCCCCCGCCACGCCCTGCGTATTCACGTAAAGCGCATAGAGCGAGCGGCTGGCGGGCATGTAGAGGCGGTTGCGGTAGCGGCCGCCGAAGCACAGATTGGCGCAGCGCTCGGGCAGATGAATGCGCCCGATGAGATCGCCCGACGGCGCAAAGACCGAAACGCCGTCGAAACCTGGACCCGTGCCCCAGCCCGCCCAGATATTGCCGTCGACGTCGCAGCGAAACCCGTCCGGCGCCTGCTCGCCATCGCCTGCAAAAAAGATGCGCCCGTTGACGAGCTTCTCGCCATCGGCCACGTCATAGACGCGGATACGGCGCGGCCGCGTCCCCGATTCCACGATGTAGCAAAGCTTCTCGTCCGGAGAAAAACAGATGCCGTTGGGCTGGTCTATGTCGTCTGCAACGATGCGCGCGGCGCCCGTGCGCCCATCGACGCGATAAACATTCGCGCCGATCTCGGGTTCGGCCTTCTCGCCCTCGTAATTGCCGCGAATGCCGAAGGTCGGATCGGTAAACCAGACGGCCCCGTCGCGCGTCGTCACCACGTCGTTGGGCGAGTTGAGGCGCTTGCCCTCGAAGGAATCGAGAATGACCGTAATCGTACCGTCATATTCGGTTCGGGTGACGCGCCGCCCGCCATGTTCGCAGGTGACGAGCCTGCCCTGCCGGTCGCGCGTATTGCCGTTGGAATGGTTGGACGAGTGGCGGAAGACGGAGACTTCGCCGGTTTTTTCGTCAAAACGCAGCATGCGGTCGTTTGGAATGTCGCTCCAAATCAGGCTGTGCATATCGCCGAACCACGCCGGCCCCTCGCACCAGCGCGCGCCCGTCCACAAACGCTCGACCGCGGCGTTGAAGATCGTGTAACGCGCGAAAACCTTGTCGATCGTCTCGATTGCGGGATCGGGATAACGCCCGCCGTCCGGGATCATGCCGAAACTCCTCCGCGCCGGATGCGCGCCGCCACGACGCCGATCGCCGCGCCGAGCGCGCCGCCCGCGATAATGTCGCTGACCCAGTGATAATCGGCGCCGAGCAGGCCGGTCACGGGAATGGCGACTGCGGCGGCGCAAAGCGGCCGCCCCTTTGGCCAGAGCATCCACAAGGTCGCGGCAAAGGCCGAAATCGTCGCCGTATGTCCCGAGGGAAAGGCCGACCAGCCCGTGCCGCCGTGGAATGGAAAGAAACCGAAAACGCCGTCCTTGATGAAGGAGGGATTATTGTTGACCCATGTTTCCGGCCAGGTGCGGCCGAAGGCGTATTTCAACTGGTCTTTCATGGCGAAGGCGACGCAAAGCGCGGCCGAAGCGCGGATCAGCGGCTCGAAAACCGGCCCTATCGGCCGGCGGCGCGCATAAAGCCAGACACCCCACGCCACAATGAGCACGGACGCCGCCTGCACGACCTCCGAAACATAAGTGAGCTTGCGGAAATCGTTCTGGCGGTGATGCAGATTGTCGTAAAGGTAGCGCGCAATCGGCCGGTCGACGAAGACATAGGAGACGACGACAGCGGCAACGACGCAGACAAGGCCGATCGCCCAATTGCGCGCAGCAGCCGGCGACGGCGCAATTTCGGAAAAGTCCCTGCGGTCTGGCCGAAGATTCATGGTCGCCAGCGGACCAGACTTTTCCGGCCAGAGCAAGATGGCCGCAGCCAAGATGGCGGCGGCGGCGCGCTCAGGCCTCCGCCAGCGCCTCCAGCCGTTCGAGATCCAGAAGGCGCACGCCATCGGGCACGATCACGATCGTCTTGTCGCGCGCCATACGGTTGAGCGTGCGGCTGACGGTCTCGATGGTCAGGCCGAGAAAATCGGCAATGTCCTGGCGGCCCATCGGCAGGTCGATCGTCGCCGACTGCTTGCCGGAGACGCGCGCCCAGCGCTTTTGCAGGCCAAGCAGAAAGGCGGCGAGTTTCTCGAGCGCATCGCGCCGACCGAGCAACACCATCTGTTGCTGGGCGAGCGCCAGTTCGTGCGTGGCCATGTCGTAGAGGCGCCGCAACATCTGCGGATGCCGGTCGGCGTATTCAGCGAAGGATTGGCGGGAAAACCGGCATACGGTCACAGGCGTCACCGCGTCCGCGCAATAGCCGTAGCCGTCGGCGAGCGCCAGCCCGAGAAAATCGCCGGGCAATGCGAAGCCGACAATCTGCCGGCGTCCGTCCGGCAGCAGCTTGTAAAGGCGCGCCACGCCCTGCACCACGGTAAAGACGTGCTCCACCGGCGTTTCCTGATCGAACAGAACGGCGCGCGCGCCAAAGACGACGGGCTTGTTGAGCCTGCGCAACCCCGCGAACGCATCGTCGTCCAGCGAGCCGCATACGCTGAGCGCGCGCGCTTCGCAGCCGTTGCACAAGTCGCCACATTCACAAAGCGCATAGCTATGCGCTCCGACAGCACCTAGCTGAACCATTCGGTCCCCTGCCTTCTAGAGCATATCCCGCAAAAATTTCAGACTTTTGCGACAAGGATATGCGGTAAAAAGAACCAGCATATCCCGCAAAAGTCGCAGACTTTTTCGTTTCGGATATGCGGTAAAAACAACAAGACAGAGCACATCATTCGATTTTCGTGAAAACGAGACGCGCTCCGGGCATGCAATCCCGCCGGCATTGCGCCGACATATCCCGATATTGATTTACAGCAATGACATTGACCTGCGCCACCCTAATATGAGCACACTGGTCATGTCTGTCCTGGAGGCCCGACAGGGCATTTCTATATGTTTGTAGCCAGAGGTCTCGTCGCAGCCGAGGCGCATCTTGCCTACCCGCTTGTTTCCTGTCGCTACCCCACGCTCAGTCTTGCGTTGTGGCAGAATTACGTACGCAACGCCGAATCTGAAAAAGCTCCGGAAAAACTGATCTGCCTGATCGACCAGCGCGACCGCCGCCATGCAGTCTTTGCATATGGCGTCGACAGGTCGCAACCCCGGCCTTTGCTGCGCGTCTCTCATATCGCAACATTCCAGTTGATCGGCGATGTCGTTCAGCGCGCGCTCATGCGCACCTTTGAAATTATCGCAACCGAAAACGGATGCCGCGAAGTGGCGATAGAAACCTGGGCGGGCTGCGATGCGGCAAGTATCGCTGCTCACAGGAAAGGCGCTCCCGGCCGCTCCGGCAAGGTGTTGACGCTGGATACGGCGATATCGACGCCCGACACACTCCACTGAGCACACTCCACCGATCGCCAGGCGCTGTCGAAACCGCGCCCCGAACGGTCCTCGCCCTCGCTGCCCGCTCAATGCGTCCCGCTTCAGGCGCAGATCGGCATCACGCACAAGTCACATCAGCGGCGCAGCCAGCGCGCCGGCAAGCGCCGCTGTCAGCAGCGCGCAATCGTGCAGCGCCAGCATGAGGCGTGTCGGCGCCCCGGCGCCGTAGAGCCATTGCATGAGCCCTGCGTTGGCGAGCGACCAGCCCACCCCCGCGCAGGCAAGGCCAATCCCGAGCGCGGCGGCATTTGAAATAGTGAGGCCAAGCGTTGCAGCGCCCGGAAAACCGGCGCCGAACACGCCGGACCCCGCAGCGAAAAACAACGCCCCGCAGGCCAGAATCGCAAGCCCCCCGCCCAGCGCCAATGCCGGCGGCGGCTCGGTTCCCGTCAGCCGGATGATGGCGGCGGGCGCATACATGGCCACAAGATGCCAGGCGATGACGCCGCCCACGGCGGCCGACGCCACGCCACAGGCGGCCAGCCCCGGCGCCGCACGCGCCATCAGCGCCGTCATGACGAACCAGGCCGCAGCGCCGACAAGACTGGCCGTCACAAATCCCCGGACCGGCGGCGCGGCGGGCGCTTCAACGCGCACGGGCGCCAGCGCATGCGGCAGCATCACCGCAACCAGCAGCGCCAGCAGATCGACGAGGCCGGCCACAGCCAGCGCGGCGGCGTCGACAAAGGGCCCGGCATATTCGCCCGCCAGCAGCAGAAGGCCGGGGGCAAACAATGCCGCGAGCGCCCCGCCGGCGAAAACCGTCGCCCCGCCGCGCGCGCCTTGCGCGCCGGCCGCCGCCGCATGGCGGTAGAACAGGGCGAAGCCATGCGCGAGACCGAGCCAGAAGGCGCCCACGCACAAAGGCGCAAACAGGCCGCGCATGGCCGACCATGCGGCAAGCGCGCCGCCGGCGGCGCCCAGCGAGGCGCCGAGCCCGAAAGCCGCCCGCCGGCCATAGGCGTCGAGCAGGAAGGAGGCCGGAAAGGTGGCCAGCGCCGCGCCAAGCAGCGTCAGCGCATAGGGCAGGCCCGCAAGCGCCGGGCGCGGCGCGATGGCGAGGGAGGCCACCGGCAGCGCCGCCAGCACCAGGGTCTGCGCGAGAATGGCGAGCCCGAACCCGAACGTCAGCCGGACCAGCGCATCGCCGCCGCGCGAAACCTCATCGCCCGGCGCGCAGACGCAATCGAGCCGCCCGGCCCGGCCGGCTGCGGGATCGAGATCGGCGTAACTCATGTCTTCCTGTCGTCCACATCGTCGTCGAACAGCACGCGCGCGGCGGCGCCGTCGAGATCGTCGAGCTGGCCGCTGCGCAGCGACCAGACGAAAGCGACAAGGCCGACGAGACCGAGCGTCAGCGCGATGGGCACGAGATAGACGAGAACGTTCATGCCGGCGCCTCCACGCCCGGGCCGCTCCTGCTCCGGGAAATGCGCGTGCGCTCCTGCGCAGCCCCCACGCCGGCGCGAAGCGCGTTGAGCGTGACGATGAGCGAGGAGCCGGACATGGCCAGCGCTGCGATCAGCGGCGTGACATGGCCCGATATGGCGAGCGGCACGGCGATGGCGTTATAGACGACGGCGATCCAGAGATTTTCGCGCATCAGTTTGCGCGCAAGCCGCGATATCTGCAACGCGCGCGCGACGGGCGCGAGTTTTTCGCCCAAAAACACCGCATCGGCAGAGGCCTGCGCGACATCGGCGGCGGTGACGGGCGAAAGCGAGACATGGGCCGCCGCAAGCGCGGGCGCATCGTTGAAGCCGTCGCCCACCATGGCGGGCTTGCGACCGAGAGCTTTCAGGGCTTCCAGACGCGCGACCTTGTCGGCGGGCTTCGCCCCGCCCATGCATTCGCTCACGCCGAGCGCATCGCCCGCCGCCCGTGTCGCCGCCGGGCTGTCGCCGGATACGATCTCGATTCCATACCCCCGCCGTTTCAGCGCAGCGACAATCTCAACCGCATCTGCGCGAAGGGTCTGGCGGATATGGAAGACGGCGGTCTGTGCGCCGCGCCGGAAACAGATGGTCGAGGCGTCCGCCCCGCGCGCGGCTGCGGTTGCGGCCCCTTCCAGCCCGCAGAAGGCGGCGCTGCCCATCCGCGTCTCCACGCCGTCGACGATGGCGCTGACGCCGGCGCCGGCCTCCTCGCGCGCGCCTTCGTAAGGCGCCCCGGCGGGGCGCTCCTGCGCCAGCGCGCGCGCCAGCGGATGACGGCTCGACCGCGCAAGCCGCGCCGCACGCTCGATCAGATCGGGCGCAAAATCATGCGCATTGGCAAGGCGCGCTTCGGGCAGGGTCAAGGTGCCGGTCTTGTCGAAGACAATCGTATCGGCTTCCGCAAGGCGTTCGATGGCGTCGGCGCCGTTGAGCAGAACGCCCGCGCGAAACAGCGCGCCGCTTGCCGTCACATGCACCGCAGGCACGGCCAGCGCCAGCGCGCAGGGGCAGGTGATGATGAGAACGGCGATCGCCGTGATGATGGAATCATGCGCGCCGGCGCCGGCCAGAAGCCAGCCCGCAAGCGTCGTCGCCGCCGTGACATGGACGACAGGCGCATAGATTTTCGAGGCGCGTTCGGCCAGACCGACATATCGCGAGCGGGCGCTCGCCGCATTTTCGAGCAGACGCTCGATCTCGCCGAGAAAATCCGCCGCTCCCGCCGCCCGCGCACGCAGCTTCAAGGCGCCGGCGAAATTGAGCGCGCCGGAGAAAACTTCGGCGCCCGGCCCGATTTTTCGCGCGCGCGTCTCGCCGGTCACGATGCTCTCGTCGATCTCGCTTGTCCCCGACACGACCACGCCATCGAGCGGAATGCGTTCGCCCGGCGCAACCAGCACGATTTCGCCCGGCGCAATGCGCTGGGTGGGAACCTGCGTGATCGACCCGTCCGCGTTTTCGCGGGCAGCCATCGGCGAGCGCAGCGCGGCTATATTGCCGGCGACCGCACGTGTGCGCTGGCGCATGGCCTGTTCGAGATAGCGCCCGCACAGAAGGAAGAAGATCAGCATCAGCGCGGAATCGAAATAGGCGTGCGGCTGGTGATGGGCCGTCTCCACCACGCTCATGCCAAGCGCCAGCACGATGCCGAGCGAGATCGGCACATCCATGTTGAGCGCGCCGCGCCTGAGCGAGGCGAACGCGCTCGTAAAGAAGAGACGCCCGGAAAAGGCCGCGCCCGGCAGCGCGATCAGCGCCGACAGCCAATGGAACATGTCGCGCGTCTCGGGCAGGATGTCGGAAGCGTTGCCCGCCCACACCGATACCGACAGCAGCATGACGTTCATCGCCGCAAAACCCGCGACCGCCAGGCAGCGCAGCAGATATTTTGCATATTCGGCTTCGCGTGTTTCGGCCTGCGCCAGTTCAAACGGGTGGACCGCATAGCCCATGCGGCGCAATTGCTCGGCCGCGCCGGCGGGATCGAGATCGTCCTGCCGCCAGCCGAGCGCCAGCCGCGAATTCGAGTAATTGACGCGCGCCTTCTCGATGCCCGGAATTTTCCGCATCGCCTGCTCGATCTCCACGATGCAGGCCGCGCACGTCATGCCGTCTACGGCGAAGTCGATCCGGCGCAGACCATCTTCGCCCTGATGAACGAAGCCGGAGAGATCGACATTGGCGGCCATGACGCAAAACTCAGTGCAAGGTGATGCGGTTGTGCGACTGGAACAGACGCTTTCCGTCGCGCACGGCGTTCAGTTCGAGTTCCCATTGTCCGGTCTGCGCAGCCGTCTCGCCGCTATAGAGCCCCGGCGCGGTCTCCGTCAGTTCGAGCGGCCGGTCGCGCCGCACATCGGCGGGCGCGGCCAAAATCGCATGCACCTTGAGCCCGGTGAGCGCCGCGCCTGCGGAATCGCGCGCGCTCACCTCGATCCGCGCCATGCCGTTGGCCGTATGCATCATCTTGCCTTCGACCTTCCAGCCGCGCGCCTCCTGCTCGCGCGCCTCGCGGATCGTGGAATTATAGGCAAGCCCCTTCTCGTAGGGATGCGCGGTCACCTCGCCGCTATGCGTTTTCAGCGCAAAGCGGATCATCACGAGATTGACGCACAGCACGATGGCGAAAAACGCCACCAGCATGGCCAGAACATGGGCGCCGGTGAGCCGGAATTCGCTTTCGCGCGCAGCGCGCGCCTTGCTCTGGGCATCTGGCAATACGGTCGGCATAGCTGTCCTTGCGCTCCAATCTTGCGGCGCCTGTCGGGAAATCCTCAATTTCTCCATGAGACCCGACGATTTTAAGGCGCCCGGAAAAAGTCCTCCGCCGTGGCCACGACCTTGCCGGTCTCGTCGCTCAGCACAAACCGCAACGGCGTCGATTTGTCTTGTGTCCCGGCCGTCCCGCTGAACACCAGAAGCCGCGTCTCGCGCGTCTGGTCGGCGCCCATTTCCACGTCCTCGCGTCCATCCTCGGACTTGCCTTCGCCGATCATCTCGAAGCGCGACCCCTCCAGCCCATCGACCTTGAGCGTGAATTTGCGCGGGCGCGAAGCCATGTTGGAAAAACGCACGGTGAAGCCGTTGCGGATTTCCCCGCTCGACAGCGTCACATAAAGCGGATTGCGGTCGTGGATGACGGCAAGGCCGGCGTCGGCGCGCGTCAGCAGCTTGAAGGCCATCAGTCCGCCGATCAGGGCGATCAGCGCGACATAGAGCACTGTGCGCACGCGGATCGGCCGGTAGATATTGGGGAGGCCCTGCTGGCGGCGTTTGATGTTGATATCCGTGTCGTAGGAGATCAGCCGCTCGGGGCGCCCGATCTTGCGCATCACATTGTCGCAGGCGTCGATGCACAGGCCGCACTGGATGCAGCCCATGTTGAGGCCCTGACGAATATCGACGCCGGTCGGGCACACCGCCACGCATTGCTCGCAATCCACGCAATCGCCGGCCAGTTCGCCCTGCGCGCGCGCAGCCTTCGCCTTCTTGACCGACATGCGCGGTTCGCCGCGGTCGTAACGGTAGGTGACGTTGAGCGCGTTCTCGTCGGTGAGCGCGGCCTGGATGCGTGGCCAGGGGCACATGTAGAGACACACCTGCTCGCGCATGAAGCCGGCGAGCACATAGGTGGTGGCGGTGAGAATGCCTATCCAGATATAGGCGATGGCCGGGGCGTCGAAGGTGGCGAGCTGACGCACCAGCGTCGGCGCGTCGTTGAAATAGAGAACCCAGGCGCCGCCGGTCCACCAGGCGATAGCCAGCCACAGCGAGTGTTTGATGATCTTTTCGGCGACGCGCTGCACGTTCCAGCCGCCTGCGTCCTTGCGCATGCGCTCGCGCCGGTCGCCTTCGGCCAGCCGTTCGATCATCAGATAAAGATCTGTCCACACGGTCTGCGGACACAGATAGCCGCACCACACGCGGCCGGCGAGCGCGTTCGTCAGGAACAACGCCAGCGCCGCCAGAATGAGCAGGCCGGTGATGTAATAGACTTCCTGCGGCCAGATTTCGATAAAGAAGAAATAAAAACGGTTGCGTTCGAGATCGACGAGCACGGCCTGGTTAGGCGCGCCCGGCCCGCGGTCCCAGCGCACGAACGGCAGAATATAATAGACGCCGAGCGTAAAGATCAGGATCGCCCATTTGATCCTGCGGAACACGCCATTGACGCTTTGCGGGTAGATCTGCTTGCGCGCCGCGTACAAGGCCTCGCTTTCCGGGGGCGCCGTCCCCCCAGAAACAATTTGGGCCGGGGGGACGCGCCCCCCGGCCTGCTTTTCGTCAATTCCAACCGTCAATTCTATTTGCCCCCGCCAAGGCTATGTACATAGACAGCGAGCGCCTTGATTGTGGTCGGATCAAGTCGATCCTTCCACGCGGGCATGACGCCGCCCCCGCCATTGACTATACGATGCTCGATCGCAGCCGTAGACTGGCCGTACAGCCAGATCTTGTCGGCAAGGTCCGGCGCGCCGAGCTCCGGCATGCCCTTGCCCGTTTCGCCGTGGCAGACGGCACAATTGTCGGCGAAGATTTTCTTGCCCTTCGCGACATCCGCGCCGCCCTCGACCGGCAGCCCCGAGAGTGTGCGCACATATTGCGCAACATTCTTGATCTCGTCGGCCTTGAGCATCCCGTCCTTGCCGAAAGCCGGCATGTCGCCGACGCGCGTATCCTTGTTGGCGTTCCAGCGAGCGCCGTTCTCGATCGTCTGCTGGATGTCGGAAAGCTTGCCGCCCCAGATCCAGTCGTCGTCGTTGAGATTGGGATAGCCGACCGCGCCCTGCGCGCCGGCGCCGTGGCAGGGCGCGCAATTATTGGCGAAAGCCGCCGCGCCCTGGGCGCGCGCAATGCCAAGCAGTTCGGGCGATTTCTCGATATCGTCGAGCTTGGCCGCCTGTAGCTTGGCCTCGCCCGCCGCGCGCATCGTCTTCAGCGCCTGAAGATCCTCGACGATCATCGTGCGCGAATGCCAGCCGAAAATGCCGGTCGTATAGCCCGAAATGCCGGGCCATGCGGGATAGACCACCCAATAGGCGATCGACCAGACGATGGTCAGATAGAAGGTCCACAGCCACCAGCGCGGCAGCGGCGTATTGAGTTCCGCAATGCCGTCCCATTCATGGCCGGTCGTAGCGGTGCCCGTGCGTTCGTCGACCCTCGGGCCAGATGCATTGGACATGGTCATCAATCCTCGATGAGCGGAATTTGGGCGGCCTCATCGAAGCTCGCCTGCTTCGATGGCCAGAGTGCATAGATGAGGGCTGCCAGGAAGACCGCCGCGAAATAGGCCGTTCCCCAACCCGCAACGAACTCACGCAGAAAATGGTAGGTGCTCATGACGCGCCCTCACCGGATATTGGCTTTATCGTTGTAAAGCTTGAAATCGACCTGATTGCCCATGCGTTGCAGATAGGCGATGACCGCATCGAGTTCGGTGAGCTTGCCCTTATCCGCGCCAAGATCGCGAATGATCACGTTCTTGTAGCGCGCCTGCAGGCCCTTGGCGCCGCCGCCGCTGTCGCCGGCGCCCTGCGCAATCGCGTCCTGCTCGGCGCTGTCGATCATTTCCTTGGAATAGGGAACGCCGACAATCGACAGAACTTTCATCTGCTCGCCCAGATGCTTGGCGTCGAGCGGGGTTTTCTCGAGCCAGGGATAGGCCGGCATGATCGAGGTCGGCACCACCGCGCGCGGATTGCGCATATGATCGCGATGCCAGTCGTCGGAATATTTGCCGCCGACGCGGGCAAGGTCCGGTCCCGTGCGCTTGGAGCCCCACTGGAACGGATGGTCGTACATGCTTTCCGCCGCCAGCGAATAATGGCCGTAGCGCTCCACCTCGTCGCGCAGCGGGCGCACCATCTGCGAATGGCAATTATAGCAACCCTCGCGCACGTAGATGTTATAGCCCGCCAGTTCGAGCGGCGAATAGGGACGAACCCCCTCCACCTTCTCGATCGTGCTCTTGAGATAGAACAGCGGCACGATCTCCACGAGGCCGCCCCAGGCGATCGCCACGACGATGCCGATCACCAGGATGATCGAGTTTTTCTCGAAGATCGCATGCTTCTGCCAGATCGAGGAAGATTGATTGGTGTTGGCCATTGGTCTTTCTCCTCACTCGGCCGGCGCCAGCTCGGGACGTCCCGAAGGAACTTCCGACGCCTCCGGCGAGGCGATGGTTTTGTAGATATTGTAGGCCATGATGAGCGAGCCGAGGACGAACAGGCCGCCGCCCAGAGCGCGGATCACGTACATGGGATGCATGGCGTCCACGGTCTCCACGAAGGAATATTCGAGGAAGCCCTGCGGCGTGTAAGCGCGCCACATCAGACCCTGCATGATGCCCGCCACCCACATCGAGGAGATGTAGAAGACGATGCCGATCGTGCCGAGCCAGAAGTGCCAGTCCACCAGCTTGAGCGAATAAAGCCCCTTGCGGTTGAACACCCAGGGAACCAGGCAGTAGATCGCGCCGAAGGACACGAAGCCCACCCAGCCGAGCGCGCCCGAATGCACGTGGCCGATCGTCCAGTCCGTGTAATGGCTGAGACCGTTCACGGCCTTCACGGACATCAGCGGGCCCTCGAAGGTCGACATGCCGTAAAAGGCGATCGACACGACCATCATGCGCAGCACCGGATCCGTGCGCAGCTTGTCCCATGCCCCCGAAAGGGTCATCAGGCCGTTGATCATGCCGCCCCACGAGGGCATCCACAGCATGATCGAGAAGGTCATGCCGAGCGTCTGCGCCCAGTCCGGCAGCGCCGTATAGTGCAGATGGTGCGGGCCGGCCCAGATATAGAGGAAGATCAGCGCCCAGAAGTGGATGATCGACAGCCGGTAGGAATAGACCGGACGCTCGGCGCGCTTGGGCACGAAATAATACATGATGCCCAGGAAGCCGGCCGTCAGGAAGAAGCCCACCGCATTATGGCCGTACCACCACTGGATCAGCGCATCCTGCACGCCCGACCACACGATGACCGAACGCGACGAATAGATCGAGATCGGAATTTCCGTGTTGTTGCCGAGCACCAGCACGGCGATCGTCACGATGAAGGCGAGATAGAACCAGTTCGCCACATAGATGTGCGGTTCGGCGCGCTTGCGCAGCGTGCACAGGTAGACGATCAGATATGTCACCCACACAACGACGAGCCACAGGGTCGCATACCATTCCGGCTCGGCGTATTCGTGGCTGCGGGTGATGCCGAGCAGATAGCCCGTGCCCGCGATCAGGATGAAAAAATTATAGCCGATCACCACGAACCAGGGCGCAAGATCGCCGGCCATGCGCGCGCGCGAGGTGCGCTGCATGACGTAAAGCGAGGTCGCGATCAGCACGTTGCCGCCGAACGCGAAAATGACCGCCGACGTGTGCAGCGGGCGCAGCCGCCCGAAGCTGATCCACGGCAGATCGAAATTGAGCGCGGGATAGGCGAGCTGCAAGGCCGCAATCAGGCCGACCAGAAAGCCCGCAACGCCCCAGATCATGGAGGCGACGGCGGTGAATTTGATCGGGCCGTAATTGTAGTTTGGTTTGCCGTCTATCTCCTCCGGCGGCCATTCGGCCGAACGCGCGCCGTAACGCTGGAAGATGGCGATGACGGCGGCGATGCTGCCGAGCGCGAAAAGCACGGCGTGGAATGCATATTCCGGCGTCCACGCTCCTGCGGCGACGAGAGTCGAAAAAGCTGCGAGCGCAACGAAAACGACAATCATGCCGAGTTCGCCGACGCGCATGCTTTTGGCGGATTGAACTGCTTGCGCCATGAGATTGCCCTGTTGCGCTAGATAATGTCAGCCGACCTGCGGCCGGTCTGCCGCGAGTCGTTACCAGAAATGCATACCGCAGCGCACCTAGACTTTGACATGCGTCAAGGTGTCGTATGCCTATCCTCAGCCATTTGGCTAAGACAAACCACGATCATCCACGGCCGACGCCGCAGCGGACACAATGACCGATATCGTCGAAACGCATGTCGCCGAAACGCCAAACGCCGAAAACGAAACGATTCCAGAGGAAATCGTGGATCGTTTGATCGCCGCATATGGCGGCCGGGCGCCGCGTTACACCTCCTATCCGACCGCCGTGCAGTTTGCGCCCGTCGTCGAGGCGCGGCAATATGGCGCGTGGCTGAAAAGTCTGCGCCGTGCGGACGGGCCGGTCTCTGCCTATCTCCACATCCCCTTTTGCGAACGCATGTGCTGGTATTGCGGATGCAATACGGCCGTGGTCAACCGCCGCGACCCCATAGCCGATTATGTCGCGCGGCTGCTCGGCGAAATCGATCTGGTCGCCGCCTCCACCGGCGAGCGGCTGGAAATCGGCAATATCCATTTCGGCGGCGGCACGCCCAACATGCTCGCGCCTGACGAGATCGGCGCGATTCTCGCCCGCCTCGCCCGGCGCTTCGATATCGCGCCCGGCGCCGAAATCGCCGCGGAAATCGACCCCTGCACCCTGACCGAAGACTGGGTGCGCGCGGCCGCCCTCGGCGGCATGAACCGCGCAAGCCTTGGCGTTCAGGACTTCGATCCCGCGGTCCAGCAGGCGATCAACCGCATCCAGCCCTACGAGACCACCGCGCGCGCCGTCGAATTGCTGCGGAACGCCGGGGCGCGGTCGATCAACATGGATCTGATCTACGGCCT
>JBKDZW010000042.1:0-13046 GCA_047971685.1 Rhodoblastus sp.
GAACGCCGGCCGAAGTCGCCTGATTGGAGAGCGCACTCCGCTATTGCCGCAACCTGCTCTTCACTTTTGACGGTTAGCCTGTGGCCCCGTCGCAGCAGCCCCAATCGAGCCCCATGCCGATCGCCAATTTACGCAACATCGCCTTTTTCGCCGCCATCTGCGTCACGCCGATCATTCTCGCGCTGGCTTTCGCCGTGGACCGCTGAAAGGCGCGTCAAGAGAGGAAGCAGTTGCGAAAGCGCGCGGCCCCGGCTAATCCCTTTGCCGCTGGAGAGCGCCGGGCCGGTAGCTCAATGGTTAGAGCCGGCCGCTCATAACGGTCTGGTTGCAGGTTCGAGTCCTGCCCGGCCCACCAGTCCCACAAATCGGTTCGCAGCCCCCGCAAATGCGCGCAATCGTTAGACTCTTCGCGTTTGCGTTAACAAAGCGGCAAACGCATTGCGTCATGATGGTTTATCGCGATGGCAGCCTCCGGTTAGACGGCGACTGGAGCGATCGGGCCGGCGGGCGCAGGAAAGCTGCGGGCCGGCCTTGTCATTTCAAAAGCCGCACCGGATTGATCCCGCCGGCAAGCCTATTCGATCTCCGCGACAACCTGGCCTTCAGCCACCGCCTCGCCCTCGGCCACCAGAAAGCGCGCGAGCTTGCCGGCGCGCGGCGCAACGACGGGTATCTCCATCTTCATGGATTCGATGATTGCGATTTCCGCGTCGGCCTCCACCATGTCGCCGGGATTTGCAATCAGCTTCCACATCGAGCCGCTGACATCCGATTCGATCTTGACCGCCATCCATATCCTCCGTCGCTTCTTTCCTGACGACCTGCCGTCGCTCATGCGATCCTAACATGGCGTCCGCGCGGCCCGCGAGCTTTGCTACCATGCGTGGCTCGGATAGCTTTCCCGCATAATCGGAAGGGCCAGGACGATCCATGACGCATGTACAGGACAATACGCCGATCCTCGTCGGCGCAGGCGCTGTCACAGACATGGCGACGCCGGTGGAACAGGCGCGCTCGCCTTTCGATCTGGTGGCGCAGGCCTGCAAAAAGGCGCTCGACGATTGCGGCGCGCCGTCTCTGGCGCAGGCGATCGACACGATCGCATTGCTGCGCTTCTTCTCCGACACCTCGCACCGTTTCGCCACCAAACTTGGCGCTTCGTCCAATCCCCCGCGTTCGGTGGCGCGCCGCCTCGGCCTTTCTCCTCAACGCGAGATCTACACCTGGAATGGCGGAAACATGCCGCAATATCTGGTGAACTGGTTCGCGGAGGAAATCACGGCCGGGCGCATGCGCGCAGCCCTCATCTGCGGCGGCGAGGCGCTGCGCACCCAGCACGGCGCGGAGCGCGCAGGCATTCAGGGCGTGTGGACCGAACAGCCCGGCGGCGCGCCGGAACTCGTCGGCGAAGAAAAGCGCGGCTGGAGCGACCACGAGGACGACCACGGACTTCGCGCGGCAATCGCCATGTATCCGCTGATCGAAAATGCGGTGCGCGGCGAAAAGGGAGCCGACATTCCCACCCACATGCGCGCGATGGGCGAATTGTTCGCCCGCTTTGCGGCGGTGGCGGCGGACAATCCGCTGGCGACCCGCCGCGAGGGCTACAGCGCCGAGCGCATCGCCACCGTCGGCGAGAGCAATCGCTGGATCGGCTTTCCCTATCCGCGCCTCATGAACGCCAACGCCTTCATCGATCAGGCCGGCGCGCTTGTCATGACATCCGTTGGCCAAGCGCGGCGCGCCGGCGTGCCGGAAGACAAATGGGTCTATCTGCACGGCTGCGCGGACGGACACGACCATTGGTATCTGACCGAGCGCGAAAACATCGCGCGTTCGCCCGCCATGCAGCGCGGCGTGAAACGGGCGCTCGCCATGGCCGGCAAGTCGCTCGACGATATCGCCCTGTTCGATCTCTATTCGTGTTTTCCGAGCGCCATCGAAATCGCCTGCAACGAACTCGGCCTTGCCGAAGACGACAGGCGCGGGCTCACGATCACCGGCGGTCTCCCCTATTTCGGCGGTCCCGGCAACAGCTACGTGCTCTTTTCCATCGCCGAAATGCTCTGGCGGCTGCGTGAAAACCGCGGCGCCTACGGACTTGTCACCGCCAACGGAAATTACATCACCAAACATTCCTGGGGCGTCTATTCGACCGATCCGACGCAAGGCGCATGGGCGCGCGAAAACCCCGATGCGCTGCAAGCCGAAATCGACGCGCTGCCCAAGGCGCCCTTCACGCAGACGCCGGCGGGCGAAGGCGCGATCGAGACCTACACGATCATGCACGGCAAGGCGGGGCCGGAACTTGGCATAATCATCGGCCGCGAAGCCTCGAGCGGCCGCCGCTTCATCGCCAACACGCCGGGCGATAAAGCTACCCTGATGGACTTGCAGGAAAAAGAGGGGCTGGGGCGCAAGGGCAAAATCTCGCGCGATGGCGCGCGAAACATTTTTACCCCCGCATAAAACCCGCTGCTACACCGCCCGCACGCGCCGCACGCTTCCGGCCGGTTCGTCCCAGGCAAGGCGTCCCTGGCCCAGCATGTAATTCACATGCGCAAGCGCTTCGGAGAAGGCGAAGCTCATCTGGTGCGGGTCGAGCGCGCGCTTGAACAGCACCGGCACGAAATCGGCCGAGCAATGCGGCCGCTCTCTGGCCGCTTCGGCGATGGCCTCGCAGCGCATCTCGTGATGGGCCGCCAGTTCGCCCGCGCGCAATTGCAGGCCGTAGAACGGCAATTGATGGCCAGGCAGCGTCAGCGCGTCTTCCGGCAGCGCATCCAGCGAACGCAGCGAACGCAGAAAAAGCCCGAGCGGATCGCCGTCCGGATCGACCGCCCAGACGCTGACATTGGGCGTGATTTTCGCCAGCACCTGGTCGGCGGCCAGAAATATCTTTTCTTCCGCGCACCACAGCATCGCCTGTTCCGGCGCATGGCCGTCGCCGGTCAGCACTTCAAACCTGCGTCCGCCGATCTTCAGAACGTCGCCGGCGACGATGCGCTGGAACGTCGGCGGCAGCGGCGCCACCATGCGCAGATAGCCATGGCCGTTGGTGGTCACGAGGTTGGTCGTGTGCTCGTCGAGCCCGTGGCGCAGATAGAAATCGCGATAGGGCTTGGCGTCGAGAGCGCCGGGGCTGAGCGAGATGTTGAGGCAGCCGAGATAGGAGGTCTGGGTGGTCAGAAGCGGCATGTCGAAGCGCTCGCACAGCCAGCCCGCAAGCCCGATGTGGTCGGGATGGAAATGCGTGACGATCAGCCGCGTGATCCTGCGCCCCGCGAGCGGCCCCGCCGCCAGCGCTTCCCAGGCCGCGCGCGTCGCCTTGTTGTCGATGCCCGTGTCGATCACAGCCCAGCCGTCGCCGTCGTCGAGGATGAATATGTTGACGTGATTGAGCTGGAACGGCAGCGCGATGCGCGTCCAGAAAATGCCCGGCGCGACTTCGGCCATCGCGCCCGGTTCCGGCGGCGTGGCGAAGGGATAGCGGAGCTGGTCCGGCGCATGTTTGTTCATCTCTTGTCGCCTTGCCTTTTCGTGTAGGTGTTGTCGTCGTGTGGATGTCGTCGTGTGGATGTCGTCGTGTGGATGTCGTTGCGCGATCGCCGCAACGGAGCCTTGCATGAAATACCCTGTGGGCGGACGGATTTATCGTCAGAATGGCCGCCGCGTCATTGTGGCCGCTTGGCCCGGCCATAACAAGCGCGCATGATATGCGCCGAGGCGCCATGCGTTATAATCAGGCCTCGTCTCGCCTATGGAAGCCTCAATGATCGACCATCGCATATCCCTGCTAACCGTTTGCGGCATAGCGGAATTGCCCGAACACGACATGCGCGGCGTAACCGATGTCCTGAGCATTCTCGACCCCGAGACGAGCGTGCCGACCGCATTCGACGCCTGGCCGGATCATCGCCGCCACGTACTCCGCTTCCACGACGAGATCGCGCCGGGCGCCGGCGTTGTCTTGCCGAACGAACGCGACATCCTGGCCATTCTCGCCTATGGGCGCGGCCTTGCCGAACACCCCGGCGACAAGCATGTGCTGGTTCATTGCCACATGGGCATGTCGCGCTCGACGGCGGCGCTCGCCACCCTGATCGCGCAGAACGAGCCCGATCTCCCGGGCGATGCGATTTTCGCGCGCGTCTACGAAATCCGCAACCGCACCTGGCCGAATTCGCTGATGGTGCGCCTGGCCGACGAGGCGCTCGGCCGCAAGGGCGATCTGTTCGAGGCCATGCGCCGTCTCTATGGCCGCCAGCTCCTCAACTTCCCGACCTATGCGCACAGCCTGCGCTCCATCGGCCGGGGGGCGGAGGTCGAACTGGCCATCGCGCCATAAAACAATTCGGGTCTGATCGAGATCAAAGACCCGCGCCGCACGCACAGCCGACAAGAAAACGACAGAAAAGAAAACGCCAGGAACAACCGGGGAGCGGGAAATACATTCATGGATTTTGCCTTCACGCCAGCACACGAGCAGGTGCGCGACACCATCATCCGTTTCGCGCAAAAGGAGATTGCGCCGCGCGTGCGCGAAGCGGAGGAAAGCGAAACCTTCCCCGTCGATCTCTTTCCGAAAGTCGCCGATGTCGGCCTCATGGGCATACGCTACCCGGAAGAGGACGGCGGCTCGGGGCTCGACAAGGTCGCCGACTGCATCGTGCGCGAGGAAATGAGCCGCGTGTGCCAGTCGGTCTCGGCCGCCTGGTCGGCCGCCACCCACATCGGCATCTGGCCGATCTGGCGCGGCGGCACGCCTTATCAGAAGGAGCGCTGGTTTTCGGCCGCCCTGCGGGGCGAGGCCATCGGCGCCTTTGCGCTCTCCGAACCCGATGTCGGCTCGGACACGCGCGCGCTGAAGACAAAAGCGGAAAAGGTCGATGGCGGCTGGCGGCTCAACGGCGCGAAACTCTACATCACCAATGCGCCCTTCGCGAATTTCCTGCTGCTGGCGGCGCGCACGAAACCGGAGCTGACGACCGCCGCCATCAGCCTGTTCATCGTCGACCTGCCCAATCCCGGCATCGAGATTTCAAAGCTCGACAAGGAAGGCATTCGCGCTTCCGAAACGGGCCTCGTCCATATCGCCGACGCCTTCGTGCCTGACGAGGCGCTGCTGGGGGGCAAGGAAGGCTCCTATCATCTCGTGATGGAGGCGCTTGCGGAAAATCGCGTGGGCGTGTCGGCCAATTGCCTTGGCATGGCGCGCAACGCCTACGAGGTCGCGCTCGATTACGCCAGAACGCGCCTCGTGCGCGGCAAGCCGATCATCGAATATCAGGCGGTGGCCCATCGCCTCGCCGATATGGCGACCGAGGTCGAGACCATGAGATGGATGGTCTATCACGGCGCCTGGCGGATCGATCAGGGCACGTGCGACATGGCGCTCGCCTCCAAGATCAAGCTGCATTGCTCGGAAGCCGCCGTCCGCATCAGCGAAAGCGCGATCCGCGTTCTTGGCGGCGCCGGCCTGATGCGCGAATATCCCGTGGGACGCATTCACCGCGATGCGCTGGTCTATCTCATGGGCGAAGGCACGTCCGAAATTCAGCGCAACATCATTTCGCGCACGCTGAAGGCGGACGGATAAGGAGCGCGATTTCCCGAAAATCGACAAGGCCCGCCATTGCGAGGAATGGCCGGCAAGGCAATCCCGCCAGCCAGCGCCTTTCTCAGCCAGCCAGCGTTTTTGCGCGGGCGTTGGCTGCGGCGACCGCTTTTTCCATCAGGGGCGCCAGGCCCTCGCCCGCCATCAGCACGCCGAGCGCAGCCTCCGTCGTGCCGCCGGGCGAGGTGACGTTGATGCGCAATTGCGCCGGCGAAACCTCGGGCGCGCGATGCATGAGTTCGCCGGCGCCCTCGACCGTCGCCCGCGCCAGCCGCGCAGCGAGGTCCGCAGGCAGGCCGGCGGCGGCGCCGGCGGCCGCTAGACATTCGGCGAGCAGGAAAACATAGGCCGGCCCGGAGCCCGAGACCGCGGTCACAGCGTCGATCAGCCCTTCGTCGGTCACCCATTCGACCCCGCCGACCGCCGACAACAACCGATGCGCCAGCGCGCGCTGGGCCTCGTCGACGCCGGCGCTCGCCGCCGCCCCGGTCACGCCGCGCCCGATGGCCGCCGGCGTATTGGGCATGGCGCGCACAATCGCTTTTGCACGAGGGGCCCGCGCGAAAAGATCGGCCATGCTCTTGCCGGCAAGAATCGAGACGATCAGCGTCTGCGGACCGCCGAGCGCGGCAAGCCGCCCGGCTGCGGCGTCCAGCATTTGCGGCTTGATGGCGAGAACGAGAATATCCGGCGCGCCGGACATATCGTCCTGCGGGTTCAGCCTTATGCCCTTCTCCGCGCAAAGCGCGCGCAATTCGGGCGAAGGCATGGGCTCGACAACGGCGACATTGGGGCCGGCCATATCGAGGTTCGCCCAGCCTTGCAGCAGGGCGAACCCCATCTTGCCGGCGCCCATCAGGACGATGGAAGTCTTGGTGTCGCTCATGTCGGTCCATTCCCTCGAAACGCATGCCTCGAAACGCATGCTTCGGGACGCATGCCTCGGGACGCGCTGAAAAATCCTGCGATATCGCCCCGAAATTGCGCGGATTGGCAGGCGCCGTCAATTCGGCGGACCGCCGTCACGGCCTGGAAAACTTGCGGTCCCGGCAAAAATGACGCAAAGGCTCGACAATATGGACGAAGCTCGGGATTTTGCTGACAAAGACGCGCATGACGGGCGCAAGATGCTCGCCGGCGCCGCATGCTGGACGCTGACCGATGGCAAGGCCGGCGACGAGGCGCCATGTCTGGGCCTTGCGCAGGCGCTCGGCCTTGCGGTTGTAAAGCGCGTGGTGCGCCCGCGCGCGCTGTTTGCAGCCTTTGCGCCGCGCGGGCCGATCGACCCGAAGGAAAGCCCCGATGCGCCGGGCAGTCCGATCGCGCGGCCTTTCCCTGAAATTCTCATCGCCTGCGGCCGGCGCGCCGTCCCCTATCTGCGCCATGTGCGGCGCGCCTCCGGCGGCAGGACATTCACGGTCTTCCTGAAAGACCCGCGCATAAATCCTGCTGTCGCCGATGTCGTCTGGGCGGCCGAACACGACCGCCTGCGCGGCGACAATGTGATTGCAACGCGCATGGCCCCCCATCTGGTGACGAAAGAAGCCATCGACAGCGCGCACAGAAACATCGACCCGCGCATCGCGCGCCTGCCGGAGCCGCGCACGGCGCTGCTGGTCGGCGGCGACAGCCGTCATCACCTGTTTCGCGATAGCGATTGCGCAGCTCTCGTCGGCATCATCGAAAACATGATCCTGACGGGCGACAGCGTCATGATAACGCCCTCGCGCCGCACGCCGCCGCGCCTTTACGCGCGCTTGCGCGAGGTCTGCGCGGGCGTCTCCCGGCGCACGTTTCTATGGGATGGGACAGGCGACAATCCCTATATCCAGATGCTGGCGCACGCCCGCGCGATTGTCGTGACCGCCGACAGCACGAATATGGTGGGCGAGGCGATCGCAACCGATGCCCCGGTCATGATCTTTACGCCATCGGGCGGCCATGCGCGCCTCTCGCGCATGATCGACAATCTGGTCGAGGACGGACGCGTGCGGGAATGGCGCGGACGGCTGGAAAACTGGCAATGCAGCCCGCTCGACGATACGCGCACAATCGCCGACGAGATCGCGCGCCGCTACGCCATCTTCAAAAATCGCGGCTGATCGCGCGCAAGTGATTTGTCTGTGAGCCCGTGTGGCCATAGGCCTCTGCCACACGAAAGCGCCGGAACGACCCTCGAGACGCCATGCTGATCAAAATCCGCAAATCCTGGGAAATGGCCGAGAACAAGGCCACGCCCGAGCATATTTTCCTCAACCGCCGCACGCTGCTGACAGGCGCAGGCGCAATCGGGGCCGCGCTTGCCGCGCCGGAATTTTCACACGCAACGGAAAGCGCCCCGGCCTCGCTCTACCCCGCAAAGCGCAACGACGCCTTCAAGCTCGACCGCGCGCTCACGCCGGAAAAGATCAACGCCGATTACAATAATTTTTACGAATTCGGCATGTCCAAGCACATCGGCGAAGCGGCGGCCAGGCTGCAAACCCGGCCATGGAGCCTCAAGATCGACGGCCTGTGCAACGCCCCGCGGGAAATCGGCATCGACGATCTCGTCAGGTCGATGCAGATCGAGGAGCGGCTTTATCGCCATCGCTGCGTCGAGGCCTGGTCCATGGCCATTCCCTGGACCGGCTTTCCGCTCGCCAAAATCGTCGCCCTGGCCGACCCCAGGCCGGAAGCCAGGTACCTGCGCTTTGAAACCTTCAAGGATCCCAAGGTCGCGCCCGGCCAGCGGCAGACCTGGTATCCCTGGCCCTATGTCGAAGGCGTCACGCTCGCGGAAGCCGGAAACGATCTCGCCTTCATGGTCACCGGCGCCTACGGCAAGGAGCTTCCCAACCAGTTCGGCGCGCCGCTTCGTCTCGCGCTGCCGTGGAAATACGGCTTCAAGTCGATCAAGTCGATCGTGCGCATTTCCTTCGTCGCGGAGCGGCCGGTCGGCTATTGGGAGAAATTGCAGGCCGGCGAATACGGCTTCTGGGCCAATGTGAACCCGGCCGTGCCCCACCCGCGCTGGTCGCAGGCAAGCGAGGAAGTCATCGGCACGGGCAATCGCGTACCCACCCTGCTTTACAACGGTTATGGCCAGGAGGTGGCCGGGCTCTACAAGGACATGGAGCAGGGCCGCGCGCTGTTTTTCTGACAAGACCGCAATGCGAAACAGGATGGAGGGAAACCGGCGGAATTCATCACGACGATCGCCGGATATTTGACAATAAAACAAATGGATACATGACCAAGACAGGGAAGTGCGAAGCAATGCTTGCGCAAAATTCGGCGGGTCGATTATCCTTTTTTTGAGGCGCGCCGGCCAAATTGTGCGGGAGTGCGTTCAATTGCCAACTTGGACTTGCGCGCGCAAACGACTAGATAGCTGCAAAGCATTCAAGGAGCCCCACATGGCCCGCGCCGCGAAAAAAACCGCCGCCCCGCAAGCAGCGCCCAGCGCTGCGCAGCAAGGCGTCCGCGATAAAATCGTCGACGCTCTGATGGCTTTGGCCGCCGAGCAATCCTTCGAGAAGATTTCCATCTCCGCAATCGCCGAGCGCGCAGGCGTCACGCTGGCGGATTTCCGCGAGAATTTTCCCTCGAAAGGCGCGGTCCTCGGCGCCTTCAACCGCCGCATCGACCGCATCGTGCTGGACGGCGTGAGCGATGACATGCGGCAGGAAACGACCAAGGAGCGCCTGTTCGACGTGCTCATGCGCCGCTTCGACGCGCTGGAGCCTCACAGGGCGGCGATCGGCGGCATTGCGCAATGGGCGCGCCGCCAGCCGCTCGCCGCCGCCCAGCTCAACCGCATGGCCGTCAATTCCATGCGCTTCATGCTGGAGGCCGCCGGCGTCGAAAGCGAAGGCGCCGTCGGCGCGCTGAAATTGCAGGGCCTGACGCTCGCCTGGGCGCGCATGGTCAATATCTGGCTCAACGACGACGATCCCGGCCTTGCCGCCACCATGGCCGATCTCGACCGCACCTTGCGGCGCGGCGACATGCTGGTTGCGCGCGCCGAAGACGTCGAGCGCCTGACCGCTCCGATGCGCGGACTCGCGCGCGGCGTCGTCAGCGCAGGTGTGCGTCTGGTCGTCGAAAAGCGCGCCAAGGCGCCCGAGAAAGGCGCATCGGAAGCCTGACGCGCCTTTGGTTATCAGTTAAACCGGCACGCTCACGCTCGCGCGCAGCCCGCCGAGCGGGCTCGTCTCCAGCGTGACCTCGCCGCCATGCGCGCGCGCAATGTCGCGGGCGATCGCAAGGCCCAGACCCGCTCCGCCCGTATCCTGGTTGCGCGCCTCGTCGAGACGGTAGAACGGCCGGAAGGCTTCCTCGCGCAGGTCGGACGCAATGCCCGGGCCATCGTCGTCGACATGCACGACAAGCCTCTTGTCGTCGCGGTTCCCCAGCACTTCCACCTTGCTGCCGTAGCGTTGCGCATTGGCGATGAGATTGGCCAGACACCGCCGATAGGCGTCCGGGCGCAGGACCGCGCGGCTTTCGCCTGCATAGGCGTAGCGGGTCGCAGCTCCGGCGCGCTCGGCGTCGGCCACGAGATCGCCGATCAGCGCGCGCGCATCGGTCTCGACCGCCGCCTCGCCGCCGTCGCCTCGCGCGAAAGCCAGATAGGCTTCGAGCATGCGCTGCATTTCCGCGATGTCGCGCGCAATCGCCTCCTGCTCCGGCCCTTCGCCGAGCAGGGCCAGCGACAGCTTGAAGCGCGTGAGCACGGTGCGCAGATCGTGGCTCACGCCATTGAGCATGGCCGTGCGCTGCTCCATCGCGCGCTCCAGGCGCCGCTTCATGTCGACGAAGGAAAGCCCGGCCTGCCTCACTTCGCGCGCGCCCGAAGGACGGAACGCAATTTCGCGCCCCTTGCCGAAAGCCTCCGACGCCGCCGCCAGTCGCCTGATCGGCTTGATCTGGTTGCGCAGGAACAGCACCGCCACGATGATGAGCACCAGGGCCGTGCCCGCCATCCAGCCGATGAAGATCGAGGAATAGGTGGCGTAAGCCTGATTGCGCGAGGCAAAGACGCGCAATTGCGCATTCTTCAACTGCACGCGGATTTCGATGACATTGGAGGCGCCGACCGTGTCGATCCAGAAGGGCCGGCCGATCTGCGTGCTGATCTGCTGCGACAGAACATTGTCGAGCAGCGAGAAAAAGGGCTTAGGCAGCGGCGAGGGCAGCGGTCCGGGCGGCGTGATGAATATCTGAAGGCTCATGCGCTGGGCGGCGATCCGCGTCAGGTTCGATGCGTCCTTGTCCTGCGGATAGGATTCGTAGACGTCGATCAGCGCCGCGATTTCCTGCGTCAGCATGCGCGACAGGCGGATGGTGATCGCCTGCCAGTGCCGCTCCATGAAGAAATAGACGACCGCCGTCTGCAAAAGCAGCATCGGCAGGATGACGATGAGCAGCGAGCGCGCAAACAGGCCCTTCGGCATTCTCGCGCGCAACCACAGCGCAAACCCGCGCCAGATGCGGCGCGGCGTCTTGATGGCGGGATGTTCGGCGAGATTCATGAAATTGAGCCCTGATCGAGCGCCAGTCGATAACCCGCGCCGCGCACTGTCTGCAAGAATAACGGATTTGCGGGATCGGGCTCTATCTTGCGCCGCAGCCGCGTCACCTGCACGTCGATCGTGCGTTCGCCGGCCGTATCGCCCGCCAGTTTCGCGCGGGCGACAGGAGCGCCCTGCGCTTGCGCCAGCACGCGCAAAATGTCGCGCTCGCGGTCCGTCAGCCGCACCGGCCCGCCCGCCCGCTGCAATTGCCCACGCAAAATATCGAATTCGCAATCGCCGAACAGCACGCGCAGCGGCGCTTGTGCGGGCGCAGGCGCTGCGGCGCGGCGCAGAATGGCGGCGACCCGCAAGGCAAGCTCGCGCGGCTCGAACGGTTTTGGCAGATAATCGTCGACGCCGGCCTCCAGCCCCAGAATACGGTCGTCGGCGCCTGCGCGCGCAGTCAGCATCAAAATCGGCGTCGCCCCGCCTGCTGCGCGAAAACTGCGGGCGAAATCGACGCCGCTCTCGCCGGGCATCATCACATCGAGCACGATGAGATCGAAAGCAAGCGTCGCCATGCGCTGGCGCGCTTCGGCGGCGGAGGCCGCCGTCGTCACGCGATAGCCGGCCTGCGCGAGATAGCGCGCAAGCAGGGTGCGAATGCGCAGATCGTCGTCCACCACGATGAGATGCGGCGCATCGTCGGGCAAAGCAGCGGGCGTACGCGCGCTCATGAACCCGGCCTCACGGCGCAAGCTCCGAATCCTGCGGCCAGACGAGTGTCTTCACCCTGTCCTGATCGGCCGGGTCGATGACGGCCATCAGAAAGGCGATGGCCGCGCGCCGCGCGTCGGCGGGCAGGCCATCGAGCGCGCGCGAAAAGCGGCGCGTCTGCAAATGCGCGAGCTCGAGCGCGAGCTTGCGTCCCTTGGGCGTGGCATGGAGATGGCGCTGGCGGCGGTCGGCGACGCCGGCGCGCGCCTCCACGAAATTCTGATCGAGCAATTCTTTCAAAACGCGGCTGAGGCTCTGCTTGGTGATCTTCAGAATGTCGAGTAATTCCGCAATCGTAAGGCCGGGATGGCGATTGACGAAATGCAGCACGCGGTGATGGGCGCGCCCGAACTTGAAACTTTCCAGAAGCCGGTCGGCGTCGCCCACAAAATCGCGATAGGCGAAGAACAGAAGCTCGATCAGATCGAACATCGGATCGCCGTCCTGGCCTTCGGCCCGCGCTTCATGTTTGCTGTGCAGAGCGGTGTCCACGCACATACATCCGAAACAAAGTCAGCAATATTGCCGTATTCCAGTTTGCATCCGGCGCGTCAAGCGCTTCTCATGCACAGGAACAGAGAACGCCGACCTGGAAGCGCCGATCTGGAAGCGCAGATTTGGAAACGCCGGCTTGGAACTGACCGAACACTATTCCGGCAGAACCTCCAGCAATTTTCTTCCATGATTTTCATTCTGAAATTCCATGCGTCTGACGCAAATGCCTCATCCGCATATGACTAAAATCACTCTTGGAAGCAGCGCCCGTAAAATACATTTATTGACGAACATCGAATTCTTGAGCCTGCGTCCCATTATGCATTAACGTCAGGTTGCTGTCCTTGGAAGGAGGATGAAAAGATGCTTTCCTTCAAAATCGGATTTCTTGCAACTGCGGCATCGGCCTTTTTGCTGGCCATGCCTGTTGCGCCCGCAAGCGCAACCCCGCTCGGCCTTTCGCCCGCCGGCCTCGTGCGCGCAGATGCGCCGATAGAGCAGGCCCGTTACCGCAAGAAAACCGTGCGGAAGAAAACCGCGCGGAAGCGCCAGCGCTATTATCGGCGTGCTTACCGCTACCGCGTCGATCCCGGCGTTGCGATGTTCGGGGTCATGCTCGGAGCCATGGCGGCCGCCAACGCCGCCGATAATTATTACGA
>JBKDZW010000043.1:0-2574 GCA_047971685.1 Rhodoblastus sp.
CCGCCATTATTACCGCCCTTATTACCGCCGTCGCAGGCGTCATTATCGGCGTCATTACAGGCGGTGGCGCCGACGCCGCTATTATTACCGGCCTTATTACAGGCCCTATTATTACCGGCCCTATTATTACCGGCCCTATTACCGGCGTCCCGTCTATTATTATAGGCGCCCGCGCTATTATTACTATCGCTGGTAGCGCCAGTGCATGAATGGCGCCGGCCTGCGCCCGCACATTGCGGACGCAGGCCGGGCGTCATTTCAGTTCGGCGGCGAAAAACGCCATGGTGCGCGCCTCCGCCTCGCGAGCGGACGCTGCATCGTAACTCTCGCGCTCGTCGCAATTGAACCCGTGATCGGCGCTGTAGACGAAGATATGCGCGCTCTGCTGCGCGGCGCGGATTTTTTCGACGTCACCAAGCGGAATGTGTTTGTCGCGGTCGCCGAAATGCAGCATCAGCGGAATGCGCGGGCTTTGCTGCGCCATTGCCGCTATGCCGCCGCCGTAATAACCGACCGCCGCGCTCACGCCATCGAGCCGGCAGGCCGCGGCATAGGCGAGCGCGCCACCCCAGCAATAGCCGACGACGCCAACCTTGCAATTTGCGCCTTTCACGGCGTTGCGGGCTGCTTCTATCGCGGCTGCGACATCGGCCAGGGTCTCGTCGATTTTCGTGCGGCCGCGCAGGTCGATAGCACGCGGACGGTCCGGCGCGCCGTAACCCAGCTCCACGTCTCTTTCGACGCGATCGAACAGGGCGGGCGCAATCGCGACATAGCCGGCGGCGGCGAATTTATCCGTCACGGCGCGAATATGATGATTCACGCCAAAGATTTCCTGCAATACGACTATTGCGCCTTTGGGAGCGCCTGAAGGATTGGCCCGATAGGCGGAAATTTTTACGCCGTCGCCGCAGGTCAATGTGATTGCTTCTCCCATATCTTCCATTCCCTCTTGCTTGCGCACAGGCGCCCATTTTACGCGCGCGGCGCCCATTTTACGCATGCTGCGCCCATGCGTCGCCCGCCGTTAAAATTGCAAGGCCCGTGCAGTCGAGGCGCGCGAGCGCGTCGGCGACACGGACGGACGCGATTTTGCGGTCCCCGCAAATTTCGGCAAGCGGCGCGAGAACGAAGGCGCGGCTCAGGAGCGCGCGATGGGGGATGGCGAGATCGGGCTCCGAGATTTCCGTCTCCCCGTAAAACAGAATGTCGATATCGAGAACGCGCGGGCCCCAGCGTTCGCCTGCAATGCGGCCGAGATCGGTCTCGATCTTTTTCAGCGCGGCAAGCAGGGCGCGCGGCGCCAGTTCCGTTTCGTAGAGGCCGCAAGCGTTGACGAAATCGGGCTGGTCGAGCCGTCCCCATGGCGGCGTGCGCCAGAGCGAGGAGAGCGCTATGCGGCGCGCGATCCCTCTTTCCTCGATCTCCCGAACCGCGCGCGCAAGAGTAGCGGCGGCCTCGCCCAGATTGGCGCCGAAGCCGAGGCCTGCACAGACAAGACCCGCACAGCCAAGACCCGCACTTGCCGCCTCAGCCATGCGCAATCGCCTCCCAGACGGCGAGCGCTGCACGGTGTTCTGCAACATCGTGCACGCGGAAAATGCGCGCGCCACGCGCAGCGGCCGCCAGATTGGCGGCTATCGTGCCGATCAACCGCGCTTCGACGGCCTGGCCCAGCAATTGCCCGAACAGGGATTTGCGCGAGACGCCGACGAGAACGGGCAGGCCGTATTCCTTGACCAGACAATCCACCGCGCCGAGCGCCGCGAGATTTTGCTCGCGCGTCTTGCCGAAACCTATGCCGGGATCGAGCATGATATAGGCGCGCAAGATGCCGGCCTTTCGTGCGAGACCGAGCGAATGGTCGAAAAAGCGCTTGAGATCCGAGGCGATGTCGAGCGCGGGATCGACGTTTTCCCTGTTGTGCATGAGGACGACGGCTGCGCCGGTTTCGGCGACTGCATCGGCCATGGCGGGATCTTTCTGCATGCCCCAGATATCGTTGACGACGCTGGCGCCGCGCGCAATCGCAAAGCGCGCGGTTTGGGCCTTGTAGGTATCGATGGACACGGGCGTACATGTCGCCGCCGCATCGACCGCCACCATGACGGCTTCGAGCAAGGGCGCAAGGCGCGCTATCTCGTCTTCCGCAGAAATCGGAACATGACCGGGGCGCGTGGATTCCGCGCCGACATCGACAATGTCCGCGCCATCGGCCACGAGTTTCTGCGCCTGCGCGATTGCGGCCTCGCGGCATGCGAAGCGTCCGCCATCGTAAAAAGAATCGGGCGTGACGTTCAATATGCCCATGAGCGCGGGCCGTTCCGCGACCACACGCAAGAATGCGTCGCGGCGCGCGGCTCTGTCTCTTGCGGCATGCGGCGTCTTTTCGCTGTTTTTGATCTTCTCGGCTTTCGGATTTTTCTCGGCAGCCGTGTCGGGCGGCGACGATTTCGCACTCCGAATGCCTTGTCGCGGCGGCGGGGTCAATTGCCGCAGATCTCGCCACCGATATAGGGCGCGCCGGGCGGCTTGCAATTCCGCCGCCGCCATAGACACGCCTGCGCTTCCGCC
>JBKDZW010000044.1:0-3259 GCA_047971685.1 Rhodoblastus sp.
CATCCGGTCTGCCCGTAGCTGCGGCGCTCATCCCGGCGCACAGGCGCCGGCCGCACGCTCTTTGCCGTAAGCGCGTGGAAACTGTCGGCAAGCGCGCGGAATTTCGGATTGATTTCCTGTTCCGTCTCGCTCTCGGCGGGAGGAGGAGCGGCGGGCGCCGGCCGTGCGCCGAGACCCTGCCGGATCTGATCGGCATATTCGCGCACCGTCATCCGTTTGCGCGCCATCATCTGCTCGCGCACAGGCGCCGGTTCTCTGGCGGGCGACGATTCTTGCGCGGGCGAAAACTCACGCACAGGCGAAGATTCGCGCGCGGGCGAAAACTCTTGCGCGGGCGAAGATTCGCGCGTGGGCGAAAACTCTTGCGCGGGCGAAAATTCTCGCGTGGGCAAAGAATCTTGTGCGGGCGACGACCCGCCGGACGAAAGACGACCGGCGGCGATGGCGGCGCGTATGGCGGCGGGGATCTGCTCGGCGCGCGGCGCCGCTTCTTGCGGCGCGGGCGCTGATTGCGGCTGGGCGGGCGCTGATTGCGGCTGGGCGGGCGCTGATTGCGGCTGGGCGGGCGCCTGCGTATTTGCCGGGCCGCCCAGATTCAGCGGCCGCAGCTTTCCCGTCTCCATCACATAGCAGCGATTGGCGAGTTGCATGATCGAGCCACGCTGCGAGATGACCACGATCGTCTTGCCTTCCGCCTTGGCGGCGACAAGGCGTTCGATGAATCTGGACTCCGCGATCTGGTCGAGATTGAAGGTCGGCTGGTCGAGAACGAGCACCCTGGGCGCGCCATAGAACGCACGTGCGAGCGCGATCGCCTTGCGCTGTCCGCTCGACAGTTTTGAAGCGCCGTCGGAGATCTGCGTCAGATAGCCGTCCGGCAGGCTCAGAATGTCCTCGTGAACGCCCGCGGCCTTGCCTGCCGCATAGATCGCGTCCGCCGGCACGCCCTGTTCAAAGCGCGCGATATTGGAGGCGATCGTGCCGGGAAACAGATCCGTTTCCTGCGCGACATAGCCGATCGCGCGGCCCCATTGCGCCGCCGGCCACTGGTTGCGGGCGGCGCCGTCGAGCCTTATCAGGCCCGAGTCTGGCGGAATCGCACCCGCGATCGCGCGCGCCAGCACCGACTTGCCCGCTCCGCTCACGCCGACGATGGCGACGAGTTCGCCTGGATGCGCCTCGAAAGAAACATCGTCGACGAGCGCTTTTCCGGTCTTGGCGAAGTGATCGCCGGCAACGACGAGACGATCGACATCGAGATGCCCCACCGGCTCGGGAAGGTCCGGACGTTCGTCTTCGCTGCCGGCGCCCTCCATCTCGCCTTCGAGCGCGAGGAAGGATTCCCTGGCCTTGGAAAGCCCGTCCCAGCCGCCGATCAATTGTTCGATCGGCGCCAGCGCCTTGCCGGAGATCATCGAGACCAGAAAAATCAGGCCCACCGACATTTCGCCCTGAACGACCAGAAAGCCCGACCACGCCATCAGAAGAACCTGCAACATCTGACGCGCGGCGCGGCTGGCGGCGTAATAGGTCGAGGCGCCAAGCGCCGAATCGTCAGCGAGCGTCAGCGCACGCGCAAGCCGCTTCAGCCACCAGCCCTTGAGATGGGGCGCAAGCCCGAGTGCGGCGACGTCTTCGCCGCGCGTCAGAGTGGATTGCGCGATAGCGTTGAGTTCGGCTTCCGCCTTGCGGCCGTCGGATTGGACCGTCTCGCTGAAGCGCGAATTGAGAAAACTCAATCCCGCGAGCACGCCCGCGCCGAGCAGCGTCAGTACGCCGATCGACCAGTGAACGAGAAACAGGATGAGCAGAAAGAAGGGAACGAACGGAAGATCGAACAGCGAGGGAATCGACCGGCCGGCCAGAAAGGCGCGCACCGCGCTGAAGTCGCGAAGATTCTGGGCCGACTTCGTCGGCGAGGCGTTGTAGCGCGCAAACCCGTCGAACAGGCGGTTGGAAACAGCCACGCAATAGGCGTTCGACAGACGCAGCGCGACGCGCCCGCGTATCGCCTCCGCAACGCCGTAAACAAGGAGCGCCAGCAAGACCACCGTGGTGAGCGCCACGAGCGTTTCCAGCGAATTCGACGACAGGACGCGATTGTAAATCTGAAGAAGATGCAGCGAGGGAGCCACGATCATGAAATTGGAAACGACCGCCAGAAGGATCATCGCTCGCAGATGAGAGCGGCCGTAGCGACGATATAAGATCTGTACAACCGACATTCTTCGCTTCTCACGAGAGATTATCGCCCTCGCGCCGCCTTTTTGCTTTGATGTCTCGCTCCCGGCAACCGGATCAGATCAACCGGGACACTCGGGCGAGTTCTGTCGTAACTCCTTATAGTTTATCAATATTTAATGCCGGCCCTCGGCCGGTCGCGGCAAGCGCAAGCGCGGCCGCCATTCCATAAAATGTGCCCGCTGGCCGCGACCGCCATTCCAGTGAAAACGGGCCCGCTGATCGCGGGCGCCATGCCATTGAAAACGGGCCCGCTGATCGCGGGCCCGCTGTCGTGATCCGTGAGAAAGCGCGCAGCCTCAGGCGGCGTGCTGGAGGTGATGCGCCGCGTCGTCCACGTGCGGGGCGGCGGCCATGTCGACCGGAGCATCGTGACCCATCTGCGCCTGATGGCCGTCGTGCGCGGAGGCAAACCACACGTCTTCGGTCAGGATCGTCGAGCCGTCGGTTGCCGTGGCAGTCGACTGCATCAGATGATAGCCCGAGGCATCGGTGGTCATCTCCATCTTGGTCGAGATCTCAGCAACGCCCGCATCGGCCAGGGACTTCAGTTCGCCGTCCTGCAGGATGGCATCGCCGTTGTCCATCCACACCTTGATCGTCTGAAGCTCGTCGCCCGCAAGCTTGCCGTCACCATTGGCATCGAGCAGGGCCAGCTTTTCGTAACCATTGTTGAACTGGCCACCCTCGTCGCCGAACAGCGCCGAACCGTCGATCTTGCCATCGGCGCCGATCTTCGTGGCGTCGACGAGAATGCCGTCGCCATCGCCCTTGAACCATTCGATCGTGTCGAGCTTGCCGTCGGCATTGATGTCGAACTGCACGGTCTTGCCGATTTCGGTGACGCCGGACTTGTCGAAGGACGAAGTCTGTCCGGTAACGCCGATCTTGCCGTCGCCGTTCAGGTCGAGCGCCACCGGTGTCCAGGCCTTGATCTTGAAGTAGTCGGTGTTGCTCTGGATGACGCCGGTCGAGCACTCGCTGACGGTCGAACCACTGTCGATGATCGCGAATTTCA
>JBKDZW010000045.1:0-5212 GCA_047971685.1 Rhodoblastus sp.
CGCGTTGCGCGACACGTCAGAAAACCGCCGCGCAAAATTACGCGCGCGCCGCCAGGCCGCGCAACCAATTGGCGACGCCCGCAATCGCATCTTCATCGAAGGCGCCTGTCGCCAGCACTAGATAGACGATCGTGACCGCGACAAGGCCCGCCGCCACCGACATCACGAAATTGGCGCGGCTGTGCGGCTGCCATGCGAAGCGGCGCGTTAAAAACGCGACAGCGGCAAAACCGTAGAACAGGCCAAAGGCGGTTTCCGTGCGGCTGTGGCCGCCGATCTTGAAGCGACTGACGGCGACGCCGAGCACGATGGCGCCGCAGAGCGCGACGATCAGATAGCGCAGCAGCCCCGCCCCGCGCTGCTTCCAGGCAAGGACGGCAAGCGAGCCATAGACGAAAGCCGCCAGCGCCGTGTGTCCGCTCGGGCTGCGCAGCGGGCCGCCGCGATAGACGAACATGAACAGGATTTTCGTCAGGACGGTCACCGCCAGACACAGCGCAAAGGCCAGCGCCAGCGTGCGCGCATTGGCGCGTTCGCCCAGCGTCCACAAGGCGACGATGGCGCCGCAGACCAGGGGGATGACCAGGGTCGCTTCGCCGAAATTGGTGATCGTGTAGAGATATGTCACGCTGCGCGCGCCGATCGTCCTTCAATGCGTGTCCTGCTCTCAAGAACAGGAAATGATTTGGATTTCGATAATTCGCTCCGGATCCGGGCGTAAACCCGCATATGCTGGCGCATCATCGCCGGCGCATGGCGCCTTTACGTCATCGGGCGTCTTCGTCGCCGCTCCTTTGCGCGATATACCCGCCCTCGTCTTCCTCTGCGGTTTCGCCTTCCTCTACGCTTTCGCCTGCGCCCTCAGCGTCCTCAGCATGGGCGAGCAGCGGAAAATCCTCGGCCAGATCGGCCGCGTCCAGAGGATCCTCGTCCGAAGTCAGCGCCTCGTCGTCGTCCGGCCTGGGAATGCCGAAGCCCGGCGGCAGGCGCCCGTCGAACAGGCCCGCGCCCTTCAATTCGTCGAGGCCCGGCAGATCGGAAATCTGTTCCAGGCCGAAATGGACCAGGAATTTTTCGGTCGTGCCGTAGGTGATCGGGCGGCCCGGCGCCTTGCGGCGGCCGCGCAGGCGAATCCAGCCGGTTTCCAGGAGAACGTCGAGCGTGCCCTTGGAAATGGCGACGCCGCGCACGTCCTCGATTTCGGCGCGCGTGACGGGCTGGTGATAGGCGACGATCGCCAGGGTCTCGATGGCGGCGCGCGTCAGCTTCTTCTGCGGCGTTTCCTCGCGGCGCAACAGCCAGCCGAGATCGTCGGCGGTGCGGAAAAACCATTTGTCGCCGGCGCGAGCGAGATTGACGCCGCGCGTAGCGTAATCCTCGCGCAAAGCCGCCAGGGTAGCGTCGAGATCGGCCTCGTCGGGCAGGCGTTCGGCGATCGCCTTTTCCTCGAGCGGATCGGGCGAGGCGAACAGCAACGCCTCGACAATGCGCTTGCATTCGGCGAGCAGCGCGGCGCGCGCTTGCGCAAGCGCCCGGTCCTCGTCCTCCACGAATTCAAATGCGCGCGCGGCCTCGGCCATGTCGTCTCCTTGCACTTCCATTACGCTTAAGCGCTTTCACTACGTTTACGTACGTCCCTGACCCGTTTCGTGCGGCCACGACGGCTATTCCGCCGCCGCCAGCGGAACGGAAGCCGCCGGCGCGCGGGCGTCCCTGCGCCTCAGCCAGATCGGCGCGAAGGCGCGATCCTGCCTGATGTCGAGGCGCCCCTCGCGCACCAGCTCCAGCGAGGCGCAGAAGGAGGACGCCCTCACGGTGCGCGCGACTTCCGGCGAAACGCAATATTGCAGCAGGTAATCGTCGAGCACGGTCCATTCGAGCGCCATGCCGGACAGGCGCTCCAGCGTCTCGCGCGCCTCGGCGAGCGACCAGACGTGGCGCTGCTTCAGGGTGACCCTGGACAAGGCAGCCTTCTGGCGCTGACGCGCATAGGCCGAAAGCAAATCGAAGATGGAGGCCTGCCATTGCGGGCTATTGACGGTTTCAATGCCCTCCCCGCCGCCGCGCATCGCCATGTCGCGGCCGATTCTCGCGCGATTGACCAATTGCTCGGCCGCCGTGCGGATGGCCTCCAGCCGCCTGAGGCGCTCGGCCAGGGCCGCGGCGAGGTCGGCGGCGGCAGGCTCGTCCGCCTTGGGCGGGGCCGGCAGCAGCAGGCGGGACTTGAGATAGGCGAGCCAGGCCGCCATCACGAGATAATCGGCGGCAAGCTCGAGGCGCACCTTGCGGGCCTCCTCGATGAAAGCGAGATATTGCTCGGCCAGCGCCAGCACGGAAATCCTGGCGAGATCGACCTTCTGGCGGCGCGCGAGTTCGAGCAGAAGATCGAGCGGCCCCTCGAACCCGTCGACATCGACGAGAAAGGTCTCCTCGGTCTCTCCCTTGTCCAGGGGCTGCATGTCAAATGGCAGGTCGCCCGCCATGCGAATCACTCACCACGTCGATACTTCGTCCGGCGCGGAATGTGGCCCCTCTAGGCTGCGCCCGCAAGCGCCGCGGCGAGTTTCTGGCGGGAGTCCACAGGATCGAACGCCATGAGCGTCCCCGAAACGCGCGAAAGCGCGGTTTTGGCGCGCTCAGCCGCCTTTCCGGTCAGCGCCGGCGTCTCGGCCGCCACTTCGCCCGCCTCGGCCAGATCGCCATTGCAATGCAGGGCGAGATCGACGCCGGCGGCGAAGAGATTTTTCGCGCGCTCGGCGAACGTGCCGCTCAGCGCCTTCATCGACAGGTCGTCGCTCATCAACAGACCGTCGAAGCCTATGAATCCTCTGATAATTTCGCGCACGACGATCGGCGAGAGCGTGGCCGGACGGTCGGGGTCGATCGCCTTGAACACGACATGGGCGGTCATGGCCACCGGCAGATCGGCGTTGGCGCGGAAGGGCGCGAAATCGCTGCGCTCAAGCTCTTCGCGCGACGTTTCGACGGTGGGGAGTTCGAGGTGGCTGTCGGCGCGGGCGCGGCCATGGCCGGGCACATGCTTGAACACTGGCAGCACGCCGCCCGCCAGAAGGCCGTCGGCTGCGGCGCGGCCAAGGCGGGCGACCGTTTCCGGGGTCGCGCCATAGGCGCGGTCGCCGATGATGGCATGAGAACCGGGCGCCGGCAGGTCGAGCACCGGCAGGCAATCTATGTTGACGCCGACCTCGGCGAGATCGTGGGCGATCAGGCGGGTGGCGAGCGCCACCACCTGGGCCTGCTCCGCCGGGTCGCTGGCGGCGGCCGAGAGGCGCGCGGCGGAGGGATAGGCCGGCCAATGCTCGCCGCCCATACGCTGTACGCGGCCGCCTTCCTGGTCGATCAGGATTGCGGCGTCGGCCCTGCCCGTCAATTCGCGGAAACGGTCGGTCAGCGCGCGCATCTGGGCGCGGTCGGCGACATTGCGCTTGAAAAGAATGAGACCCCAGGGCTCGGCCTGACGGATGAAGGCTTCCTCGTCCGCGGTCAGGACCGTGGACGAGCAACCGCAGATGAATGCGCGCGGCGCCATATGCCCCCCGCCCTCAGCGCGAGACGAAGCAGGCGCCGCCGGCGGCCTTGACCTTGCCGCACATGGCCTTGGCGCTTTCGCGGCTGAGCCCCGTCACGCGGACACGGTAGAGCTTGTCGGAAGCCTTGATGACGGCGAGACGACGGCCGCCGAGCGCGCCGGAGAGTTTTGCGCCAAGGCGCGAGGCGGCGCGGCGGGCGTCGGCGTCCGAGCCGGCCGAGGCGACCTGCACGGCATAGGCGCCGGAAGATACGCGGCTGGCCGTATTCTCCTCGTCGTTCGCGCCGGTCGCCGCCGTCTGGTCTTCATCCCTGGGAGCGATTGCGGCCACGCGCACAGCGGGCTTGGGCGCAGGCTTTGCGGCCGGTTTGGCCGCAGGCGACGTGCCCGCATTCGCGCGGGTGGCAGATTTGGGCGTCGCGTTGCGGGGCGGCGGGGCGGCGGATTTGGCCGCCGCAGACGCCTGCGCTGCGCTGTCGCTGATGATCGAGCCATCGGCGCGCACGGAAACGGTCTTGACGCGCTTGGGCTCCGGGAAGGCGGAGCGGCTGGCCTGTGCGCGCGCGGACGGCGCCGGCGGCGCGACGGCCGGCACGGAGGCTGCGCCGCCTGTGGAGGTCTCGGCGCCCGAAACCGGACTGTCGCCGAGAGGAATGACGCGCGGCGTCCTGGCGACGGTCGCAACATCCATCGGCTGCTCCTCGTGCGTCACGACCTTTTTGACGGGCGGAGCGGGCGTACGTTCGAGCATGGTCGATTCGCGCGCCGGCTTGTCGTTCTCGGTCTCCTTGGGCTGGATCTTGGTCGGATTGGGCGAGGCGGCGATCATGGCCACGCCGCCTGAATGACTGGCCCCGCCACGCCAGGCGAGCGTGGAGCCGATGGCGAGAAACCCCGCCGCGACAACGGCGGCGGCGGCATAAAGCGGCTTTCTCGAACGCTGGCGCGGCGGTTCTGGCGGGGCTGCATCGGGGGCAAGCTCCGGCGTCTCCGCCCAATCCTCGTATTGCGCGGAGGGGCCGAAGCCTTCCGGAAAACCTTCCGGCGCGCGCGGCGGCAGCGCAAAGTCATGATGCACGGACGCCTTGTCGAGCGGGGGAAGATCGCCGTGATCGGCGCCGCGCAAAAGCGGGCGCAAATCCGGGAAATCGACGAAGGGATCGACTTGCGGCGCGCCGGATTCTTGCGGCACGCCGGATTCTTGCGGCGGCTGCGCAGAGAACGGCGGCGCCTGATGGAACTGCGGAAATGGCGCGACCTGCGGCGAAGCCGGAGAAGGAGGGGGAGGAGGAGCGTAGCCTTCAATTTGAGGCGCAGCGGCCTGAGGCGCGGCGGCGTGACGGGCCTCGGCTGCAAACATGTCCGCGAAGGGGTCCGCAGCCTGCTGGTTCTGGGAACCGACCAGGCGGGCAAGCTCGGCCAGAGGGTCGTCGACGCGACGCGCGGGCTCGGCCCCGCGCAGGCGGCGTTCAAATTCGTCAATATTGATCGGCTCGCGACGTTCGGGCGCTGCGCTCATCTTCCACCTCAACCGCGATACGGCGCTCCTGAGGGCGGCGCTATCGCTTTCGCAGAAGTCCCGGGGGCGGTGGGCGAAGCAAACTCCGCGCCTAGCGCATCTCGTCCGGCGCGCTCACTCCCAGGACCCCCAGTCCCGTCGCC
>JBKDZW010000046.1:0-32670 GCA_047971685.1 Rhodoblastus sp.
CTGGCGGCAAGCAATATGGCGTCGGTTTTTACCGCCCCCTGCTCCAGGAGATCTGCGAGCCAGGCGGCAAGCGTTTCCTCGTCGCGCACATCGCCTGCCTCCACCGCCCATTCCAGCCCGTGGCTATAGGCGAAGGCGCCGACCGGAAAAGCCGGCGACAGCCAGACCGCCAGAAGAAGCGCAGAGGACATTGCGCCTTCTTCACGCAAGATCCGATCCTTCGTTCACCACGGCCCAACCGCCCTAGTCATGCTTATGGCCATGATGGCCGTGATCGTGCCCGCAGCCACAGTGATCGTGATCGTCATGCTCGTGGCCGTGGCCATGATGATGATGGTCATCATGATGACCATGGTCGTGGCCATGATGATGGTCATGGCCATGCGTCTGCACGTGCTGGGCATAAGCGCCGCCTTCGGGGTCGAAAGGCGCTTCGATTTCGACGACCGCCGCGCCAAGCCCGCGCGCCATATCCTCGATGACATGGTCGCGGCGGATGCGCAGTTTCGTTCCAAGGATTTGCGTCGACAAATGGCGATTGCCGAGATGCCAGGCCAACCGCGCCAGATGCCTGACATCTGCGACCTTTAATTCGGCGAGCGCCTCGGGCGCAGCCAGAACCTCGACGAGGCGGCCGTCCTCCAGTTCGAGCGCATCGCCGGAGCGCAGCATGACGGCCTCGGGCAGATCGAGCACGAATTCCAGGCCGCCGACGCCCTTCATCGCGATGCGGCGGCGATGGCGATCCTCGAAATCGAGCACGACCGTATCGGCCGCCGACGCCTGCCAGGAGCCCGCCGCCTTCACATTTTTCGCACGCATGGCCATGCTGTCGTCCTCATTGCCGTTTCCGCGTTCTTACGCGCCAGATCCGATATCGACCGCCGGAAACCGGTCTAAAGCAGTTTATAGGCGGCGCGGCATTGTCGCGGACAAGATGCATCAGAGCGTTTCGACCTTGCCGTCCGAAGTGATCTCGATCTTGCGCGAGACAACGCCATCCGCGCTCGCCTTGCGCCATGCCTTGAAATGCTCCTGGCCCATATGCGCATTCAGCGCGGCGCGATCGCGCCATCGCTCGACAAAGACGCAGGTTCCAGGCGTCGTCACGCTCTCGTGCAGATCGTAGCCGATGCAACCGTCCTCGGCCCGCGTCGCGGCAATGGCGATGCGGGCGGCGGCAAGCACCTGTTCGCGTTTGTCGGGCGCAACGACCATCGTGGCGACAACGTAAATCATGTGTCCTCGCTTCTCTTTTGCACGCATCGAGCGATGCGCGACGCCTCTCGACGAGAGGGCGCCGGCGCAGACTAGAACAGGAAATAGCGCTGCGCCATCGGCAGAACGTCCGCCGGTTCGCAGGTCAGCAATCGCCCGTCCGCCGTCACGCGGTAGGTCTCGGGATCGACGTGGATTTTCGGCGTGGCGTCGTTATGGATCAGGCTTTTCTTGGAAATGCCGCCGCGCGTATTCCTGACCGCGACCAGCGGACGCGCGACGGCGAGCTTCGTCTGCAAGCCCTTGTCGAGCGCAGCTTGCGACACAAAGGTGAGCGAGGTCGCTTTGCGCGCGCTGCCGTATGCGCCGAACATCGGACGGAAATGCACGGGTTGCGGCGTTGGAATCGAGGCGTTGGGATCGCCCATCCGGGCTGCCGCGATCATGCCGCCCTTCAGGATGAGATCGGGCTTCACACCGAAGAAGGCCGGGGTCCAGATCACGAGATCGGCGAGCTTGCCGGGTTCGACCGAGCCGATATAGGCGGAAACGCCATGGGCGATTGCGGGGTTGATCGTATATTTGGCGACATAACGCTTGGCGCGCAGGTTGTCGGCGCCCTCCTCGCCCGGCAATGGCCCGCGCTGACGCTTCATCTTGTCGGCGGTCTGCCAGGTGCGGAGGATGACCTCGCCGACACGGCCCATGGCCTGCGAATCCGAGGACATCATGGAGAGAGCGCCGATGTCGTGCAGAATGTCCTCCGCCGCGATCGTCTCCTTGCGGATGCGGCTTTCGGCGAAGGCGAGGTCTTCGGGAATAGACGAATCCAGATGATGGCAGACCATGAGCATGTCGAGATGCTCATCGAGCGTGTTGCGCGTGAACGGCCGCGTAGGGTTGGTGGACGAGGGCAGGACATTGGGCAGGCCCGCAACCGAAATAATGTCCGGCGCATGCCCTCCGCCCGCGCCTTCGGTATGAAAGGCGTGGATGGTGCGGCCCTTGAACGCCTTGATCGTGTCTTCGACGAATCCGGATTCGTTCAGCGTGTCGGCGTGGATCATCACCTGAATGTCGTAATCGTCGGCGACCGACAAGGCGCAATCGATAGCCGCCGGCGTCGTGCCCCAGTCCTCATGCAGTTTGAGCGCACAGGCGCCGCCTTCCACCTGTTCGACGAGGCCTGCGGGCAATGCGGCGTTGGCCTTGCCGGCAAAGCCGAGATTGACCGGAAATGAATCGGCGGCCTCGATCATGCGCGCAATATGCCAGGGGCCTGGCGTGCATGTCGTGGCGAAAGTGCCGGTCGCCGGCCCCGTGCCGCCGCCGAGCATGGAGGTGACGCCCGACATCAACGCCTCCTCGATCTGTTGCGGGCAGATGAAATGGATATGCGTGTCGAAGCCGCCGGCGGTGACAATCTTGCCCTCGCCGGCGATGATCTCGGTTCCAGGCCCGATGACGATATCGACATGGGGCTGAATGTCGGGATTGCCGGCCTTGCCAATTGCCGAGATCTTGCCGTCGCGGATGGCGATGTCGGCCTTCACTATTCCCCAATGATCGAGAATGACGGCGTTGGTGATGACGGTGTCTGCGGCGCCTTGCGCGCGCGAAAGCTGCGACTGGCCCATGCCGTCGCGGATGACCTTGCCGCCGCCGAATTTGACTTCCTCGCCATAGGTCGTGAAATCACGCTCAATCTGGATGAAGAGGTCGGTGTCGGCAAGGCGCATGCGGTCGCCGGTCGTGGGGCCGAACATGTCGGCGTAGGCGGCGCGCGGCAGCGAGGTTTTCTTTGCGTTGTTCATTGCGCCTCACACCCTGCCCATCACGCCCTGGCGAAAGCCGTAGATTTCGCGCCTGCCTGCAATCGTCACAAGCCGCACCTCGCGGGTCTGACCCGGCTCGAAGCGCACCGCCGTGCCTGCGGGAATATCGAGACGCATGCCTTTCGCCCGCTCCCGCTCGAAGCGCAGCGCCGGATTCGTCTCGAAGAAATGATAATGCGAGCCGACCTGGATCGGCCTGTCGCCGGTGTTTGCGATCGTGAGCGTCAATGTCTCGCGGCCCTCGTTCATCACGATCTCGCCTTCCGGCGTGACAATTTCGCCGGGAATGATTTGGGAATGAGGGCCACGAATTGGACGATGCACGGTCACAAGTTTCGTGCCGTCGGGAAAAGTCGCCTCGACCTGTACGTCGTGAATCATTTCAGCAATGCCGTCCATCACCTGATCGGTTGTCAGAACGTGCGCGCCCTGTTCCATCAATTCGGCGACGCTGCGCCCGTCGCGGGCGCCTTCCACCACGAAATCCGTAATAAGCGCGACCGCTTCGGGATGGTTCAGCTTCACGCCGCGCTCCAGACGCCGGCGCGCCACCATGGCCGCCATCGCAATCAGCAGCTTGTCTTTTTCACGCGGCGTCAGGTTCATCGAAAACGCTCCGCAAATTTCTCGAGGATTGGGATCATTGCCACACACGCGGCGCAGCGCGCCCGAGCAATTCGGACAGAAGCGCCAGAATAGCCAGACGCAAATTCTCTGGCGAGGGCGAAAGGAAGCGCGCAACAAGAAAGTTTTCACGCACACTGACGCCGGACTCGACCGGAATTGTCGCAAGCGTTGCGCGACATGGATCAAGACGCGCCGGCGCATCCGGGGCGGCGTACAAAAGCGTTGCAAGGGCGCGCGCGCCGGCGCCGATGGCGGGACGGTCGAGCAACGCCGCAGGCGATTTCAACCGCGTTTCCTCCGCAAAAATCAGTTTTTTCCCGCGACGCACGCGCCAACGGTCGTGAAAATCGCCGGATACGCATATCTCGCCCATGGCGAGCCGCCCGAACACGACGCTCTCGCAAGCGACCAGACGCGCATCGTCCGCCATGTCCACGTCGAGCGTGCGGGCGAGCGCTGCGTCATCGAACAGGATCGTTTCCTGCGGCAGCCATTCGAGGGTCGCGCCAGCCTTCAGTTGCAACGCGGTTTCGACACGCGCGGGCGGACCATCGGCGCGGTAGATTTTTTCCGCCGATTGCGTCGTCAGGCTTGCCCAGGCGCCGGGCCCGGCGCAAATGGACACGCGCGCATGATCGCCGCCGACCACGCCGCCCGCCATGTTGACGATAACGCCCTCGCAAGCAGCCTTCGTTTTCGGAAAGCGCAGGCGCAGACCGCCGGTCTCGTAGAGACGGCCGATGCGCGTGCAGGCGTCGTGCGCCACGAATTCGGCGCGAATTTCGCCGCGCGCGCGGGGGAGAGCAGCGTTTGTGCTTTCAATATGATGCATGGGCCTGCGTTCAAATCCGTCTCTGCATCACGGTCGCCGGCGCATCCGGCGTTCAGGGATCGGTGAGCAATCTATACCGAAATTCTCGTCCGCACTTCTTCTTCGTTCATCGTCGCGCGCGTCCCCGCCATCACGACCTGGCCGCGATCCATGACGATGAAGTCGTCGGCCAGTTCCTTTGCGAAATCGAAATATTGCTCGACCAGAACAATCGCCATGTCGCCTTTGCTGCGCAAATAGGAAATCGCGCGGCCGATATCCTTGATGATCGACGGCTGGATGCCCTCTGTCGGCTCGTCGAGCACCAGAAGTCTCGGGCGTGCGACCAGGGCGCGGCCAATGGCGAGCTGCTGTTGCTGGCCGCCCGAGAGGTCGCCGCCGCGCCGCCCCATCATGGAGGCGAGAACGGGAAAGAGCTCGAAAACTTCGTCGGGCGTATAGCGCTCGCCGCGCGGGGCGGCCGCATAGCCCGTCTCCAGATTTTCCCTCACGCTCAGGAGCGGAAATATCTCGCGGCCCTGCGGCACATAGGCCACGCCCTTTTTCGCGCGCATGAAGGGCTTCAACTTCGACATATCCTCGTCGCCCCACAAAACCTTGCCCGCGCGGATCGGCTGCTGTCCGACGATAGCGCGCATGAGCGAGGATTTGCCGACGCCGTTGCGGCCGAGAACGCAGGTGACGCGGCCCACCGCCGCCTGTAGCGAAACGCCGCGCAGGGCCTGCGCTGCGCCGTAAAACACATCTATGGATTCGACCTTCAACATGTCAGCGTCCCAGATAGACTTCGATAACCTGCGGATCGGCGGAGACCTGATCGAGCGGTCCCTCCGCCAGCACCGCGCCCTCGTGCAGCACGGTGACCTTGACGTCGAGTTCGCGCACGAAATCCATGTCGTGCTCGACGACGACGACCGAATGATCCCTGGCGATCTCGCGCAATAATTCCGCCGTCTGCATGGTCTCCGCGTCGGTCATGCCGGCTGCGGGCTCGTCGACCAGAAGCAGTTTCGGGTCTTGCGCGAGCAGCATGCCGATTTCCAGCCATTGCTTCTGGCCGTGCGACAGTTCGGCGGCCTGGCGCTCGCGATGGTCCTGCAATCTGATGGTCTCGAGAACGCGGTCGATGCGCTCTTGCGTCTGCGGCGCGGGCCTGCCGAACAGGGTTGCGCGCGCTGTGCGCGGGGCCTTGAGGGCAAGCAGGATATTGTCTTCCACCGACTGGCTTTCAAACACGGTCGGCTTCTGGAACTTGCGGCCGACGCCGAGTTCGGCGATCCGGGCCTCGTCGAGTTGCGTCAGATCCTGCGCGCCGCCGAAAAAGACCGTGCCTTCGTCGGGCCTGGTCTTGCCGGTGATGACGTCCATCATGGTCGTTTTGCCGGCGCCGTTGGGGCCGATGATGGCGCGCATTTCACCGGGCTCGAGAATGAGCGACAAGCCGCGCAGGGCGCGATAGCCGTCGAAGGAGACCTGCACACCGTCGAGGTAGAGCAGCGAGGAGGTAAGGATGGCGTCGTTCATGATTGCGTTCAACCTCCACTCGGCCCGGTCTGGATTTGCGCGATATCGCAATCGTCCGGCGCGCGGTTGCGCGCCTGCGCCAGCCTCGTCCTGATATTGTCGATGAGGCCGAGCACGCCTTTGGGCAGGAACAAGGTGACGAGCACGAACAGAAGGCCGAGCGCAAACAGCCAATATTCAGGCAGCGCGCCGGTGAACCACGTCTTGGCGAAATTGACGAGAAGCGCGCCGAGCGCTGCGCCAACCAGTGTGCCGCGCCCGCCGACCGCAACCCAGATGACCGCCTCGATGGATTGCGCGGGCGCGAACTCGCTCGGGTTGACTATGCCGACCTGCGGCACGTAGAGCGCGCCGGCAAGGCCCGCCATCATGGCCGAAAGCGTGAATACCGCGAGTTTGTAATTCTCCACGCGATAGCCGAGGAATCTCGTGCGCGATTCCGCGTCGCGGATGGCGATCAGCACTTTGCCGAATTTCGAGGCGACGAGGAAACGCCCCGTCACGATCGAGACGGCGAGCATGAACGCGCTCGTTGAAAAAAGCGCTGCGCGCGTTGCGTCGGACTGGATGTTGAAGCCCATGATGTCCTTGAAATCGGTCAGGCCGTTGTTGCCGCCAAACCCCATATCGTTGCGGAAGAAGGCGAGCAGAAGCGCATAGGTCATGGCCTGCGTGATGATCGAGAGATAAACGCCCGTCACGCGCGAGCGGAAGGCAAGCCAGCCGAAGGCGAAGGCGAGCAGGCCGGGAACGATGAGCGCCATGAGCATGGCGTAGGGAAATATATCGAAGCCCCACCAGGTCACGGGCAGGCTTTTCCAATTGAGGAAGACCATGAAATCGGGCAGGTCCGGATTGGCATAGACGCCGCGCGCGCCGATCTGGCGCATGAGATACATGCCCATGGCGTATCCGCCGAGCGCGAAAAATGCGCCGTGACCGAGCGAGAGAATGCCGCAATAACCCCAGACCAGATCGAGCGATACGGCAAGGATGGCGTAGCACAGATATTTGCCGAGAAGCGCCACGACATAGGGCGGCATGTGCAGGGGAAACGTTTCGGGCGTCAGCAGGAGCAGGACGGGCACGAGGAACGCGGCCGCAGCAAGCAGCGCGACCGCGATCCGCGAGCGGGCGTCGAGCAGCGCGAGGAGACGGGACAGGATCATGTCAGGCCTCCACCGCGCGGCCCTTGAGCGCGAACAGGCCGCGCGGGCGCTTCTGGATGAACAGGATGACGAATACGAGCAGCGCTATCTTGGCGAGCACGGCGCCGGCGTATGGCTCCATGAACTTGTTGGCGACGCCGAGCGTCATGGCGGCGAACAATGTGCCCCAGAGATTGCCGACGCCGCCGAACACCACGACCATGAAACTGTCGATGATGTAGCTCTGGCCGAGGTTGGGCGAGACGTTGTCGATCTGCGACAGCGCCACGCCCGCCATGCCGGCGATGCCGGAGCCGAGCCCGAAGGCGAGCGCATCGACCCTGTTGGCGTCGACGCCCATGGAGCCCGCCATGCGCCGGTTCTGCGTGACCGCGCGCATGCGCAGACCGAAGGAGGTGAAGCGCAATATCCCTTGCAGCGCGACGAAGACGAGCGCCGCGAAGACGACGATCCACATGCGCCCGTAGGTTATGTCGAGGCCGCCAAGCTGGAACGATCCCGACATGAAGGCCGGCGCGCCGACCTCGCGATTGTTAGCGCCGAATATGACGCGCACGGCCTGTTGCAGGATCAGCGAGACGCCGAAAGTGGCCAGCAGCGTTTCGAGCGGGCGGCCATAGAGAAAGCGGACGATCGTGCGCTCGACGAGAACGCCGACCGCGCCCGTCACGAGAAAGGCGAGCGGGATGGCGATGAACAGGGAATAGTCGAACAAGGCCGGCCATTTCGTGCGCGCGATCTCCTGCACGGCAAAGGTGGCGTAGGCGCCGATCATCACCATTTCGCCATGCGCCATGTTGATGACGCCCATAACGCCGAAGGTGACGGCCAGACCGATGGCCGCAAGAAGCAAGACGGAGCCCAGAGACAATCCGTACCAGACATTTTGAAGATTGCGCCACATGGCGAGCCGCGCCTCGATCGCCGCAACCGCCGCCTGCGCGGACGGCGTGACAATGTTTTTGGGGCCGGAGGCAACGCCCGAGAGAATGGCTGCGGCATCGCGGTCGCCGCGCGCGCGGAGAATGGCGACCGCCTCCATTTTTTGCGCTTCGTCCGCTTCCGGAGCGGCAAGCAGGACGGAGGCGCGCGCCTGAAGAAGCGCCGTCTTGATGCTTGAATCCTTTTCCGCAGCAATGGCTGCGTCCAGAATGGCGCGCGTGCTCTGGTCGCGCGACTTGAAGACAGCTTCGGCCGCCTCGCGACGGCGGGCGGGATCGGGCGACATCAGAGTGAGCGCGCCAAGCGCGGCGTCGACCGCGCGGCGCAGACGATTGTTGAGGCGCACCGTCTTGAGATCGGCGGGCGCGACTGCGATTTTTTCGTTCGTCGCCGCATCGCGCAGATCATCGTCGCCGACCTTGATGAGAACGCGCGCGCTTTCCGAGGAATAGGCCAGACGGCCATCCTGCAACGCCTCGACGATCCTTACGGCGCGCGAATCGCGGCTTTGCGCGAGCGCTTCGATGGCTGCGCCGGTCCCGGAAAAATCGCCCGTCAGGAAACCGGAAAGCGCAGGCGCAAGACCGGGCTTGTCGGCATGTGCGACAGGCGCCAGGCCGATCGACACGGCCACAGACAGTAAAATAGAAACAAGGAAAGCTTGCATGATCTGCTTCTTCTCTGGACGCCGCCCCCGGATTTCACGCGCAAAAGCGCTGGCGAAAGGGGTGGGGCCGTCTTGCGTTGCGGCCTTTGCGTTTGCACTCTTGCGGCCATGGCTGCGGGAGGCGCCGGGCGGCATGGCCGCCGCCCGGCTCTCGTCAACGGCGCATCAGGCGCCGCCGCATTTGCCGGTCCTGGAGTTCCAGTTGCCGCACTTCCTGTCCTTCCAGTCGGCGATCAGATCCCTGGAGCCTTCGAGATAGTTCGACCAGGCGTCTCCGGGCACGAGGCCATCCGTCTTCCATACGGTGTCGAACTGGCCCTCGGCATTGATTTCGCCGATCAACACGGGCTTGGAAATGTGGTGGTTGGGCAGCATTTCCGCGACGCCGCCGGTGAGGTTGGGCTGCTTTACGCCGACGATGGCGTCGATCACCTTGTCGGGGTCGGTCGCGCCAGCCCTGGTCACCGCCTGCACCCACATGTTGAAGCCGATGTAATGGGCTTCCATGGGATCGTTGGCCACACGCTTCGGGTTCTTCGTGAAGGCCTGCCACTTCTTGATGAAGTCCTTGTTCTGGGGCGTGTCGACCGACATGAAATAATTCCAGGCCGCGAGATGGCCGACGAGCGGCCTGGCGTCTATGCCGGCAAGCTCTTCCTCGCCGACCGAGAAGGCGACGACGGGAATGTCCTGCGCCTTCACGCCCTGATTGCCGAGTTCCTTGTAGAAGGGCACATTGGCGTCGCCGTTGATGGTGGAGACCACCGCCGTCTTCTTGCCGCCCGATCCGAATTTCTTGATGTCGGCGACAATGGTCTGCCAGTCGGAATGGCCGAACGGCGTGTAATTGATCATGATGTCTTCGGCCTTGACCCCCTTGGCCTTGAGATAGGCCTCGAGGATTTTGTTGGTCGTGCGCGGATAGACATAATCGGTGCCCGCCAGCACCCAGCGCTGGACCTTTTCCTCTTTCATCAGATAGTCGACGGCGGGAATGGCCTGCTGATTGGGCGCAGCGCCGGTGTAGAAGACGTTGCGCTCGCTCTCCTCGCCCTCGTATTGCACGGGATAGAACAGGATATTGTTGAGCTCCTTGAACACCGGCAGAACCGATTTGCGCGAAACCGACGTCCAGCAGCCGAAAACGGCGGCGACCTTGTCGCGGGCGATGAGTTCGCGCGCCTTCTCGGCAAACAGCGGCCAGTTGGAGGCGGGATCGACGACGACCGCCTCGAGTTTCCTGCCGAGCAGGCCGCCCTTCCTGTTCTGCTCCTCTATCAGCATGAGCATCACGTCTTTCAGCGTGGTCTCGCTGATCGCCATGGTGCCGGAGAGCGAATGCAGGATGCCGACCTTGATCGTGTCATCCGCCGCCCGCGCGCCGGCCGCCGAAAGGGCCAACGCCCCGGTGATGGCCATACCAGCGGCGCGGATCAGAAATCGCCGAGTAAAGGACATTGGCATTCCCCATTATGGTGCGCGACCGTTCAAACGGTCCGGATTGTCGTCCGGATGGACGCCCATGGGCCCTGCAACATGCGTGCCATCCAGGCAACACATTGTAATTAAAGATATTTTTAATAAACACTCGTTGTCGCCTGCGCGCGTGCGGCGGCCAATGGCGGATTTGGCGGGATTTCGCCGGTCCGTCAGCCTAAAAAATAGCCATGCGCAATTTGCCTGCCTAATTCTGCGGCGGCGGAACGGGGCGGCGGCATGATCGAAATCGTCCCCGGCCTGTTTCTCGACGAGCGCGACATCGAGGAAAAATTCGTGCGCGCCGCCGGCCCCGGCGGCCAGAATGTCAACAAGCTGGCGAGCGCGGTGGAATTGCGGTTCGACCTCTACAATTGCGCAACCCTGCCCGGCGACATCAGGTGGCGGCTGTCGCGGATTGCAGGGCGCCGCCTCAACCGCGAGGGCGTTATCGTCATCCAGGCGCAGAGGTTTCGCACACAGGACGCCAACCGCCGCGACGCCTTTGCGCGGCTTGCCGAGCTGGTGGCGGCCGCCGCCGAACCGCCGCCGGCGCCGCGCAAAAAGACCGCCGTACCGCGTTCGCAGAAGCGGGCGCGGCTCAGCGACAAGCGCAAGTCAGCCGAACGGAAAGCGGGTCGCCAGCGCCCGCGCGAGGGCGAGTAATTTTAGCTATTCCGCTAAAAGTCAGGCAAGTGTGTCCACTTCTCTACAGTCGCGCGCAGCCACACATAGTAGATTCGATCAAACCTCCCCAATTGCGGGCTCAGGCTTTGAGTTTGCGCCATGACCGTGAAACCGTCCCGCCATTTCGACGACCCCGCCGCAGGCGCCGCGCATATCATCACGCGTCTGGCGATCGCCCTGCTGCTGATCGTCACGCCGATCGCCTCGGTCGGCACGCGCAGCGCAATCTATGTGCTGGCGCCCGTCGGCGTCGCGCTCACGCTGGTCGCCTGGTTGCTGGCGCCGGGGACGCGCGGCCCGCGCCAATTGCGCGCCGCCATTTTTTCCGCCACGGGACTGGTCGTCATCTTCCTGGGATGCTGGGTGGCGCTGTCGCTGATCTGGACGCCGTTCGGCGTTGGCCCCTCGGAGCGGTTCGTCAAGACGGCGAGCACGTTCGTGCTGGCCGCCGTCGCAGCGACGCTCCTGCCCGAACGCACACGCACTTCCAATCTCTATCTCCTGCCGATCGGCGCGGCCGCCGGCTCGCTGGCCATCATTCTTCTCATCATGTTCAGCAAATCGCACGGGCTGCGCTCGGGCGACCCGGAAACCTCGCTGGTGGCGCGGGCCGCGTTCGGTCTGGCGCTCATGGTCTGGCCGGCGCTCGGCGCGCTTGTCGTGCGCGAGAAAACGCGCTGGGCGATCGGGCTTGCCGGCCTCGTCATCGTCGCCGAACTTTTCGCGGGCGTTCCGCTTGCGCTCGGCGCCACCGCCCTGGGCGCGCTCGTCTTTGCCGCAGCCATCGTCGACAAGCGCGCCGCCGCGCGCTGGCTGGCGATTGTCGGGGCGGCGCTCTTTCTGATTGCGCCTGTCGTTGCGCTTCTGGCCTACGCCGTCGTCGCCATGACGTCATCAAGCCCTATCCTGCCTCTACAGGTGTGGGGCTCCTATCTGGTCCACGACGGGCTTTTTTCGCTGGTCGGCCACGGTTTCGATGCGGCCAGGCTCGGCGTGAACATGGGCTATCTGCCGCGCGCCACGCCACGCTCGCTCCTTTTCGAGGTCTGGTTTGAATTGGGCTTTGTCGGCGTCGTCGCCACGGCGCTGCTTTGGGCGCAGGTGGTGCGGCGGGCGGGCGTTGCGGGCGCCTTGCTTGCGCCCTATCTGCTTGCGGGCCTGACTTCGGCCTATGCGATGAGCGCCTTCGGGCTCGGTGTCGCAGCAGTCTGGTGGGTCACCCTGCTGGCGCTGGCCGGCCTTGCCTTCGCCCTGCTGCAACATGGCCATGGCCGGGCGCACCGGCCGAATGTCTCCAACCTGCCCAGCCGCTCGTAATCAGCGCCGCTTGCGGGTTTTCGCCGGCGGGCGCTCCTCTTCCGGCGGGGCGGGCGGCAGAACGCGCGCCGCAATCGCTGCAATGCGTCCCTCCGTGAAGACAAGCGCACAATAACCGTGCTCGGTTTCGCGCTGATAGGAGCGGCAGGCTTCCTCGCGCCGCGAGGAAAAAGCCGCCTGCTCGCGCGCAATGCGCGAGACGAGCGCACGGTCCTTGCCGGCCGACTTGATCCATATCTTGAACTGGTCGCGCATCGTCTGTTCGGCGCGATGGCGTTCGCGCTCGATCTCCTTGGCGCGCTTGGGGCCGATCTCGTTGGCGGGCTGGCCCCAGAGTCCTGTGGGATCGACACGGCAATCGGCCGTCTTGAATTCGCAGGCGCCGCCCTCGCGCACCACATTGATCGCGCCGTTGAGAATATCGACGGAAAACGGACAGGCCGGCAGTTCGACCTTGTAACGCGCAAGGCCCAACGGTTTCTCGTCGGGCGTCAGTGCGATCGGCTCTGCGGACAGATCGACCAGGCAGCGCTCGCCGAAACGCGAAATGAGATCGCCCGCAATCTTGAGCTTGACAAGTTGCAGATCTTTGCCGGCGCGCGAAAACTCGATCAGCCCATCCGCGCCCTTCTGCATGAGAGTGCGCCCGAGAATGCTTTCCTCGCCCGGAGGCTTGGGCGGCGGGGCCGGTTTTCTCGGGGCGGCCTTCCTGGGCTTGGCGGCGTCGGGCGCAGGCGCGACCGTGCCCGCCGGCGCGGGCTGGAAGGCCCCCGGCAATTGCAATTGCGCATGCGCGGGCGCGGCAAACGCGCATGCCGCGCCAAAGACCGCGGCAATGCGAACGGCGACAATGCGGCCGGCGACAATGCGCGCAGCAACAGGGCGCAGCTTCCTCGAATTCTCAATCATACAGCATGTCGGACACGCGACCACCCTCGTCAATGAATGCAGGCCAACACAAAACACCTTGAACCGCAAGGCTGGGCCCAGTGCATAGCGAGCAAGGACGCTTGACCGGCTTTGCGCGCGGGCTCTACATGCAAAAAAGCGAAAAGACGCGAGAGCGAGGAGCGCACAAGTGACGAAAGTCCATTCGACGAAATCCGGCTTCCAGTGGGAAGACCCCTTCCTGCTCAACGACCAGTTGACCGAAGACGAGCGGATGATCCGCGACACCGCGCACGCCTATGCACAGGAAAAGCTTTTTCCGCGCGTCGTCGACGCTTACCTGAACGAACGCACCGACCCCGCGATCTTCCGTGAAATGGGCGAACTCGGCCTGCTCGGCGTCACCATTCCCGAGGACTATGGCGGCGTGGGCGCAAGCTATGTTTCCTACGGGCTGGTCGCGCGCGAGGTGGAGGCGGTGGATTCCGGCTATCGCTCGATGATGAGCGTGCAATCCTCGCTCGTCATGTACCCGATCTTCACCTATGGCTCCGAGGAGCAGCGCAAGAAATATCTGCCCAAGCTCGCATCCGGCGAATTCATCGGCTGCTTCGGCCTGACCGAGCCCGACGCCGGCTCCGACCCCGCCGGCATGAAAACGCGCGCGGAGAAGGTTGCCGACGGCTATCGCCTCGTCGGCTCGAAAATGTGGATTTCCAACGCGCCTATCGCCGACGTTTTCGTCGTCTGGGCGAAATCGGAGGCCCATGGCGGCGAGATCAGGGGCTTTGTGCTGGAGAAGGGCATGAAGGGCCTGTCGGCGCCGAAGATCGGCGGCAAGCTCTCCTTGCGCGCCTCGATCACCGGCGAGATCGTGATGGACGGCGTGGTCGTGCCCGAAAGCGCGCTGCTGCCCAACGTGTCCGGCCTCAAGGGGCCGTTCGGCTGCCTCAACCGCGCCCGCTACGGCATTTCATGGGGCGCGATGGGCGCGGCCGAAGATTGCTGGAAGCGCGCGCGCGGCTATACGCTCGACCGCAAGCAGTTCAAGCGCCCGCTGGCGGCCACCCAGCTCGTGCAGAAAAAACTCGCGGACATGCAGACCGAGATTTCGCTGGGGTTGCAGGCCTCGCTGCGGGTGGGACGCCTGATGGACGAGCACCGCGAGGCGCCCGAGATGATCTCGATCGTCAAGCGCAACAATTGCGGCAAGGCGCTCGACATCGCGCGGGCCGCGCGCGACATGCACGGCGGCAACGGCATCCAGATCGAATATCACGTCATGCGCCACGCCCAGAACCTCGAGACGGTGAATACTTACGAAGGCACGCATGACGTGCATGCGCTGATTCTCGGCCGCGCCATCACGGGATTGCAGGCGTTTTTCTAGCAAATGCCTTATTCGCCGCCGGAACAAGGCTGGCGCGGGCCGCGCCCCCACGCCTGCCAGGCCGCAGCGGGCAGGCTTGCGCTGCCCGCATAAATCCGGTTGCGCAGCGGCGCTGCCCGAAATCAGGCGACGCCCGGCTCGCCAGACCCCGCCCCGCATATGAGCCATGCGCGGATCGGGTCGCCGGAGAGCCTGTTTTCGTACGCGGTTTTTGCGTTATTCTGCGCTATCCGAACAGACCTGAAAGCGCCTCAAGCACATGACCGAACCTCTTGCCGGCATTCGCGTACTCGAACTCGCCCGCATACTCGCCGGCCCCTGGGCCGGGCAATTGCTTGCCGATCTCGGCGCCGATGTCGTGAAAGTGGAGCGCGCGCGCGAAGGCGACGATACGCGGCAATGGGGACCGCCCTTCGTCGAGAGCGAAGACGGCGAAAAGCTGGGAGCCGCCTATTTCTACGGCTGCAACCGCGGCAAGCGCTGCATCGAGGCCGATTTCGACAGCGAGGAGGGACGCGCGCTGGTGCGCCGTCTGGCCGCCAACGCGGATGTCGTGATCGAGAATTTCAAGCTCGGCGGCCTCAAGAAATTCGGGCTCGACTACGAGGGTCTGAAAAAAGTGAAGCCGGACGTGATCTATTGCTCGATCACCGGATTCGGCCAGACCGGCCCCTATGCGCCGCGCGCGGGCTATGACTTTCTGTTGCAGGGCATGGGCGGCATCATGCATGTGACGGGACAGACGGACGGCCCGCCGACCAAGGTCGGCATTTCCATCGTCGATATTTTTACCGGCATGTATGCGGCAAACGCCATTCAGGCGGCGATCATCCGCCGCCAGAAGACGGGCGAAGGCGCCTATATCGACTGCGCGCTGATCGACAGCGTGACAGCCGTTCTCGGCTTTCAGGCGCTCAATTATTTCGTCGGCGACAAAGCCGGCAAGCGCATGGGCAACGCCCATCCCAATGTGACGCCCTACGACGTCTACAAAGTCTCGGACGGCGACATCATCATCGCCACCGCCAACAACGGACAGTTCCGGAAACTCGTGACCGCGCTCGGCGCGCCGGAAATGGCCGACGATCCACGCTTTGCCGAAATGCCTTCGCGCGCCGTCAACCGCGCCGCTATGGACGAAAGGCTGAACGCGCTGACATCGAAGTTTTCACGCGCCGAACTCTTGCCGAAACTCGACGCCATAGGCGTGCCGGCGGGGCCTATCAACACTATTCCCGATGTGTTCGCAGACTCTCAGGTCATTCATCGCGGCATGCGCATCGACACGCCCAATCCCAAAGCCAAAGGCGGGACTTCGCCCGGCATTCGCTCCGCCATAATGATCGACGGCAAGCCTGCGGCCTCGCCGCGTCATGCGCCGGCGCTTGGCGAACATACGGCGGAAATTCTGGCCGACCCCGCCTGGGGCGGAGGGAAGTAGCCGCCGACGCCATTGCGAGCGCAGCGAAGCAATCGGCCCCCGAACGCAGGGATGGATTGCTTCGCCGCTCCGCTCCTTGCAATGGCGGATGAATTTTCTTTCGTGCGGAGAGCGGCGCTGCGAGACCATTCATGAAACAGCAATCGAACCTGCGGACCGGCGGACAAATTCTTGTCGACCAACTCGCGATCCAGGGCGTCGAACATGTATTTTGCGTGCCTGGCGAATCCTATCTCGCCGTACTCGACGCGCTGCACGATTCCTCGATACAGGTGACGGTCTGCCGGCAGGAGACGGGCGCAGCGCTCGCAGCCGAAGCCACCGCGCGCCTTACGGGACGGCCAGGCGTCGCCTTCGTCACGCGGGGCCCCGGCGCAACCAACGCCGCGCACGCCATCCATATCGCAGAACACGATTCGACCCCGCTCATCCTGTTCGTCGGCCAGATCGAACGCTCCATGCGCGCGCGCGGGGCTTTTCAGGAGATGGACTTCAAGGCCTTCTTCGGCTCGACCGCGAAATGGGTCTGCGAGATCGACGATCCCGCACGCATCCCCGAACTCGTCTCGCGCGCATTTCATGTGGCGATGCAGGGGCGGCCCGGCCCGGTCGTGATCGCCCTGCCCGAGGACATGCTGGTGGAAACCGCGCAAGCGCTCGACGCCGTGCGCGTGGAACCCGCGCCGACATGGCCGGGCCTGCCGCAGATGGCGGAATTGCAGAAGCTGCTCTGGGCGGCGAAGAAGCCCATCGCCATTCTCGGCGGCGCCGGCTGGAGCGCGAAAGCGGTCGAGGCCTTCGCCCGCTTTGCCGAGCGTTTCGACCTGCCGGTCGCCACCTCTTTCCGCCGCGCCATGCTCTTTCCCAACGGGCATGCAAACTACGCCGGCGAAATCGGCATTGGCCCCAATCCGAAACTGCTTGCGCGCATCAAGGACGCCGACCTCGTGCTGCTGGCAGGCGGGCGCATGGCGGAAATGCCGTCGCAGAGCTATACGCTGTTCGACATTCCCATGCCGCGCCAAAAGCTCGCGCATGTGCATGCCGACGCCAACGAGCTGGGCCGCGTCTATCACCCGGCGCTCGCCATCAACGCGACGCCGCAGGCGTTTTGCGCACAACTTGAAAGCGTGCAGCCGCCAAACGCGCTCGGCTGGGCGGGCGCGGCAAAGGCTGCGCACGACGATTATCTCGAATGGTCCGAAGTTGCGCCCGAGATTCCCGGCGCGATGCAGTTTGGCCGGGCGCTCACGCAATTGCGCGAAAAACTGGGCGACGATTTCATCGTCACGTCAGGCGCCGGCAATTACAACACGTTCGTCGGGCGGTTTTTACGCATACCGAGTTACGGCGGGCAACTCGCCACCACATCGGGCTCCATGGGCTATGGCATGCCGGCGGCTGTCGGAGCCAAGCGCGCCAATCCGGACAAGACCGTGATCGCCTTTGCGGGCGATGGCTGCTTTCTCATGAACGGCCAGGAATTCGCCACCGCCGTGCAATACGATCTGCCGATCATTGTCATTGTCGTCGACAACGGCATGTACGGCACGATCCGCATGCATCAGGAGCGCGAATATCCGACGCGCATCGTCGGCACGGAATTGAAGAACCCAGATTTCGCAGCTTACGCGCGCGCCTTCGGCGGGCATGGCGAGCACGTCGACAGGACCGAGGACTTCATGCCCGCTTTCGAGCGCGCCGCAGCGTCGGGAAAGCCCGCAATCCTGCACGTGAAGATCGAGCCAGACGCAATCACGCCGGCAACCACGCTGACGAAAATCCGCGAGACGGCGCTGGCCAAGGGGTGATGCAGGCTGCGTGAGCTTGCCTGCGCGCTCGCAGGCCGGGACGACCGGCTCGCTTGCGGGGATGGGACGCCTATTTCTTTATTGTAGTCGCAAAGAGTTTCTGCGCGACTTTCCATGACCCGTCCGCCTTCACGAAGACCAGATAATCCGTGAAATAGAGCGGCGGCAATTGGCACCTCACTTTCACGAAGGCCGTGTCGGGGCCGGACTGGTCGAAGTGCAGGATCGCGTCGTCGCGGGCGGACCCCTTGGATTTGGCGCTTTCGCGCTTGCGCACGTTGTCCAGCCATTGGTCGCGCGTCCATACGACGAGCTTGCCCTCCTGCGCGAAGGTCAGTTCGCTGGTGGAATGAAAAACGGACGCCAGCTTGTCTGCGTCGCCCTCATAGAGACCGTCGAAATAGGCCTGCACGGCCTGTTCGATCGCCGCCTTGTCGTTCGCCATTTCTTCCTCCTTTTGCATCCGGCTCCTCAGCGTGAGCGCGCAGGCGTCGTCGCGCTATGCCGCCGCCTCCAGCTTCTTCGACACCATTTCACGCAAGGCCAGCAGATCCTTGGCGAAGAGGCGAATGCCGTCGGAGAGCTTTTCCGTCGCCATTCTGTCTTCGTTCATCAGCCAGCGGAAAGTCTTCTGGTCGAGGTCCATCCTCGCCGGCGCGTCCGCGGACTTCTGCACTGTCAGCCTGCGCTCGAGCTTGCCGTTGTCTTTCGACAATTCCTCCAGCAATTGCGGCGAAATCGTCAGGCGGTCGCAACCGGCCAGCGCCTCGATCTCGTCCGTATTGCGAAAGGACGCGCCCATGACGACGGTCTTCAGGTCGTGGCTCTTGTAATAGGAATAGATCTGGCGCACCGAGGCGACGCCGGGATCGGTCTCGCTCGTATAATCCTTGCCCGTTGCGGCCTTGTACCAGTCGAGAATGCGGCCCACGAAGGGCGAGATGAGGAAGGCGCCGGCGTCGGCTGCGGCGGCTGCCTGCGCGAGCGAGAACAGAAGCGTCATGTTGCAGTCGATGCCATCGGCCTGCAAAATTTGCGCAGCTTCTATCCCCTCCCAGGTCGAGGCGAGCTTGATGAGAATGCGCTCGCGCCCGACGCCGCGCTTCTCGTAATCGGCGATCAGCGCCCGCGCCTTGGCGACCATGGCGTCGCGATCGAAGGAGAGGTCGGCGTCGACTTCCGTCGAGACGCGGCCGGGTACGATCCTGGTCAGTTCCGTTCCGAAATTGACCGCCAGACGATCGGTGACGCGGCTCGATACGCCATTATGGCTCAGGCCCCAGACAATCGCCTCGTCCACGAGATGCTTGTATTGCGGCATGTTCGCCGCCTTGAGGATCAGCGTGGGGTTGGTGGTGCAATCGGTTGCGCCATATTGCTTGATCGACTCCATGTCGCCGGTGTCGGCGACAACGGTCGTCATGGTCTTGAGCTGTTCCAGCTTGGATGTCATTCGCTGCTCCCTGCGGCCTTCGGGCCGAGTATATCAGATGAATTGACGGGCGAGACCATGCGTCAATTCGCTCATGAAATCGTGAACCAGTCTTACGCGGGCAAGGTCGCGCACGTCGTCGTGGGTCACGATCCAGTAGGCGCGGGTCACCCGCCTGTCCGGCAGAATGCGCACGAGTTCGGGATAGTCGCGAACGGCGTAATCGTGCAGCACGCCGATGCCGGCGCCTGCCCGCACCGCCTCGATCTGGCCGAGCATGCCGGCGCACTCGAAGCGCGGGTTCTGGGCGAGACCGAATTCGCCGAGATAATCGAGCGCCGGCGAAAACAACAGGTCGGACACATAGCACACCACGCGAACGCCGGCGTGATCGCCCGCAGCAAGCGCCGGGCGGGCCGCAAGGAAATCGCGCGAGGCATAGAGGCTCAGACCGTAGTCCGTCAGCTTCTTGACCGTCAGGCGGCCCTCGACCGGGCGCTCGATAGTGACGGCGATGTCGGCCTCGCGCTTGGCGAGCGAAAACGCGCGAGGAAGCGGAACGAGCTGCACGTTGAGGCCGGGATGCTCGTCCATCAGCGCGCTGAAATGGCGGGCGAGCACAAAAGTGCCGAAACCATCGGGAGCGCCGACGCGCACATTGCCCGATACGGCGACATCGGCGCCGGAAATCGCCGCCTGCGCGCGCAATATCTCGGTCTCGATCCTTTCCGCGCTCGCCAGAAAGGTCTCGCCGGTCGCCGTCAGAATGCAGCCATTGGTGCGCCGCTCGATCAGCTTCACGCCAAGCGCGCCTTCCAGATTGGCGATGCGGCGGCTGACGGTTGCATGGTCGAGCCCAAGTTTTCGCGCAGCGCCGAGCATCTGCCCGGTGCGGGCGACGGCAAGGAAAATGCGGGCGTTGTCCCAGTCGAGCATGGCGAGAATTTGCAGCCATTACGAATATGCGCACAACGGTTGCGCGATATAGACGATTGATATGCGAAAAATCGTAAGCGATAAAGAGCGCTCGGAATTGACGGACCTTCTTTCCAAAGACCTTCTTTCCAGAGGAGAATCCGCCAGACAGGGCGCCCCGGCATGAGGGCGCGCATGCAACGAACCATTTCGAGGAGAAAACGATGGCCAAGGAATTGACCCATTTCATCGGCGGCAAGCACGTCAAGGGCGCGTCGGGCCGCTTCAGCGACGCCTATCAGCCGATGACGGGCGAGGTTATTTCGCGCGTGCCGCTCGCCTCCAAGGCCGAAGTCCGCATGGCGGTCGAGAACGCCATGGCTGCGCAGCCCGCATGGGCCGCCACCAACCCGCAGCGCCGCGCCCGCGTGCTCATGAAATTCCTCGAACTCGTCGCGCGCGACATGGAGCCGCTTGCCGAGCTGCTCGCCCGCGAACACGGCAAGACCATTCCCGACGCCCGCGGCGACGTTCAGCGTGGCGTCGAAGTCATCGAATTTTCCGTCGGCGTTCCGCATCTGATGAAGGGCGAATACACCGATGGCGCGGGCCCCGGCATCGACATCTATTCCATGCGCCAGCCGCTCGGCGTCGTCGCCGGCATCACGCCGTTCAACTTCCCGGCCATGATCCCGATGTGGAAATTCGGCCCGGCGATCGCCTGCGGCAACGCCTTCATCCTGAAGCCGTCCGAGCGCGACGTGGGCGTGCCGATGAAGCTTGCCGAACTGATGATCGAGGCCGGCCTGCCGGCGGGCATTCTCAACGTCGTCAACGGCGACAAGGAAGCCGTCGACGCCATTCTCGACGACCGCGACGTCAAGGCGGTCGGCTTCGTCGGCTCCACGCCGATCGCCGAATACGTCTATTCGCGCGGCTGCGCTGCGGGCAAGCGCGTGCAATGCTTCGGCGGCGCCAAGAACCACATGGTCATCATGCCCGACGCCGATCTCGACCAGGCCGTCGATGCGCTGATCGGCGCCGGCTACGGCTCGGCCGGCGAGCGCTGCATGGCGATCTCGGCGGCCGTGCCGGTCGGCAAGGCAACCGCGGACGCGCTGATGGCCAAGCTCATTCCGCGCGTGGAATCCCTGAAGATCGGCCCCTCGACCGACCAGACGGCGGACTACGGCCCGCTGGTGACGGCGGAAGCCTTGCAGCGCGTGAAGAATTACGTCGACATCGGCGTGAAGGAAGGCGCCAAGCTCGCCGTCGACGGCCGTAACTTCAAAATGCAGGGCTACGAGAACGGCTATTACATGGGCGGCTGCCTGTTCGACAACGTCACCAAGGACATGCGCATCTACAAGGAAGAGATTTTCGGGCCGGTGCTCTCGGTCGTGCGCGCCGGCGGTTATGAAGAGGCGCTGCAACTCGTCAACGACCACGAATATGGCAATGGCGTCGCGATCTACACCCGCGACGGCGACGCAGCCCGCGATTTCGCGTCGCGCTGCCAGATCGGCATGGTCGGCGTGAACGTGCCGATCCCGGTTCCGATCGCCTATTACACCTTCGGCGGCTGGAAGCGCTCCGGCTTCGGCGATCTCAACCAGCACGGCCCGGATTCGATCCGCTTCTACACCAAAACCAAGACGGTCACCTCGCGCTGGCCCTCGGGCGTCAAGGATGGCGCGAGCTTTGTCATCCCGACGATGAGCTGACCGACCTGCCCGAACCCCGGATCGGCCTTGCGGCCGTCCGGGATGCCGGCTTTTGCGCATTGCGGATTTTGCGCGCATCGCGGATGGCGGGCGCCGGGCGCGGTCGCGGGCGCTGTGGATGACTTCATATGCGAAGTGGGCGATAAAAGGGGACGGGCGATAAGGGCATGCGCCTTCGCTGTCCTCCGGCAACATTCGCGAAAGGCTCGATTGAGATGGCGTGGGTCGTCGATGCGCTTGCAATGGCGCTTGCAATGGCGATTGCACTGAACCATCCGGTCTACGGCGCGGTCTGCCCGACGCCGGCGCGCTGCGTCGCAGACACGCCCGATACGCCGTTCGCCCTCCCGTTCGCCTGGCGGCGGCCTGCGTGAAAACCCCAACCTCCTTGCGCGTAAAACTTGTCGGGCGTATCGGCGTCGCCCAGCTCATCGGCTATGGCGGCACCTATTATCTGCCCGCGATTCTGGCCGCGCCGATCGGCCGCGACCTCGGGATTTCCGCCAACTGGCTTCTTGGCGGCCTGTCGATCGCCCTTGTCGTATCAAGCTTCATCGGGCCGGCGGTCGGGCGTTATGTCGACCAGGGCGGCGGCAAGGTCGCGCTGGCCGCCGCCAATATCGCCTTTGCCGCGGGATTGGCGCTGCTGGGGCTGGCGAACGGGCTCATGATGATGATCGCGGCCTGGCTCGTCATCGGGCTTGGCGCGGGTCTTGGCTATTACGAGACCGCCTTCGCCGCGCTCACCCGTCTCTACGGTCTCTCGGCGCGAAAACTTATTTCCGGCGTCACGCTGATTGCGGGCTTCACGTCCACCGTCGCCTGGCCGCTGATGGCATGGCTGGAAGCGCAGGTCGGCTGGCGCGGCGTCTGTTTTTTCTGGGTCGCGGCCAATCTTGCGGTCGCATTGCCGCTGAACCTGATGCTGCCGGCGCAGGCGGCCGACGCCGCAAACGAGGCGCCGCGCGGGGCTGCGGTCGCACGGCCGGAACCGCTCGAGGGCGGCGCCGAATCCCGGGCCATGACTGCAATCGCCCTGATGTTCACGGCAACGGCCATCGTCAGTTCCGGCCTTTCGGCGATCATGCCGCAGCTTTTGTCGCAGGCAGGCGTGTCGCAGACCGCCGCAATCGCCGCCTCGGCCCTCATCGGCCCGGCGCAGGTTGCGGGGCGGCTGGCGGAAATGGGCTGGCTCAGCCGCTACCATCCGCTGATTTCGGCGCGGATCGCGACCGTGTTCCTGCCCATCGGCGCAGGCGCGTTCTTTCTGGGCGGCGGCCCCTTCGCCGTGCCCTTCACCATGCTCTACGGGCTCGGCAATGGCATTTTGACGATTGCGCGCGGCGCGCTGCCGCTCGCGATTTTCGGTCCCGCCGGCTATGGGCGGCGCATCGGCGTGCTGGCGGCGCCCTCGCGCATTGCCGCAGCGCTTGCGCCGGTCGCCGTCGGCATGCTGTTCGCCGCCTCGGCGCACACCGGCCTCGCCGTCATGGCGGCGTGCAATCTCATCGGCTTCGCCGCGCTGTTCATCATTTCGACGCGCCCGCGGGACTGAGGGCGCAAGATACGCTCAGCCCCGGCGTTGCGCGTTGCTGAAATCAGCGCCGCCCTGCGACCTGATGATAGATCCAGAGCACGACGACGGAGCCGACGACCGCAACGATCAGGCTGTATATGTTCAATCCCGAGACGCCGGCAGCGCCAAAAAAATTGAAAATAAAGCCGCCCACGACCGCGCCGACGACGCCGAGCGCTACGTCGGTCAGGAAGCCCTGCCCACTCTTGTTGACGATCTTCGATCCGATGAAGCCTGCGATGAGGCCGAGGATGATCCATGCGATAACAGACAAGCGTTTTCTCCACTCCCAGCCGATGCACGGGCGCTCCGGCGCATGCGGAATGTCGTGACAGATTTTCCAAAAACGCAAGTGGCTAAAGACTTTGCGCCCCGGCCTTGTATTGGCCATGCTCCCGCACGACATTGTGCGGGCGGCGCCGGCCGGGCCGCATATTCATTCGTCCGGTCACGGATTTTTCGCGCAGCAAGCCCAAGAGGGAGCGTTGAGGGCGCGACGAAGCAGGGAGAGCAAAATGGGTTTCTTCGACGACGCATTGAAGGATGCGGTGCCCGGCGGCAGTCTCGCCAAGCCGATCGCCATCGCCATTGGAGCGCTTTTGCTCAAGAACATGCTGAGCGGCAGATCGGCGCCTGCGCCCGCGCCGACGCAATCCCTGCCGCCGCTTGACGCCGATGGCGGCCTCCTTGGCGGCCTCGGCGATCTCTACTCCAAATTCCAGAAGGCCGGACAGGGCGGCGCCATCGATTCATGGATCGGCACGGGCCAGAACCAGCCGATTCAACCAGGCCATCTCGGCTCGGCGATCGGCCAGACGACGATCAGCGATCTCGCCCGCCAGGCGGGCGTCAGCGAGCAGGATCTGCTCAACGGCCTTGCACAAGCCCTGCCCGGCGTGATCGACAAGCTTACGCCGCGCGGACGCCTGCCCACGGCGAACGAATTGACGGCGCGCTGAACGCGCTGCCCAATTCCCGCAAGACATGAACAAACCGGCGGCCCGCAAGCGCCGGTTTTTCATGCGAACCGAAAGCGCCGACGATTACGCCGGCTCTGGCAGGTTCAGGCTTGGCTTGTCGGGTCGGGGGCTTGCGAAGGCTGGGGCTGGCGCAGACCTTGGGCTTGCAGGCCGGGTTCAGGCGGCCTTGGCGGCCTGCGCGGGCGTCAGCAGGCCGGCGGCGGTCAGCACCAGCGCCTTGGTGTAATCCTTGGCGAGCGCGGGCGAACGACGAAAGCGCGCGATGATGACCTCGGCGATCTCGTCGATCACGGCCTCATCGCCTTCCTTGATGATATCGGACGAAAGACCGGCGTTGCGGACGAGCACGGCGAGATCGCGACGGCTCGCGGCGGCGCCGTGCGGCAGATTGGACAGGGCGCAGCGCCAGACACGCCAGTGCAGATCGGTGAGCGCCTTGTCTGCGGCAGATCCTTTCAGGACTGATTCGCGCAATGCGCGCGTCCAGACGGCGGCCAGACGATCAAGCGCAAGCGGTTCCGCCCAAATCAAAATTTCAGAGGCCAGCCTAGCGTGATTCAGGCGCACGTCGAATCCTGTGGGGCAAATTATCAAAGACGAACAAGTTGTTATAGCATGAATCGGATCGAGCGTCGCAGGGGAATATAATTTTTCTGTGCGCATGTGGAAAAAGCCATTGCGCCCTGGCGCGATGGCTTTTTCAGGAATGCAAACCGCAACCAGCCTATTCGGCGGCGACGCGATGAGCAGGGGCTGCGCCCTTCACCTTCTCGTCGACATGCGGCTCGAACTTCACGAAATTCTCGCGGAACATAGCGACGAGCTTTTTCGCGGTTTCGGCGAACTCCGCCTTGGACTTCCATGTCTTGACGGGATCGAGAATGTGGGGCTCGACGCCCGGCACCGAAGTCGGCACGGCCAGACCGAAATAGGGATCCGTGCGGAAATGCTCCTTCGACAGCGAGCCGTCCAGGGCCGCGCGCAGCAGGCGGCGCGTCACGCGGATCGGCATGCGACGGCCTTCGCCATATTTGCCGCCCGTCCAGCCGGTGTTGACCAGCCAGCAGTCGACGTGATGGCGCGCGATGAGATCGCGCAGGAGATTGCCGTAGACCGAGGGATGGCGCGGCATGAAGGGGGCGCCGAAGCAGGTCGAGAAGGTCGCCTGCGGCTCGGTCACGCCCTTTTCGGTGCCCGCGACCTTGGCGGTGTAGCCCGACAGGAAGTGATACATGGCCTGGCTCGGGTCCAGCTTGGCGATCGGCGGCAGAACGCCGAAGGCGTCGCACGTCAGCATCACGATGTTCTTGGGGTGCGGCGCGCGGCCGCTCTCCGAGGCGTTCGGGATGAAGTCGAGCGGATAGGCGATGCGGGTGTTTTCCGTCTTCGAATCATTGTCGAAGTCGGGGACGCGCGTGACCGGATCGAGCACGACATTTTCCATCACCGTGCCGAAGCGCTTGGTGGTGGCGAAAATTTCTGGCTCGGCTTCTTCCGACAGCTTGATCGCCTTGGCGTAGCAGCCGCCCTCGAAATTGAACACGCCGTCCTTGGACCAGCCGTGCTCGTCGTCGCCGAGCAGGGTGCGCTCGGGGTCGGCGGAAAGCGTCGTCTTGCCGGTGCCCGACAGGCCGAAGAAGACGGCGGCGTCGTTGTTGTCGCCGACATTGGCCGAGCAATGCATGGGCATGACGTTCTGCGCGGGCAGAACGAAATTGAGATAGGTGAAGACGGACTTCTTCATCTCGCCCGCATAGGAAGTGCCGCCGATGAGCACGATCTTGCGGGTGAAGTCGATCGCGATCACCGTCTCGCTCCGGCAGCCGTGGCGCTTGGGATCGGCGCGGAAGGACGGCAGGTCGACGATGGTGAGATCGGCCACGAAGGAGGCAAGCTCCGAGCGCTCGGGGCGGATCAGCATGGTGCGGATGAACAGCGAGTGCCAGGCGTACTCGGTGAACACGCGGGTTTTCACCCGAAAGGTCTGGTCGGCGCCGCCGTACAGATCCTGCGCAAAGAGATCCTTGCCCTTGGCGTGCTCGATGAAGTCGGCAAGCAGGGTGTCGAAGTTTTCCTTCGTCATCTTGCCGTTGTTTTCCCACCACACGCTGTCGGCGGTGAGCGCGTCGTCGACGACGAACTTGTCCTTCGGCGAGCGGCCGGTGTGCTGGCCGGTCTCGGCGACAATCGCGCCGCCGCGCGCAATGATCGCCTCGCGGCGTTGCAGGGATTCCTCGTAAAGGAACGGCGCCTCGAAATTATACGCAACGCGCGCAAGATCCTTGAAGCCAAATTTTTCCGCGCCATAAGCGGGATTGAAATCGCCCAAATTTTTCATGCGTTTCTCCCGGTCGGTCGGGACCGCCCGTGTTGGGAATCGCGGTCCGGACGCATCGTCTCACATCAACGAAATCGGCGCGACGTTTAGAGCGCGCGAGGCTCCAGGGCAAGGCGCCAAAGTCTCAATTCGTGCGGTAGTATCAACAGAAAGTCATATTTGCGCATCAGCGTCGCGCGCGCGACGCGCAAGCTCGGCTAAAATGTCACGCAACGCGCCTGCGGTTTCGATGCGGGAAGGAAAGGCGATTCGCGCGGTCCGTTCGCCGGCGGAAAGGTCGAGACCCTCGGGATCGAGCCCTGTGGCATGCCAGCGCGCGTCCTTCTGCCCGTCGAATTTCGCGGCATAGAGTCGCAATGCCTCGGCGTGATCGGCATTGAGATGGGCGAGCGCGCCTTCTTCCGCCGCGATGAGATTCTGCGCGCCGGCAAGATCGGTCAGAACGGCGGCAGGCTCGAAATCGGCGGCGCGGGCAAAGCCGCCGTTGAGGTGGAAGGAGCCGGGTATCATGCGCCAGAACGAAAAATCGGCGAAATCGGCGTAAAGCGCCGATTTGGGGTGGCGGGCGAGAAAGCGCGCCCGCAGCGCGGGATCGGCGTCGCGCGCCAGAAGCCCCGATATCGTGAGGCGGGGATGGGCGAGCGGGTCGCCCTTGCCGGTCTCGGCAAGCAGAAGCGAGGCCTGGGGCGCGGCCTCGAGATTGCGGGTGTGAACCGCCAGTTTCGACATCAGCAGGATCGGCGCGCCGTCATGGGCGGTCGCTACATTGACCAGCGTGGCGAAAGGATGGCGCTGCGCGTCCAGAGACGCCAGTGCGGCGGAGCGGACGGCGCGCAGCAGACGCTTGGCTTCGCCCAGAGCGTCGTAGGCGGGGGCCGCCGCAGGCCGCATTGATGGTTTTTCAGCGTTTTCCTTGGACAGGGTCTCGATTTCCCACAGTTTGGAGCCTATAAATCCTTCAACTTGTCGCATTTTGGCCGGAAACGGCCAAGACATTTCGTCCGCGGGCCGCAGACGCGCTTTCAGGCGCATTCGAGGTTTGCGTTTTCAGGCGTATTTATCGCGCGCGGGGCAGTTTTTTTTCGGGCGTCGCAACGCAGACTGGAGCGCCAGTTTGCGTCGAGCGGACGCCTAACGACCGGGGACTTCTCTCTTTATGCCAACCATCGCTCTCGTCGACGATGATCGAAACATCCTGACCTCCGTATCCATTGCGCTGGAGGGCGAGGGCTATCGCGTCCAGACCTATACGGACGGCGCTTCCGCGCTCGACGGATTGCGCACCAACCCGCCCGATCTGGCGATTTTCGACATCAAGATGCCGCGCATGGACGGCATGGAGCTTTTGCGCCGCCTGCGCCAGAAATCGGATCTGCCGGTCATTTTCCTCACGTCCAAGGACGAGGAGATCGACGAATTGTTCGGCCTCAAGATGGGCGCCGACGATTTCATCCACAAACCGTTTTCGCAACGCCTGCTGGTCGAGCGCGTGAAGGCCATTTTGCGCCGCTCCAGCCCGAAAGAGGCGACCGCCCAGAAAGAGCAGGAAGTCAAACTGCTGGAGCGCGGCGCCCTGCGCATGGATCCCGAGCGCCATACCTGCACCTGGAACGGCCAGCCGGTGACGCTGACCGTCACCGAATTCCTGATCCTGCAAGCGCTCGCCACCCGGCCCGGCGTGGTCAAGAGCCGCAACGCCCTGATGGATGCGGCCTATGACGACCAGGTCTATGTCGACGACCGCACGATCGACAGCCACATCAAGCGCCTGCGCAAGAAATTCAAGGCGGTGGACGACGATTTTGAAATGATCGAAACGCTTTACGGCGTGGGCTATCGGTTCAAGGAAGCGTGACGCAAGAAAACGTGACTCAGGGAAGTCTGGCCATGGACCGCGCGCCTTCGGGCTTGCGCGAGGGGGCATGCGCGCCTGAGGGCTTGCGGTCCGGAGCGGCGGCGTAAACGAATGAGCGTCGAGGCGCAAAGCGACATTGTCGTGCGGCCGATCCGGCGATTGAAGCAAATGGTGCGCCTGCGCCAGTTGTGGCGGGGGGCGCTTGCGCGTTTTTCCTCATCGCTCACGCGGCGCATCATCGTCCTCAATCTCGGCGGCCTGTTCGCGCTGCTGCTTGGCTTTCTCTATCTCAACCAGTTCCGCGCCGGCCTGATCGACGCGCGGCTGCAAAGTCTGCAAATCCAGGGCGAGATCATTGCCTCGGCCATCGCCTCTTCGGCGACGGTGGAAACGGATTCCATCGCCATCGACCCGGAAAAGCTGCTGCAACTCGCGCCGGGCCAGAGCTACGGCCCGTCCGACGAGGCCTCGCCCAGTCTCGAGTTCTCGATCAATCCCGACCGCATCGGGCCTTTGCTGCACCGCCTGGTCTCGCCGACACGCACGCGCGCGCGCGTCTACGACCGCGATGGCTACATGCTGCTCGACTCACGCTCGCTCACCAGCCGGTCGCTGATCGTGCCATCGGACCTGCCGCCGGCCGGCGGCAAAACGGGGTTCTGGGCGGACGCCTGGGCGCATATCAAGGGCCTGTACGGATCGAGCGGGCAAGGCGACCATGCCGAAACGGCGCATGGCGACGGGCGCGCCTATCCGGAAATCGCGCGCGCGCTGGCGGGCGCGGCCGCCTCGATCGTGCGCGTGAACAATCGCGGCGAAACGGTGGTGTCCGTCGCCGTTCCGATCCAGCGTTTCCGCGCGGTGCGCGGCGCGCTGCTGCTGTCGACGCAGGGCGGCGACATCGACAAGATCATCGCGTCCGAGCGCTGGGCGATCGTGCGCATCTTTCTGGTGTCGGCGAGCGTCATGCTGCTGCTGTCGCTTTTCTTCGCCGGCACGATCGCAGAGCCGATCCGCAAACTGGCGGAAGCCGCCGAGCGCGTGCGGCGCGGCGGCAAGGCCCGGCACGAGATCCCGGATTTTTCCGACCGCTCCGACGAGATCGGCCATTTGTCGGCCGCGTTGCGCGACATGACGGGATCGCTATATCTGCGCATCGAGGCGATCGAGAGTTTTGCAGCCGACGTCGCCCACGAGCTCAAGAATCCCCTGACCTCGCTGCGCAGCGCGGTCGAAACCCTGCCAATCGCCAAAACCGACCAGTCGCGCAAGCGCCTGCTCGAAGTCATCGAACACGACGTGCGCCGGCTCGACCGGCTCATCAGCGACATTTCCGACGCCTCGCGGCTCGACGCCGAGCTTGCCCGATTCGACATGGCCGAGGTCGATCTGTCGGCCCTCCTGCAGGCGGTGGTCGACGTCGCCCAGAGCGTGGAGCGCGGCGACGAGGTGCGCGTCGTTTTCGAGGCTGAGCCCGCAGCCGGCGCCCCCAGGCCATGGCGCGTGCTTGGCCACGATTCGCGACTGAGCCAGGTGCTCAACAATCTGATCGACAACGCGCGCTCCTTCTCCGAGCACGGCGATGTCGTGCACGTGCGCCTGAAACCGGCGCGCGGCCCCGGCGCCAACGGAACGCGCGAGGGTTTCGAGATCATTGTCGACGATAATGGTCCAGGCATTCCCGCCCATGCTTTCGAGCGCATTTTCGAGCGCTTCTACACCGACCGTCCCAACCACGGCTTTGGCCAGAACTCGGGACTGGGCCTGTCGATCTCCCGCCAGATCGTGGAAGCCCACAACGGGCGTATCCGCGCCATGAACCGGCCGGACCCGCACGATCCCGAGCAACCGCTCGGCGCCCGCTTTTCCGTCTGGCTGCCGGCGGCGGCGCGGTGAGGCCCGCAGGTTCCGACGCCGCGCCAGACGCTGCACGCGGCTCTTTGCACGGGGTCGGCGTCGTTATCGGCGAGGCAGGCGTTCTCCTGCGCGGAAAATCGGGAGCGGGCAAAAGCCGGCTGGCCGAAGAACTGGTCGAAGAAGCGCGCCGGCGCGGCTGGTTCGGCCGGCTCGTCGCCGACGACCGCGTTCTGATCGCCGTTTGCGGCGGGCGATTGGCGCTGTCGCCCCATCCCGCGATCGCAGGCCGGATCGAGCGGCGCGGTCAGGGCGTTTTCCCGGTAGCGTATGAAAAGGCCGCCGTATTGCGGCTCGTTGTCGATCTGGTCGAGCGGGACAGGGCCGCCGACCGCCCCGCGCGCATGCCGGGGCCCGACGAGCAAACGGCCACGATCGCAGGCGTGAGCGTTCCGCGTCTGGCGCTGGCGGCCGGCGAGCCGGGGGCGGCGCAGGCGATTTTAGAGCGAATCCGTCAAATGAATGTCTAAATTGGTGGTTTATTTGCGTATTTCCCTTGCCAAGCGCGCGACGACGCACAAAATGGCCGCCCGTCGCCAGGCATGTTCGCCGCGCGCTCTCCGATACGGGAAGAGCGGGCGTATTTGCGGGCGGCGACAAGAGAAGGTTTCGGGAGCTTCCAAGGCTTCATGCAAAAGTTTCGTCTTGAATTTTCCGCTGCGCGCTTCCCCGGCGAAGCGTGGCGTGAGCGGATCGTTAAACAATTCCGGCAAGCCTGCGGTCCCCGGCTATCGTGCGCGCAGGCGCGTCGGAACATGAACGGTTGCACCCAATGATCGGCATGGTCCTGGTGACCCATGGCTCTCTGGCGATCGAGTTTCGCTCCGCGCTTGAACATGTCGTCGGGCCGCAGAAGCAATTGGCCACGATCGCCATCGGCCCGGAAGACGATATGGAAAAGCGGCGCAGCGACATTATGGCCGCCGTCAATTCCGTCGATTCGGGCCAGGGCGTGATCCTGCTCACGGACATGTTCGGCGGCACGCCGTCCAATCTGGCGATATCGGTGATGAACGGCGCGAAAATCGAAGTGGTGGCCGGCATCAACCTGCCCATGCTCATCAAGCTCGCCTCCGTGCGCGACCATTCCAGCCTCGAGGCCGTGGCGACCCAGGCGCAGGACGCCGGCCGCAAATATATTCAGATCGCCAGCCGGGTTCTGAGCGGGAAATAATTGATCGGAAACGACGATGGACGCATCCGGGGATTTTTCGAATCAGAGCGAAGATTGCTCAGGCGCACCGGACTTCCCCGAGGGCGCGCTCGTGCGCGAGCTGCCGATCGTCAACAAAAAGGGGCTTCACGCCCGCGCGACCGCAAAATTCGTCCAGTGCGTAGAGAATTTCGACTGCGACATCTTCGTGTCGCGCTGCGGCGAGACGGTCGGCGGCGCCTCGATCATGGGTATTTTGACGCTGGGCGCAGGCATTGGCACGACAATTTCGGTCGCCGCCATCGGACCGCAGGCCGAACAGGCGATCGAGGCGATCACGGCGCTGGTGGCTAATCGTTTCGGCGAAGACGAATAGACGCCGGGAGGCAGGCGCCAGAAAGCCCGCCGGCGGACGCCAGACGCGCCTATAGAGCACGTCACATTTTCTCGAAATCGTGTGACGTGCTCTATCATGTTGTTTTCACCGCATATCCCTGTCGCAAAAGTCTGCAACTTTTGCGGGATATGCTCTAGGCGCGGACGTTTCACGCCACGTGCCGGCTCTCCGGCATGTCCGTGGCGGCAGGAGCGGCGATTTCGATTTCCGGAAGGCCGTTCGTCAGCATTTCCGGTTTGCCGAACAAATAGCCCTGCATCAGCTTCACGCCGCCCGCGCGCAACGCCCGATATTGTTCGCTGGTCTCCACACCTTCGGCGGTGACCTCGATATCGTAAGCGCAGGCAAGTTGGATGGTGGCCGCGACAATCGCCGCAGAACCCGCATCGCCCGGCGCATCGGCCACGAAAGAACGGTCGATCTTCAGGCGGTCGAACGGGAAGCGCTTGAGATAGCTCATCGACGCAAAGCCCGTTCCGAAATCGTCGAGCGCGACGGATACGCCCTGGTCCCTAAGGCTGCGCAGCGCGGCGAGATCGTCGCTCTTGTCCTGCAACAGCAC